>NZ_JBIPNG010000343.1:0-7187 GCF_044373815.1 Prosthecobacter sp. | reverse complement strand
CACATGCTGCTGCTCGTCGATGGTGATCGCCACACGCACCTCCGGCGTCGTCGCCGCACCGCCCAGCGTTTTCGACTCCGGCAGCGTGATCTTCATCTGCGTCTTGTCCTTCTCAAATGTCGTCGTCGCGACAAAGAAGATCAGCAGGATCACCATGATGTCGATCAGCGACACAATGGGGATCGTCGGTACCGGGCGGCGTTTGGGGCGCAGATTCATGGCAGGATAGGCTTCAGATCAGGCCACACTCAGTTCGCCGGACGCTGCACTTCAAAGTGCTGGTAAAAATGCTGGATCGTCTCCTGCATGATCGACTCCACCCGCACCGCCAGCGCATCCAGCCGCCGTGAAAAATACGTGTGCGCCAGCACCGACGGCACCGCCACAAACAGACCCGCGATCGTGCAGCGCAGCGCCACGCCGATCTCATGCGCGATCACCGTCGTGTCCGGCCCGCCCCCCGCTCCAAACGCCGAGAACATCCCCACCAGGCCCACCGTCGTGCCCAGCAGCCCCAGCAGCGGCGCCACAGACACCATCACCTCCAGCAGCGGGATCCCGCTCTCCAGCCGGTGGATCTCCTCGCGCGCCTTGATCGCGCACGCATCATGGCACTCCTGCTTGCTCGTAAAGGCCCCGCTGATCGCCATGCTCCCCAGCCGTGCCAGCATCGAGCCATCATGCACCAGAAACTCCTGCAGCGGCCGGATGTCACCCTTCAGCGCATAGTTCGGGATCGCCCGCAGCTGGCTCACCACCCCGCTCGGCATGATCACCTGCTCCCGCAGCTGCAGCCACGCCATGATCGACGCCCCGATGGCCGACATCGAACAGATCACGATCAGCCCCATCACAAAGCCCCCCGTCGAAAGAAACTCATAAATTAGCTGCAGCCCCGAAGGCGCAGCCTTTACAGTGGCATCCGCAGTAGCGGCGGCAGCAGCCGCAAGCATGGGCGAGGCAGAGACGAGGAGTTCAGTAAATAAGGACATCATATTGGATTTTCAAGCACTCGGGATCGGTCTTCGGGAGCAAAGGGATCACATCCGCAGGCATCGGTGGTATCTTCGCATCCTTGATCGCGCGCAAGGTGATTTCGGTGAGAAACGGGGTGGATTCCTTGTCGTTGATGACCTTCAGGCGCTCCACTTTGCCCTTCTTGTTGACGTAAAAAACGAGCTGCAGATACCCTTTGTTCAAGCCATCCCGCCGCAGGTGCAGGTAGATGTGCCACTTCCTTTCCACTTCTCCTCTCACCTCCCGTTCGTAGCGCCCCAGCGGCGTATCCGCCGCATCCACGGACGCCTCGCCGCGCTTCAAAGGCGTCCCCTTGGTCTGCGGTGTGCGCGTGAAGGGCGTGTAGGCGTTTGGGTCTTGGTTCCGCGTCGCAGGCTCATCGTCCGGCCCCCATAGCGCTTTGGGGACGGGCTTCGCCGGCGGCGCTTCCGTCATCACTGCTGGCGTATGCTGATTCTTGTCCACCTTGGCCAGCTCCTTGTCCGCCTCCTCCATCATCTCGATCAGCGGGCTGGTGTCGGGCTTGATTCGTGCACCGAAGACGATCTTCATCCGCCCACCCTCCTCTGCCGGGAGCGTGGAGATGACCTCTGCCGGAATGGCGGGGATGTCCGCATCGTGGACCGCCCGCAGCGTCAAATCCGTCAAGACTGGGGGTGCGGGGACCTCATTGACCACTCGCACATTCTCCACTCCGCCCTTGGCATTGACGTAAAAGCCAATCTCGACAAGCCCGGGCGGGACATCCATCTGCTTCAGATACTCCTGCCACTTGCGTTCCACCTGCGCGACCACCTGCCTGTAATAGCGAGTCCGTGGTTTTTCCTTCGCCAGATCCGCATCCTTCCCCGCTTCAGGAATGGGGATGAGCCTAACACGATTGGAATCCTGCCTGCCGTCCTCCTGCGCGTGCATCGTCACAGCGCAGAGCATGCCAAGAAAGGCGGCTCCCCTGCCCGCCAGCGCACACTGCCTTCGCCACACCAGCACTGAAACCCCAAGCGCGCACACCGCCCCCAGCACCATGAGCCCCAGATCGAATCCCTCACAGGCTGGCAGGTCAGTAAATGAGGACATTGTAATTGATTTTGTACCGCCCGCCATCCTCCTCCGGCAGCAGCGGCAGCACATCAGCGGGGATCGGCGGAAGCTCCGCATCCTGGATCGCCCGCACCGTCACCTCCGTGAGAACTGGATTGGACTCCTTGTCATCCAGGACCCGCAGCCCCTCCACCTTGCCCTTTTTGTTCACGTAAAAAACCAGCTTCAGGCTCGCGTAGGTCATGCCATCCCGCCGCAGCTTCACGTAGATGTTCCATTTCCTTTCCACCATGCCGCGCACCTGCCGGTCATAGATCCCCAGCGGCGTCATTTTCGCATCCACCGCCTCCTCGTCCCCACGATTGAAAATGGTGCCCTTCGTCTCCGACTTGCGCGTGTGCGGCGTAAAGGCGTTCGGGTCCTCGTTCCGCGTCGTGCGTTTCACCGCCTCATCCTCCACCACCGGCAGCGCCTTCGGGATCGGCTTCTCCTGCGGAGTCGGCGGCGGCATGTCCTCCGCCAGCTCCAGCTTCTTCGGTGCCGGCTTCGTCGTGGGCGGCGCGTCAGGCGTCTTCTCCATCGGGTCAGGCTTCTTCACCTCCAGCGGCAGCCGGTTCATGTCCACCTTCGCCAGCTCCTTGTCCGCCTCCTCCATCATCTTCGTCAGCGGCGTCTTGTCAGGCTCCACCTTCGCCATCTTCGGCGTCTCCACCGGTTTCTCCGTTTCCGGCGTTGTCGTCTCCGGCTTCGGCGTCAGCACCGTCTGCGGCTTGGGCGGCTGCGGCGGTGCGGCGTCCTTCGGTTTCAGGATCGAAGGCGGAGCCTCCGGCGTGGGTGGTGCCGGCGGCTTCGGTGCCAGCATCGCCACCTCAGGCGGCTGCGTCTTCGGCCGCGCATCGTCCTTTAGATCTCCATTGTTGAAATCACGGTCCGCCAGCTCCTGCATCTTGATCTTGATCCCGTCCATCGAAGGCATCGGCTCCGTCGCATCCGGCGAGGGGGCCTTCTTGGTGGACGCATTCGTGTTCCGGTCAGAAATGAACGCCGGATTCTTCGGCGCCATCTCCGCACCCTCATTCTGAGACGTGCGCATGTACACCATGCGCTCCGGCTTCGGTTTCGGCGGTGGTGGCGTCGTCAGGAACTGCTCAGGAAACAGCAGCACCTCCTCCTTTTTCTCCTCCTTCGGCGGCTGGTGCGCCTCCAGCCACAGCCGGTGCGCAGCCTCGCTCGCAAACACAAACGCCAGCAGCACCAGCAAAAGCGCATGCACAACCACCGTGCCGGTGATGGCAATGCGCAGGTTGCTGCTGCGTTGGTTATCGATGGGATAAAAGTCAGTCACAATGCCGGGCGAACGCGGGGAGGAACCCCTCCCCCAATATAGTGCTCTCCCAGCCTTGAGAATCAAATGCTGATTGAGCAGGCTCATACCCCATCCGCCGCCCTCTCCTTCGATCAAACCACCTCGCTCATCCCCCAGCCATCCCCCAGCCATCCCCCAGCCATCCACCAGCCCCCACCGCCCCGCAGCCCCAGCGCTGGTAGGAACGCGTTGTGCGCGTCCCTAGAATCCTTCGCCCCACCGCCACCTACCAACCCACCCGCTCTCCCCCTTTCCTCAAGCCCCCGCCGTCCATCCCTCCACCATTGATTCGCTGCGCTCACCCTCCGGGCACTTCGTTCGTCTACCTCGCTACGCTCGCTTCCCCCCTGCAGTAATCCTGAAATTCTGCCATCCTGTTAATCCTGTCCATCTACACCGCCTCGCCCCCCCTTCCCCAGCCAAAAAAAAGGGCCCCCATCTCTGGAGGCCCCCTTTGAATTTTTAACTCTTCAGCCAATCACTTGACCACCGCCTTAAACGCGATCGGAATGATCAGAATCGCCAGGATGTTCACCACCTTGATCATCGGGTTCACCGCAGGACCGGCCGTGTCCTTGTAAGGATCACCCACGGTGTCGCCCGTCACCGCCGCCTGATGCGCAAAGCTGCCCTTGCCACCGTGGTTGCCTTCTTCGATGAACTTCTTCGCATTGTCCCACGCGCCACCGGCGCTCGTCATCGAAATACCCACAAACAGACCCGTCACGATCGTGCCGATCAGCACCCCTCCCAGCGCTTCCATGCCCAGGAACGACACCGCGATCACAAAGATCAGCGGCAGCAGCGCCGGCACAATCATCTGGCCCAGTGCCGCCTTCGTCACGATGTCCACGCACTGCGCATAGTCAGGCGTGTCCGCACCCGTCAGGATGCCAGGCTTCGCCGTGATCTGGCGGCGCACCTCGCGCACCACCGCACCCGCCGCATTGCCCACCGCGCTCATGCAGAAAGACGTAAACAGGAACGGCAGCAACCCGCCGATGAACATCCCGATCACCACCCGGTGGTCCATCAGGTCAAAGCTCACCTTGTGCCCCACAAACGCCTGCAAATCTTCCACATACGAGCCAAACAGCACCATCGCCGCCAGTCCGGCGCTCGCGATCGCATAGCCCTTCGTCACAGCCTTCATCGTGTTGCCCACGGCATCCAGTTCGTCCGTGATCTTGCGCACGCTCTCCGGCAGACCCGCCATCACCGCGATGCCGCCCGCGTTGTCCGTGATCGGACCAAACGCATCCAAAGAAATCACAATGCCCGACAGCGACAGCATGGACACCACCGCGATCGCGATGCCATACAGACCCGCCAGATCATAGCAGCCCCAGATTGCAGCCGCGATCGCCAGCACCGGCAGCAGCGTCGCCTGGTTCCCGATGCTGATCCCCGCGATGATGTTCGTCGCCGGACCCGTCTCGGAAGCCTTCGCAATCAGCCGCACCGGCTTGTGGTGCGTGCTCGTGTAGTAGTTCGTGATCCACACCACCAGCAGCGTCATCACCAGACCCACCGCCGCGCAGTAAAACAAGTTCGTGCTCGAAACCGCCATCTCACCGATCTTGATCCCCTGGGGGAAGATCGCCGCAGTGGACCACCAGAACAGCGCCGAAGCCACGATGCCAGACACCGCCACCCCGCACACCAGAGACGCCGTCGCCTCCTGCTTGATGAAGTTCACCCAGCCGATGCCAATGAGAGACGCAATGATCGCCAGACCGCACAGCACAAACGGGTAAACCACCGCCGCTTCCGTGCCCACCGTCAGATGGCCCACCAGCACGCCGCCGATCAAGCTCACCGCATACGTTTCGAAAACGTCCGCCGCCATCCCGGCGCAGTCGCCCACGTTGTCGCCCACGTTATCAGCAATGGTCGCCGGATTGCGCGGATCATCCTCATTCAGATTCTGCTCATTCTTGCCCACCAGGTCCGCGCCCACGTCAGCCGCTTTCGTATAAATACCGCCGCCCAGACGTGCAAAGACACTGATCAGCGAGCTGCCCAGAGCCAGACCCACCAGCGAATCAATCGCATGCTTCGCGTGGTCCACCGCCCCGCGCACGATCAGAAAAAACACACCCACCGAGAGCAGGCCCAGCGCCACGACGAGCAAACCCGTCACCGCACCGCCATTGAAGGCCACCTTCAGCGCCGAATGACTGCTCACCGAGGCCGCCTGCGCCGTGCGCACGTTCGCCCGGACCGCGATCATCATCCCGATGTAACCCGCCGCCAGCGAGCACACCGCGCCCACCACAAAACCCGTCGCCGTCAGGCCGCCACGCAGCCACCAGACCGCTGCAAAAACAACGACCGCGATCAGGCTCACCGCCATCACCTGCCGGTTCAGGTACGCCTTCGCCCCCTGCTGGATCGCCAGGGCGATCTCCGTCATCTTCTCATTCCCCGCATCCGCCCCCACGACCTTCTTGATCAGGATGAAAGCAAAAACAAGCCCCACAACAGAGAGGGCGATGGCAAGGGCGATGCCGTTGGTCAGCAAAAAGGATGGAGGCATGAGTTAAGGTGGGTCGGTTGGTTGGTCCGTGGCGGGTAAAGCCGCGCACTTTAGCAAGTCGCAAATTACAGGCAAGAACTTGCTCCGAGTTTTCTGCCCCCTCCCTTTTTTCTCACCCACCACCCTCCTAGCCCCCTCCCTAAATCCAAATCGCACCCGCCCAGCCCCTCCCGCCCCTTTTTCCAGGCTGAGTTTCCATTCTTCCATCCCCCCTGCCCCACTGGCCCTGCGACTCCCCTCATCCAGACCGCCACAAGCCAGCACCTTTCGGCTTGAGCATCACTTGGACTTCCCTTCAATCAGCCTGCCAAATTGAGAAAAGTCCTTGGCCACAAATCCCAGGCACGTCGGCAGTCCATTCGAGTCAGCAGCCCAGTCGGCAGGCGGAGTCATGAAAAACTCATCTTTGTAGGAGAAGTAAATCTGACCCCAGTGGTCATTGTCCAACATCAAAAAATAGAAACCGGTCCCGCCATCATCAGCTATCGGAAGCAAGGCATAGGAGCCTACATTGCTTTCACGCCAACCTTCTTGTATTTTAACAACCCCGGAATCATTCAGCGGAAAAATGTGCCTGACAGCAAGCTCACAGGCATCTCCATAGATCATTGTTTTCAACTCATGATCCACGGAGATCTTCCCGCCATTCAAAGAAACAACGAATCGACGGTACTCCTCTGGAAGCCGGCGTAACAGGCGCCTCTCCAAAGCTACAAGCACTTCAAGCTCGAAGCGAATCTTCGATGGTGTCAGGATGTTGAGCCAATTCATAAAATTTTATACCATGAATCTGTCGCACTACATTGCCGATTCCAAGCCACTCCAGCAAACACCTGCATCCTGGCCTCAATAGCCTCTTCCGAAAGTGTCTTGATGTTCAGGCGTGGCTCATTGTGCATAAAAACAAAAATGAAAATGCTGACAGCCGCAGCAGCAATCAATGAAGGAAAGATTCTCACAACTTTCCGAGTTCCACCCCGGCTGGATAAAGATGAGGAAAATAGTAGCCCACGTACGAGGCGGGAAAGCCAAGGCGGACCGGTGCACTGGGTCCGTTCGATACAAGTACACCATCGGCGACAAGTTGACCCACATGACGCCGGGCAGTTCGCTCCGGCATCTGCAGAATACGACCCGCTTCTCCACGTGTGACATCACCCCGCAGAAACACATTAGGTAGAAGATAACTGATTTCTTTTGGTGCCTTCTTTCGGGAAATCAGCA
>NZ_JBIPNG010000342.1:0-7235 GCF_044373815.1 Prosthecobacter sp. | reverse complement strand
AATCATGGCCGAGGCCGATGTTCTCGTGGGCGCCTTCGATGAGCCCGGGAATGTCCGCCAGGGTGCCTCGGCGATTGGGGCCGAACTCAATGACGCCGACCATCGGCTGCAGCGTGGTGAAGGGATAATTGGCGATCTTCGGCTTGGCGGCGCTCAGCTTGGAGAGCAGCGTGGATTTGCCCGCGTTGGGCGCGCCGACGAATCCGGCATCCGCGATGCTGCGGAGTTCGAAGTGGAAGTCACCTTCCTCACCGGGGGTGCCGGGGGTAAATTCACGCGGAGCCTGATGCGTGGAAGTCTTGAAATGCACGTTCCCCTTCCCGCCTTTGCCGCCTTTGCAGAGCACGTAGGTGGAATTGGTCTCAGTCAGGTCGGCCACGGGTTCGTAGCGCGTGACGAGTTCGTTGGTTTCGTTGTCGTATTCCTGAGTGACGCGGCTGATGAGGGTGCCCGGCGGCACTTTGTACACCACATCCTTGCCACTGCGGCCGGAGCACTGGGTGGCACCGCCCTTGGCACCGTCCTCGGCGATGAGCTTGCTGTTGAAAACGTAATTGCGGAGGCTGTCCGTGCTGGGATCCACCAGCAGGATGAGGCTGCCCCCGTTCCCGCCGTCGCCGCCGTCGGGGCCGCCTTTGGGACGAAATTTACCGCGATGAAAATGGGCGCTGCCATCGCCGCCTTTTCCGGCGCGCGCATGAACTTTGATTTGATCGACAAACATGTGACGGTCCAGTTAACCGGGGATGGGCACGGGAGCAAGGGTTAGCTTCATGTCCCTGCTACTGCGCGGCAGCTTCCCTGTCTCCGCCGACAACCTTGGCTGGAACGGGGTAGAAAAGCTGCATGGCGCGGCGGATCTGCGGACTTTTCAGGCTGGCCGCATAGATGGCGTCCGGGATTTTCCGGTTTTTGGCAAACAAATGGTAGGCGCTGAGAGCCTCAAAGCCGGCATTCAGCGAACCTTCCATCGGCAGGTAGCTGCGGCCATCGACGTTGAGATTCTCGACCATGCCCCAAGGCGGGAAGTAGCTGGCCTTCTCCATGCGTTCGAGCAGGTCATACGTCTCCTGTGCCTGCGGATTCAGCGTCGAAGACATCAGGATGTAGTGCGGGTGGATGAGCTTTTGATCCGGCAGATCGACGCCACCCACGTAGTAGCCGTTCCCCGCCTCATTTTCGCCGGCAGAGAAACCGTAGATGCCGTTGCGTGCGGCATGGGACTGGGGCCAGCGTTTGGGAATGTAGGCCAGCTGCGCGCCCAGCATGGAGCGGCGCACACTGAGCCAGCGAACACCGTCATGCGCATCGGGCACGTCACTGTCGAAATCGGGATGAAGCAGACTTTGCAGTTCGGTGATGAAACCGGTGCCCTGCCAGGCCTTGCCCGGAGTGCGCATGGGCGGCGGGCGGTGTTCGGGGCTTGCGATGCCTTCCATGAGCATCACCAGAGTGGTTTCGCCACCCCAGTCCTGCCAGCCATGCGGCAGGAGGGTGATGCCGTCGTCAGCAAGACCGTGCGAGAGATGGCCATCTGGCAGGTGCAGCAGATCGTAGTCGATCTCTTTGATCTGCAGGATCAGGTCCTCGGCCACAGCCGGGACATCCAGCATGATCGCTGCCTGCAGCATGGACTGAGCGTAGATCGCCGTGTCCACCGTGCTGTATTCCGTGCCCGGATGGATGCTGTAGGCGTTCTCCCGCCCATGGCGGTGCACAAAATGGGGCAGCAGGCCGCGTCCGGTTTTGAGTTTCTTGACCGCCTCATGCGTGCGTGTGAGCACCCAGCGTGCGTAATCTGCCGTCACGACGCCCAACGACTCCTGCGCCGCCGCCGCCGAAGCCAGGACATACATGCCTGTGGCGGAGACGGACTCAAAAGCCCCCTCCTCAATGTGAGCGCGGTCACGCACGAAACCGGTCCCGATGGAGTAACTGCGGGCGATCTTCGCGTAGGAGGCGAGGAAAGCATAGGCATCCCAGGGAATTTGGGGCTGCTCGATGCCGAGAAACAAGCCTGACACCTTTACTTCCGCCCCAGGCTCAGCCGTCCATATGATGGTTTTTCCATCGCGCACCGACTCAGGAGCCACCGGATGCACAAACATGCGATATTGCTTCTCGTTGAGCTCTATCACCTGCGTCCAGCGCGGTTCGTCGGTGGGAGATTTGATTTCGAGCTTGATCCTGCCGCGCCCGGAGGCCCTGAGCATCACCGCAGTGACACGCGGCTGGTATCTGGCAGTGACCGGCTCGGGATAGGCATGCGTGAAATCCATCACGCGGCTCGCATTGCGCGCCTGCCCGGCCAGGCTGTGCCACATGCCCGCCCATGCATCAGGCTGCTGGCCGAGGTGGACCACGACTTCATCGGTGAGCCATTCGATCTCGTGCTCCGCCGGCCCATGGAAACCGAAGTCGGTGCCGATATGGGTGTAAGCCGTGAATGAGTTCAACCGCTTGGTGCCCGCAAGCACCTGCTGCCCTTCATCACGATGAATGAAATACTCCTGCACCGGCTGCCACACGAGACGTGTGGCAGGCTGCGCCATCACCTGCGTGCCGAGCATCACAGCGACGGCTCCGACGGTTGAAAGGAGACGCATGAAGCATCTACGTTAGTGGCAAACACAAAGTTTTGCCACCTTTGCAGCATTCAAAATTAGTCCTGCCATCCTTCGGGTCAGTCCAATCAGCGCTCGTCAATCGGCACGACCTTCTGGCCGTAAGGCTTGCCGACGTACTGGCTGAGGGGGCGGAAGAGGCGGTTTTCGCTCCACTGCTCCAGCACGTGGGCGGTCCAGCCGCTCATACGGGCGATCGCGAAGATCGGGGTGAAGAGGTCAGTCGGAATGCCAAGGCTGTAGTAAACCGTGGCGCTATAGAAGTCGACGTTCGCATTGAGGCCCTTCTGCTCGCGCATGATCTGGGCGATGCGCTCGGACATCTGGATCCACTTCGACTCACCAAGCTGGCTGGTGAGCTGGATGGCCATCTCACGCAGATGCGGAGCGCGGGGATCGAGAACCTTGTAAACGCGGTGACCGATGCCCATGATCTTCTTCTTCTGAGCCAGTGCGTCGGCGACCCAGGCGTCCACCTTGTCAGGGGAGCCGATCTCTTCGAGCATATGGATCACGCCTTCATTGGCACCACCGTGCAGCGGTCCTTTAAGGGCACCGATGGCGGCGCTGATGGCGGAGAACATGTCGCTCAAAGTCGAAGCCACGACGCGGGCGGTGAAGGTGGAGGCATTGAAACCATGCTCGGCATGCAGGATGTAGGCGATGTCGAGGGTCTTTTCGGCTTCCTTGCTCGGCACTTCGCCGTTCATCAGATAGAGGAAATGAGCGGCTTCGCTGAGATCCTTGCGCACGGGCGGCAGTTCCAGCCCCTGACGTGCACGGTGGTAGTAGGCGGCAATCACGCCGATCTGCGAAGTGAGGCGGATGGCGTTGGCCATGTTTTCGCTGACTTCGAGGTCGTAACGGCTCAAATCATAGCAGCCGAGCATCGAGACGGCGGTGCGCATGATGTCGATGGGCTTGGCGGTTTTTGGCGCGGCTTTGAGGAAATCGATGACACCCTGCGGGAGCTCACGCTCGGCACGCAGCGCCGTGGTCAGCTTGTTGAGTTCGATGCGGTTCGGGAGCTTGTTGTAGTACAGCAGGTAAACAACTTCTTCGTAGCTGACCTTGACCAGTTCATTGATGTCGTACCCACAGTAGAACAAAATGCCATCCGCTCCATTCACCTCCCCAAGACGGGTTTCGGCAGCAACGATTCCTTCAAGACCTTTGGATACAACAGACATGGGGTGGGCGTGGGGTTTAGGTTTTGGTAGCAGATAGCGTGCTCAAACTACGGCTCAACCAAAGACTCGTTAACAGAAAAAGAAATCTTCCGCTGGGGGATGCCCGGCATCCCCTGAGAACAGGAGGTGGTTTTGTTTGTGAAAAGCCTCTCGCTGGCCTAGCTCCCTCGATGGCCGCCCCTTTTCGCCTCCTTTTTGTCTGCCTGGGCAACATCTGCCGTTCACCTGCGGCAGAGGGCGTCATGCGTGCACTGGTCGAAGCTAAAGGATATGCTGATCGCGTCTCGATCCGTTCTGCGGGCACGGGTGGCTGGCATGCGGGCAAACTGCCTGATCAAAGAATGCGCACCGCAGCGCAAAATCGGGGGTACAGTCTCAATAGCCGCGCCCGGCAGGTCACGGAAAACGATTTGAGCGAGTACGACCTCGTCCTCGTCATGGACCGGCAAAACCTGCGTGACGTGCAGTCTTTTGACCGCTCATCCCAGTTCAGTTCCAAAATCCGCCTCTTCTGCGAATTCTGCACCGACCACCAGGAAAGCGAAGTGCCAGATCCTTACTATGGCGGTGAGCAGGGTTTCGAACTTGTGCTGGATCTGCTGGAAGATGGCTGCCGGGGCGTGCTAGCGCACATTCGCTCAACCCTCGCGTAAGATCGCCTCAGCCACACGCATGCCGTCAGCAGCGGCGGAGATGATGCCACCGGCGTAGCCCGCGCCTTCACCTGCTGGGTAAAAATGCTTCACACCAGTGCATTGCAGCGACTGCGCATCTCGCGGGATGCGGGCGGGTGATGAACTGCGAGTTTCCACGCCCGTGAGCACCGCTTCATCCAGGGCAAAGCCGGGCAGGTTTTTGTCGATGCGCGGAATGGCCTCTTGAATCGTCTCAATCGTGTATTCGGGCAGCACCTCGCACAAATTGGACCACACCACGCCCGGCTCATAGGATGGCAGCACCTTGCCGGGGCCGGTCGAGGCGCGTCCTGCGAGGAAATCGCCGAGCAGTTGCGCTGGGGCGTGATAGTTGCCACCACCGAGCACAAAGGCCCGGCGCTCCAGATTGCGCTGAAACTCGATGCCGCTCAGCACATCTCCGGCAGGCATGTCCTCAGGCCTCACGTCCACCATGAAGCCGCTGTTGGCATTCGATTCTTCGCGGGCGTAGCTGCTCATGCCGTTCGTCACGACCATTCCCGGCTCCGATGTGGCCGCCACGACGAGTCCGCCGGGACACATGCAGAAACTGTAGGCCGCGCGGCCCGTGCCACAATGCGCCACAAACTTGTAGGGGGCTGACCCTAGCCGCGCATCTCCGGCCCATTTGCCGTACAGGCTGCGGTCGATCAATTTCTGCGGATGCTCAATGCGCACACCGATGGAGAATGGCTTGGCCTCAAACGGCACGCCATGACGATGCAGCATGTAAAAGGTGTCCCTTGAGCTGTGGCCTATGGCGAAGATGAAGCGCGAGCCTTCGATCGTTTCGCCATCCGCGAGCGTCAACGCGCGCATCACGCCGTCTTCGATCACCACATCCGCCACGCGGGCGCCAAAACGCACCTCGCCACCCAGGGTGATGATTTCCTCACGCACATGCCGCACGACCTTGATGAGCCGGTCCGTGCCGATGTGGGGCCTGCTCTTGATCAAGATGTCCTCAGGCGCGCCTGCGGCCACCATTTCACGCAGCAGCCAGGGGATGCGGTGCTCGCGGTCCCGAATTTGTGTGTAGAGCTTGCCGTCCGAAAAGGTGCCTGCGCCGCCTTCACCAAACTGCACGTTTGATTCAGGATTGAAATCCCAGCCGCGCCGCCAGAAGCCCGTCACATCGCGTGCACGATCCCCCGCAGCCTTGCCGCGCTCCAGCAGCAGCGGCTTGAGTCCCGCACGAGCCAGCAGCAGGCCGCAGAACAAGCCGCAGGGGCCGGTGCCGACGATCACAGGCCGCGCAGAGGCCGAACGCACCACGTTTTGCGCAACCTCACTGTAGATCTCCTCCGTGGCCGGGCCGATGCGTGGATTCTTACCGATGCGCTTGAGCACGCGTGCCTCGTCTTTCACTTCGACCAGGAGCGTGAAGCTGAACTCCACATGCCCGCGCCGGGCATCAATCGCCCGCTGCTTCACCTTGAGGCTGATGATGTCCTCATCGCGGGCGCCCAGCTGCTGCACCACGGCACGACGAAGATCATCCTCTTGATGATCGACGGGAAGGAGAACCTGGGAGAGCTGAAGCATGGGTGACGGGAATTGGCGGCAGTGCCAATAGCTCACGTCAAAGCCATATCAACCCTACTTCGTGTTCGCCGCCTTCTCCTTCGGAGGCGAATACCAGCCGAAAACCTTGTCGCCATTGAACAGTTTGTGATGCTCCGGCGTCATGCCGCCGTAGTCGGCGATGACTCCGGCCTGCTCCACCGTGCCGACGCGCAGATTGGCATACACGTCGCCTTCATCGTAGAGCACATGCAGCGGATCCCGGCTGTTCAACTGCACGCCTTTGACCGGTTTGACGACGGTGAATCTCCAGGTGGTGTCGATGTGCTGAATGGAACCCAGTTCCTGGTACGTCAGCGCCTTCGGCACCTTGCTAAGATCATACTGCGCCACGTTGTTGGCACGCCATGGGTCATAGGCCGGGCTGCCAGGATTGGAGTAATCACCGGTCCAGAACCGCTGATAGGGGGTTGGATCAGGCTGCGCGGCACGGATCGCCGCAGGGGATTGCGTGACCGGGAAATTGTGGATCACTGGCAGCGGATCGATTCGGTCCGCAATTTTGCCCACGAGCGAGAACACATCACTCATCCGGCCATAAGTGAAGAATTGGTGGGAATCCATCAGCTCAGAAGTCGAAACACGGGTCTTTTTGACCGTCAGACGATGCTCATTGGCGTTGGAAAACAAATTGAAGCTCAGCAGGTAGTCGATGTCCTTGTCGAGCGCCGGCACCTTGGTGGGCGCATCCTTGGGCAGCACCAGGGTCTGAGTGCCGTTCTTGGTCTCCTCGGTGGTCAGATTGAACACCCGCATCTGCCCGCGACGCAGCAAATTGGTGCTGAGACTGTCCGCCAGCGCCCGGCCCAGATCGGGGCGGCGGGTGCCGTCCACCGTGACATCCTCGGCAAAGATCGCCACCTTGGGTCGTTGCGCGCTTTTCACGCTCCAATCACCCTCGGCGTGTATTTTGGCGGAGATGACCGTGCTCAGAAGAGCAGCCAAGGCGAAGGTGATTCGGTTCATAGACATGGCCTGTTGGAGTTCAGGCGATGTTAAAGGTTCAAAAATCGCTTGGGAAGCAAAATTTCATCCCCTCAGGGGCGTGGACCGGGACGGTTCAAAAAGGCCTCATGCTCCGTTTTTTCCAGCAGGCCGTCGTTATTTTGGTCGAGAACCTTAAAGAGCTGAGGTGAACCACT
>NZ_JBIPNG010000341.1:0-7239 GCF_044373815.1 Prosthecobacter sp. | reverse complement strand
CTGGCCACCTGCGCGGTGAGTGTGGCAGAAGTGCTAAGGAGAAGGGCGAGCAGTCGCGGCAGAGACATGGGGGCACAAGGTCGTATGCTCTGGAAGCTTTGACAACAGGGCAGGGCTGTTTCTTTGCCGACTGGGCACCGTGAAAACCTCCGCCTAGAAGCGGTAGGTCACCGAGAGGCGAAACATGCGCGGTTCGATGGGGTGTACGTGCACGCCATCGACCGGGGTGGCATCACTTTTAAGCTGGGAGGCATAGTAATAAGCCACGTCGTAGTCACTGCGGTTGAGCAGGTTCAGGCAGTCCATGGCGATCTCCCAATTGTTCTTGCGATAGCCGAGGCGGGCATTGACCTGCAATGACTCACGCGTTTTGACGTCCACCACTGAATCCAAGGGCCGTGGTGCGAAGTAACGAGCACGCAACGAGCCGAAGAAGCCCTGCGCACCGCCGAGAGTGATGCCGCCGTTAAACGTGTAGGGAATGGAGTTGGGGATCTTTTGGTTGGGCGGATCGGTGTTGACCAAGTGCGCGTCGGTCAACGTTGCCTCGATGTCGACCATGACCCAATCCTCGGGACGCCAGTAGCTGGAAAGTTCGATGCCCTTGCGCATTGAGGCTGCTCCGGGCTCGGTGGTGCCGGCATCACCCGTGTAGATCAGCTCCGAATCGCTGTGCAGCATCCAAAAGGAGAGTGTGTTGACCAGCTTGGGAATGGACTCGTTGCGAATGCCGATTTCGGCGCCGTAGGTGCGCACCAGTGGATTGACCCGATCAGCCGGGAGGCCCGTGTTAGGATCGGTGGTGATGTTCACGCCGCGTGCGTCATTGCTGTGGAAGCCCATGCCGGCGTTTACGTAGAACTCAGTCTTGGCCCAGGGGCCGAACACCATGCTGAGCTTTGGACTGACGATGCCCTTGGTCAGCGACCCGGCATTCTCCGGAAGGTTGCTCTTTTCCACGTTGAATTGAAACACGTCGCCGCGCAGACCGGGGATGATGCGCAGCCAGCGCACGGGCTTGAGCTCAGCCTCCGCGTACAGGCCGTAGGTGGACTGGGTGATGTCATCCTGCCGCACGGTGTTCCAGCGCTGACGTTGAGAGGTGTTGTAGAGACCGAGGCCGGTGATGATGTCGGTGCGCAGCTGCATGCCGAGTGTGAAACGCTGCTCCTGGCCCATGGCATCGAAGTGCCAGTCACGCGCGAGTTCGCCGCCGAGAAACCAGCGATGGTCCTTTTGTTCGAACTGGTCACCCAGGGTGTCGCCACGCGCGAAGCTGTCCAAGTAGAAGGTGAAATTGGAAAACAGATCGAGGTCGTAAAAGCCCGCATAGGCATTGGCACGCGTGGTGGTGCGGCCTTCATTGCGGACCCAGTCGAACGACAGGCTGTAGCGCTGTGAATTGCCACCGTCGGTGGGGTCGAGGTTTCCATAACGACTTATCAGACCGCTGTCGACGGCGCGCTGCGGCACCTGATCGGTGGACTTCCATTTGCCGTGATAGCCCATGAAGGTCAGATTGATCTTGTCCTTGGCGTCCTCCCAGTGCCAGCGCAGGAAACCGTTCAAGCGGGTGGCATCTGAATGCATATCCCAGGGGCCGTTGTAGAACTGATGCTCCAAGGCCACGGTGAGCTGCCCGGCACCGGCCTGGATCGTATCTGCGACCAGTGTGCGCGAATAATCATATTCGCCCCAGGTGGTGGAGACGATGCCCTGGGGCAGGGCGTCCAGCAGCTTGAAACGCGCCGCCCCGGTGGAGCTGAGATCACCATGCTGCGCGTAGTAGGTGCCCTTCCAGTATTCGAGCTGACCGACCAGTTCCGGGATGATGAAGTTCGTGTCTGCATAGCCCTGGCCGTGCGCGTGGTTGCGCAGGTTCACCGGCATGCCATCAACGTAGATGGCAAAGTCGGTGCCGTGATCGAGGTTCGTGCCGCGCAGGTAGTACTGGTTCGCCTTGCCATCACCGCTGTGCTGGGTGGCGATGAAGCCCGGGATGCTTTCCAACAACTCGCCACGACGTGAAAAGGGCCGTGCCAGCAGTTCCTTGGTGCTGGTCTGGCCTTTCGAGGCGGAGGTGGCGATGCCAATGAGGCTCTCGGCCTTGCCCTCAATGACGATTTCGGGCATTTCGAGCGTCAGCTCTTCAGCCAGCGAGCCACCTCCATCGGGAGCCTTGACCGTGGACTGGGCTTGGCTCAGCATCGGCATCAAGGCGATGATGAGGCTGATTCTGGATAGGCGGAAGGCTGACATTGGAGGAGGTGTGGCGCAGGATTGGACGACTGCTTGTGGTGGGTTCCCACAAAATGACCGCAGATTTTGCTCTTTGCCGCTCGTTAGCTATTCTGATATCCTCATGTCTGCCAAATTAACCCGCATACTTCTTGCCGATGACCACGCCGTGGTCCGCAACGGCTTTCGCATGATCCTCGCTGCGCAGTGGGACATGGAGGTCGTGGGAGAGGCCGCCAACGGACGGGAGGCGGTGGAAAAGGCCATCAATCTCCAGCCGGATGTGGTGGTGCTGGACGTGACGATGCCCGAGCTCAACGGCATCGAGGCGGCGCGGCAGATCACCAAGGCAGTGCCGAAGGCGCGCATCCTGGCGCTCTCCATGCAGAAAGACTCTGTCTATGTGCGTGAAATGCTGCGCGCAGGAGCCAATGGCTATTTGTTGAAGGACAGCAACGAAAGCGATCTTCTTTCGGCTGTCAGAGCCGTCGCCAACGGCAAAGGATTTCTTAGCCCGGAGGTCAGCGACGCGGTGCTGGACGACTATCGCAAGCATGTCACCAACCCGATCGACCTGCTCTCACCACGGGAACGGGAGGTGCTGCAGATGATCTCGGAGAGCAAGACCAACAAGGAAATCGCCTCGGTGCTGAACCTGAGCGTGTACACTGTGGAGGCTCATCGCGGCCGGATTATGGAAAAGCTCAACCTTCACTCCATCGGCGAACTGGTGCGTTTCTCCATTCGCAACGGTTTGATCGACTAAAGATTTAAGCGGGTTGGCTAAAGGATTGAGCAGGTGATGAAAATCTAAGGCCGTTTTGTTCTTGGCTTCGTTTGAAGGGCAGGTTCAGATAAAGTATCCCACCTTTTTGTCACCCTATTCACTCTGCATGCCTGCCACTTCCCCGACCTCATCTGCAACCTTTTTCAAAGATCTCTCGGCTGGCCTCGTCGTCTTTCTTGTGGCTCTACCGCTCTGTCTGGGGGTGGCGCTGGCATCCAATGCGCCGCTCTTTTCGGGTGTCGTGGCAGGGATCATCGGCGGCATTTTGGTCGGAGTTCTCAGCGGTTCTCAAACGAGCGTCAGCGGACCTGCCGCAGGTTTGACCGCCATTGTGGCGGCGCAGATCACCAAGCTGGGGGCTTTTGATGTGTTCCTGCTGGCGGTGATGTTTGCGGGTGTGCTGCAGATCATCCTCGGGGTCTGTCGTGCGGGTTTCATTGCTGCGTTTTTCCCTTCGAGTGTGATCAAGGGCCTGCTGGCCGCCATTGGTGTTATCCTCATCCTCAAACAAAT
The DNA here is from genome assembly GCF_044373815.1 of Prosthecobacter sp. Classification (GTDB taxonomy): domain Bacteria; phylum Verrucomicrobiota; class Verrucomicrobiia; order Verrucomicrobiales; family Verrucomicrobiaceae; genus Prosthecobacter. The sequence continues at coordinate 3,701 of NZ_JBIPNG010000341.1, read as the reverse complement.
TCCCCACGTCATCGGGCACGACCCCGACCCGGAAGGTGACATGGGTTTCGAGCAGCCCGACCATGAGAACACGTTCACCGAAATTTGGTCCGCTTTGTTTGACATCCAGCCCGGTGCCGCGCTGGTCGGTGTGCTTTCCATCTTGCTGATGGTTTTTTGGGACAAGATCAAGCCTTTGAAAAACAGCGTGGTGCCCGCCCCGCTGATGGTCGTTCTGCTGGGGGTGGGGGTCAGCATGCTGCTAAAGCAGTATGGCAGCGCCGCATGGGTTATCGAAGCCTCGCACCTGGTTCAGGTTCCGGTGGCGAAAGACCTCAGCGCGTTTGTCGGCTTCCTGGTGTTTCCAAATTTTTCCGCTCTGGCCAATCCGGCGGTGTACGGCGCGGCCATCACCATCGCCATCGTCGCCAGCCTGGAGACGCTGCTCAACCTTGAGGCGGTGGACAAGATTGATCCGCAGCAGCGCAGCAGTCCTCCCAACCGGGAGCTCATCGCGCAGGGGATTGGCAACGTTACCGCAGGTCTGATCGGCGGGCTGCCCATGACGAGCGTGATTGTACGCAGCAGTGTGAACATCAATGCCGGCGGCAAAACCAAGCTCTCCGCTGTTTTTCATGGCTTCCTGCTGCTGGGCTGCGTTCTGCTGGTGCCCGGCTTGCTGAACCAGATCCCGCTTGCCGCGCTTGGAGCCATTCTGCTCATGACCGGGCTCAAGCTCGCCAGTCCCAGCCTGGTCAAACAGATGTGGAGTGAAGGAAAGAACCAGTTTCTACCCTTCATCATCACTGTCGTTGCCATCGTTCTGACAGATCTGTTGATTGGCATCGTCATTGGTCTTGCAGTCAGCATAGGATTCATTTTGCACAGCAACATGCGCCGTCCTCTGCGCAAGTTCATGGAGCAGCACATCACGGGCGACGTCCTGCGCATTGAACTGGCCAATCAGGTGAGTTTTTTAAGCCGTGGCACGCTCGAGGAAACCCTGCGCAGTGTTCCAAAGGGCGGCCATGTTCTCCTCGATGCGCGCAGCACGGACTACATTGACGCGGATATTCTGGACCTGATCCACGATTTCCAGCACAAGACGGCGAAGGCACGCGGCATCCAGCTCAGTCTGGCGGGATTCAAAGACAAATATCCCCAGATCATAGACCGCATTCAGTTTTTGAATTACAGCAGCCGCGAAGTGCAGAACAGCCTGACGCCGGAACGGGTGCTGGAAATCTTCAAGGAAGGAAACGAGCGGTTCCGCGAAGGCAGGCACCTCACACGTGACATCGGCCGTTTGGTGGATGTGACTTCCGCCGGTCAGTTCCCCATGGCGGTGGTGCTCAGCTGCATTGATTCGCGCACGCCGGCAGAACTCGTTTTTGACCTGAGTCTGGGGGATGTTTTCAGTGTTCGGATCGCGGGCAACATCGCGCGCGACAAGGTGCTCGGAAGCATGGAGTACAGCTGCGCCGTGGCGGGTGCGAAGATGATTCTGGTCATGGGGCACACCTCCTGTGGTGCGGTCAATGCCGCCGTGGATCTCATTTGCAGCAATCAAACCGCCGCCGAAGCCACGGGCTGTGTGAATCTCGATTCGCTCGTCATCGAGATTCAACAGTCAGTCGATCTCAAGACCTGCAAGCGCGATAGCGCCTGGCTGCCCGGAGAGAAAGAGGCCTACTCCAACGAAGTCTCACGCCGGAACGTGCTGCGCACCATGCGCATGATCACGGAGCGCAGCAGCACACTCGCGCGTATGATTGATGCGGGTGAACTGGTGCTCGTCGGAGCTTTGTATGATATTCAGACCGGCATGGTTTCCTTTTTTCAGATTCAGGGTTCCTCTAGGTCACCGCTGTCCATACCCATGGTTGAAGGGGTTTGAGTTTTTTTCCTGTCGTCATGTCGTTCACCTTCCTGCGCATCACCGAACGCTACGTGCTGCGCGTTCTCGCACTCGGTTTCCTGCTGGTGATGGTGCTGCTTGGCACTGCGGGCCTCATTGCCGTGCGCCAGAGCCAGGGCATCCGGCACGGTGTGGAGCAGATGGCGCGGGACCAGTTCCTCATCGCCCGTCTTCGGCAGGATGTCCAGTCGGAGGAAAACACCATGACCGGGGTGCTGCATCAGTTCGCCCAGTTTGAACTCAAGCGCGCCGATCTGGCCAAGCTCTTGCAGGAGCTGGATGAAAGCGACCGCCAGATTTCTCGATTGGGGCCGGAGGTGCGATCTCTGGCGGATGCGGAGTTGTGGGCGGATCTGGACAGAGGCGTCAAAGCCTTCACCCAGGAATCACATCGGCTGCTGGAAAGTAATGAGCCGGTGCAGCGGGACAAGTTGGAGACCCTGTTCCTGCATCACGGACAGGTCGTCGAACTGGTCAACAAACTCATCAAAAGTAGTTCAGAGCATCTCACCAAGACCGAACACCAGTTGGAGCAGCAGTCGCAGGCTCTCAGTGATGATTCCACCTTGCTGCTGGGGTCCAGCACCGTCCTGGCCGCGATATGCGCTATCCTGACCATTGCCTTTGCCCGCAAGAGCATCCAGCGCATTCGCTGGCAGTCCGAGGAGCTGAGCCGCGTGTCCTGGCACATGTTGCAGACTCAGGAACAGGCCGCACGACGCTTCTCCCATGAACTGCACGATGAGCTGGGCCAGTCGCTGGCCGCCGTGCGCTCCAATCTGACCAAGGGCTCCACCCAGGATCTTCCTTCACTGCGCGCCGATTGCCTGCATCTGGTGGATGAATCCATCGCCAACGTCCGCGAACTCTCGCATCTGCTGCGGCCCGTCATTCTGGATGATTTTGGCCTGGATGCCGGACTGCGCTGGCTGGCGGAAAAGTTCGGCCAGCGCACGCGCCTGAAAGTGGATTACGATTCTGACTTCACGGGGCGGCTTGCAGATGAAACGGAAACTCATCTTTTCCGCATCGCCCAGGAGGCTTTCACCAACATCGCCCGGCATTCCGAAGCCACGGAGGTGAAGGTCCGCCTGGCGCATCGGGATCAAAAAATTCTTCTCACCATCGAGGACAACGGCAAGGGCCTGCCCAATCAAACTGGAGAAATCATTTACAGTCCCAGCCTCGGCATGGTGGGCATGCGTGCAAGGGCACGGCAGTCTGGCGGCGAGCTGACAGCCAGCAGCGTGATGCCTCAGGGACTACGAATCGAGGTAGTGATTCCGCTCCAGGCGCCCACTGTCTGACCTGGAGAGCGGGACCGGCTCGCTCTTTTGCTCTGCCACCCAAGAATCTTATTCAAACGGTCTGACGGCGGTACCGTGCCGCCTGCGGATGGGGGGAAACAGGAACGTGGTCTTCAAGCCCAGCGATGATGAGTTCGCGATTTTCAATCTTCCAGTCCTGCACCATTTCCTCGAGTTTCTTGATGACCGTATGATCGACCAGATCGGTGCCTGAGAGATCGACTTTCACCCTGGCATGGTCACTGAGTGAGAAAAGATGGTTGCGGAGGCCAAGCCAGTTGCTGAAAATGGCTGTTTTTTTCACGTGCATGATGGGGTGTTCCCCATCTTTCATGATCTCGGCATGTGGAATGAAGAGGTTGCCAAAGGGCGTGCCGCTGATGACATGCTGCACAAGTTTGACGACGATGCCCGCTGCAATGCCAATGAGTAGATCGGTGGCGAGGGTTCCAATCAAAGTAACGACGAAAACGATCAGCTGACCTTTGCCCACCTCC
>NZ_JBIPNG010000340.1:0-7271 GCF_044373815.1 Prosthecobacter sp. | reverse complement strand
CTAAGAGCGGAACCATGCAAAAAAACCAGACCTGTGAAATCCGATCCCACTGGCAATGCTGGAGCATAATATATTCTTGCCCGCTCCTGATAGGCGGAAGAAATAGTCGTAGCGAGATGTTCATCGAAATTTGTCGTGACGATTTTGATTTGGCCAGCATCACTGAATAAGCTTACCAGACTTTGATGTAACGAATTCGGTTTCGTATGTTCACCGACGAGAATTTTGTGGGCAAGCTGCTTTACCATGACCCTGCCTTTTGCCAATCGTCCAAGGAAGCGGTCCAGCGGTTCACGTTCAACGGTCCCATCGGCATTCGGCACCATTTTAGTTTCTCGTCGCAGCCCTGTTCCCTCTGCGATTTTACTTGCTAGAGCATCAAACATGGGCAAACCCGATGGCGCAGGCTTGGAAACGCCAGCCCCTACAAAGACGACCAAATCCCCAGTCTTCAAGGCAGATGATACTGCGTCAGGAATGTCTATTTCACCGAAATGCATAACTAGACTGGCAACCTTCCTGAGAATTTCACTGAGGCCAACAAAAAAGCCCGATTATAAAAAGACTCGCGTGGTCGGGGCTTTGTGTTGTCAGCTGAACATTAAACGAAGGGCTGGCTGCGCCCCATATTTCAACAGGCTGAGAGCTTGTCTAAGGTCACCGTCTAAAACAACCGCCCCCCCCCCTTCACGCCAAAATCTCACTCACCACCCGCGCCTGCGGGTTCTCCACGAGCACCTGCTCCGTTCCATTGCGGCGATAGCTGAGCTGCTTGGCGTCGAGGCCGAAGAGATGGAGGAGGGTGGCGTGGTAGTCGTAGTGATTGACGACGTCCTTCACGGCGTGGTGGCCGAAGTCGTCGGTGGCGCCGTGGATGTGGCCGGACTTGAAGCCGCCGCCGGCGACCCACATGCTGAAGCCGTAGGTGTTGTGGTCGCGACCGACGGTCGTACGGTCCTTGGAGCCGGAGCGGTTTTGAATGACGGGCAGTCGGCCCATCTCGCCGCCCCAGTGGACGATGGTGGTATCCAGCAAGCCGCGCTGCTTTAAATCGATGACGAGCGCGGCGGCACCTTGATCCACATACGTGCACGCCGCAGGCAGCGCAGTGCGGATGTTTTGATGATTGTCCCAGGTCTGATTCCCGGTGAAAAGCGAGACGCAGCGCACACCGCGCTCGACGAGACGGCGGGCGATGAGGCAGCGCGTGCCGAACTCGGCGGCGGCGGGATTGTCGATGCCGTAGAGCTTCTTGGTGGCGGCGCTTTCTTGATCGATGTCGAGCGCTTCCTTGGCCGCGGTCTGCATACGGGCGGCGAGTTCAAAGCTCTGGATGCGCGCTTCGAGATCGGCCTCGCCGGGGCGGGCTTCGAGGTGCTCCTTGTTCAGGCGCTGCACGAAATTGAGGTAACGCTTTTGCGCATCCCCTTTGAGGCTGAGCGGCGCATCGAGATTCGGAATGCGCGGTTCTTTGGGGCGAATGACGGTGCCCTGATACAGCGAGGGCAGCCAGCCGTTGCTCCAGTTGTCCACGCCGAGCACGGGCAGGCCGCGAGGATCGGTGAGGGCCACGTAGGCGGGCAGGTCCTGATTTTCTGAACCGAGTCCATACGTGAGCCAGCTCCCCAGCGTGGGGCGGCCACCGGTGACCTGGCCATTGAGCAAGGCGTAGATGGATTGGCCGTGATTGTTCACGCCGGTGTGCATGGAGCGGATGAGCGTGACGTCATCGACGATGTTGGAGAAATGCGGCAACAGCTCGCTGACATCCATGCCGGACTGGCCGTACTGCTTGAACTTCCACGGGCTGCCCATGCACTCGCGGCTGGCACCGGCGGCATCGTCGTATTTCACCTCACCGGGGAAATCCTTGCCGTCGTACTTGGTGAGCTCGGGCTTGGGATCAAACAGATCCATGTGGCTCGGCCCGCCCTGCATGAACATGGAGATCATGGCCTTGGCCTGCCCAAAGCCGTGCGGCATCTTGGGCTTCAGATCGAAATGGCGCGGCCCGATCTGCTCCGGACTGGCGAGCAGGTTTTGGTCCCTCAGCAGCGTGGCCAAAGCGATGCCGCCGATGCCATAGGCGGAGCGGTGAAGAATGGAACGGCGGGAGAGCATGCCTGTTCTACGCAGCGAGAGGGGCGATTCTTCCCCGGTAAGAAGCACAGATTTTTACACCGCAGAGGCTGGAACGCCGCAGAGATCTGTTCTGAAGAAACTCTGCGGCGAAGCAAAGTACTCACGAACTTTAGTTCGTTCTGGAAGGCGCGGAGCTTCCCAGAGTGGGCTAAAGCTCACGAGTACTTTCTCTGAAGACCTCTGCGGCGTTCCTAACTCTGCGGTGCAAATCTTTTCGTCCCTACTCCTTCACCACGCTCCTCACCGTCCCCTGAGCCAGACGCGTTAAGATCTCATCCCCGGGCTTCACCTCAGCAGCATCCTTGAGTACTTTCCCCGCCGCATTCGTGGCGAAGGAAAAGCCACGGGCCAGCACGGCCTGCGGGCCGATGTGTTTGAGCAGTTCCGCGCGTGATTGCAACCGGTCCGCCAAACGGTCCAGCCGATGCTGGAGCCCCTGCTGCAGGCGGCGCGCGCTCGTCTCGGCACGGTGCACGGCTTCGGTGAGCTGCACACGCGGATGATGCGCGGCGAGAATATGCTGCTTCTGCGTGAGGTCATCGGTCCAGGATTGCAACCTCTCGCGCAAGGTGTCACGCAGGCGCGATTCGTGGTCGTCGATGCTCTGCTCCGCCTGCTGCAGCAAACGGTCCGGCGCATGCAGCAGCGGGCCTTTGGCGGTGAGCTCGATCACATGCTGATGATGCTCCAGCAGCGTGCCCACGCGGGCCTTCAGCGTGCGGGCGATGCTGTCGAAATGCCGCTGCAACTCGGTGCTGTCCGGCGCGAGGAGTTCCGCCGCCGCGCTGGGCGTGGGCGCACGCAGATCGGCCACGAAGTCGGCGATGGTAAAATCAATCTCATGCCCGACGGCGGAGATAACCGGGATGGGACAGTCGGCGATGGCGCGGGCGAGCACCTCCTCGTTGAAGCACCACAGATCTTCCAAACTGCCGCCGCCACGCCCCACGACGATGGTGTCCGGCACCGGCAGGCCGAAGTTTTCGGCATCGCCCAGGACTTTGAGCGCCCGCACGATTTCCAGCTCAGCCCCCTGCCCTTGCACTCGCACAGGAAAAACGAGCACGCGCACCCAAGGCGCACGCCGGGTGAGGATGTTCAGCATGTCCTGAATGGCCGCGCCCGTGGGCGAAGTCACCAGCGCGACGATGCGCGGAAAGCGTGGTATGGCGCGCTTGCCCTCGGCATCAAACAGGCCCTCCTCATGCAGCTTGCGCTTCAGCGCTTCGAACCGCTCCTGCAGCGAGCCCTTGCCCTTCGCCTGCACTTGTTTGACGACCATCTGGTACTGCCCGCGCGGCTCATACACGCTGATCTCCCCATGCACCTGCATGAGGGCACCGTCCTGGATGCGGGCACTGCTGCGTGCGGCGGCTCCGCGAAACATCACGCAGCTGAGCTGCGCCCCGGCGTCCTTGAGTGTGAAGTACTGATGTCCGGAGGATTGCAGGCGGTGATTGCTGATCTCCCCCTCCACCCACACGCTGCCGATGCGGCTTTGCAAAACGTCGCGGATTTCGCGCGTGAGCTGGGTCACAGAGAGGACATCTGGGTCTTCAGGCATGGGCAGCGTTCATTGACCGAAAAGCGGGCAAAGTCCAGCCGCAGCTCAGAACACCAGATGCCACAGCCAGCCAACCATCCCAGAAGCCACCGACCACCAGCAGCGCGCCACTTCCATGAAACCCAGTCCGGGCGCGGGTGAGGAGGCGAGAAACAGCGCGATCAACAGGAAGGCATTGATGAGAAAGATCAGCATCATGGAGAAGAACTCTCCATTGCGCTTGAGGTCCCCCTGCTCGGCGATCACCGTTTTGACGGTGTAGGTGGCGTGAAAGCACCAGGTCAGCCCGACCAGCGCGTAGAGAAAGCGCAGGGGCTTCAGATGCACCGTCCATTTCATGAGATGCACGTCATGCGACTGCTGCATGTCCAGCGCCAGCCCCACCAGACCAAACACCAGCATGATGATGAGCGTGTAAAATGGGATCAAATAGGGAGCCAGGGTGATCCAGGTGTTGGACTTGTCCGTCTCCACGTAGCCGCCCTCAGCGCTGACTTTCCAGTCAAAGATGCGCCCGCCAAACATCCGCGCCGTCATGAGGTGGCTCAGTTCATGGCCAAAGACATACGCCGTCACGGGCCTCACCCCGGCGAGATAGGCCACGGCCCAAACCACGCCGCCAAAGGTGAAAAAGATGAACTCCTCGGACTTCAGGAAATCCATGCGGGACACCGCGCGCCAAAGCATCATGATCAGCGTGATGGCCGTGACCAGACAGGCCGGAGCCAGCACGGCACCCCCAATCCACCGCTTCAGGAGCAGGAGATAGTGATCCCGCTGCACATCGTGCCGGTTTTTGATCCCGACGGGGCGATTGCGGGTCTCATGGAGATGTCTGCGCAGGTTCGCGGTGGACATGGGAATGATGAGTTATTTAACCTTTGTTAAACATCTTCACAATTTGAAATGTGAATATGTGAACAAAATGTGCCGATCTTTTCACAATCTCCAGCAAACGACCAAGCCGATTAGAACGAAAAAACCGATGCCGATGGCCTCCCATGACTCCGGATCCGGCTTGTACCGCCCAAAACTGAGCAATCGCACCGTCCATGACCCGAGATCGCCGAGTCTGGCACCCAAAACACTCTCGGTGAAGAGGTTCACTTGCGGAAAATGAAGTACACCGCCCCGCACATGCACAGCGCCGCCCACAGGTAGTCCCACTTGAGGGACTCCTTCATGTAAAACACCACAAAAGGCACGAAAACCATCAGCGTGATCACCTCCTGGATGATCTTGAGCTGCGGCAGGGTCAGCGCCGTGCTGCCGATGCGGTTGGCAGGCACCTGGAGCATGTATTCAAAAAACGCGATGCCCCAGCTGATGAAAGCGGCAATGAACCAAGGCTTGGCCTTCAAATCCCGCAGGTGCGCATACCAGGCAAAAGTCATGAAAATATTTGACCCCACCAGGAGTCCCACAGCTTTGATCACAGGCCAGTTCATGCGACCATGAGAGCATACGGTTTCCCGCTGCCAAGCACAGCCTCCATGCTGACGTATAGAAATCCAACCAAGGGAACAATAGCAGCAATTCCCTTGAACTTCCTCGGCAAAACATTCATCCTCGAAATTACCTAAGCCATGAGTTCACCCACCAGTCTTCCCGAAAATGCATCTGGCGCGTCTGACAAGATCACCGAAGTCGTTGAATCCTATCTCAAAAAGGAAATCAGTCGTTATTCGATCTTCTCCGCCCTGGTGCTGACGGCCCTTTGTGCCGGAGGTGCCCTTCTGTTCAAGATCATCATCGAAAACAAGCTTTCCGAGTTGGATCAAGCCAGAATAGAAATCAGTAAGGAAACCGGGCGGGTGGAGGAGAAGGTGGAAGGCGTTGAAGACATGCTCGCCTCCATCCGTGAAACCGAGACCGAAGTACGGCAAATTGCCGCCAAAGTGGAAGAACAAGAAAAGCGTCTTCGCATGAGCGTCGCGGAGGCGCTGAACAACATCAAAGCTGTGCATGATGAAGGAACAGGCCACGTGGCAAGCCTCAAAAAAAAGGCGGCTGACGCTCAGCTAATCACTCGCAAACTGGAAGAACGAGTGAAGCAGCTGGAGGCAAACATGGAACAGACGGTGCAGGCTCTGCAGCACAAGGCTGGTGAAATTTCCAGCGCCGCTCAGGCGGTAGAAACTCAGATGGCACAGCAAAAAAAACAGCGGCTGGATGAGATTGAAGTGCGTCGCGCCACCCTGCTGAAAACAGAGGGTCTTCCGGGGTCCTCGCATCGAGTGGTGTACTCAAAAGATCCCAGGGGTGTTTCGGTTTACCTCTCCCCTACGAACCACGTCTCCAGCGACGCAATAGGAACCGTGAAGTACTCCGAAGCCGGTACAGCTCAGTTCATCCGCCTCGACGTGCCCGAGCAAACCAACGACGGCACTCCCCAAGCTCGGGTGCGTTTCAGCGGCTGGGTGCCTTCTGCCCTCATCGAAGGAGCAGATCTGCCAGCGGTCCAAGATAATCCCGCGCAGGCGCTGCTGTCAGCCTTGAAAGGAGCCACGCTTCATCAAGATCCTTCGACAGCCTCGCCAGAACTGCTCGAGTTCAAGCCCGGGAAGACACTTCCTGCCATCGTGACAGGCGAAACAAAAGCCGACTGGGTCCGCATCGTCGTCGATGCCTGGATGCCCGTACGCTTTGACAAAAGCGTCAACAAGCTGCTTATCGCACCTGTAAAGCACGGAGGCGGCTGAACCTGCGATCACGCCCCACCCGCCAGCGCCGAACCGCGCACCAGCAGATCCAGAAAGCGCTCTTCAAAAGCCTCATCACTCGTCACCTGCATGAAATCCACGCTGTGGCTGGCGCATTCACTGGCCAGATGGCCCACGAAGGCATCAAAAGTTTCCACATAGCGCTGCACATCGCGCTTGGTCAGCCAGAAGCGGCGGCGCTCGCCGGTTTCGACCTCGGTCAGCTCCAGCTCGCCTTCGATCTCTGGCTGCCTCTCATCGGGGTGCACGATCTGCAGAAAGTGGTTCTCCCCCGGCCATGCCGCCACGCGGGCCACAGCCTCCGTGGCACTGCCGATCTCCCGGCCAAAGAAATCACTGATGATGAAAATGATGCCGTAGCGCTGCTTGCTGGGTCGGAATTCCTCAAAACAGCGCTTCATGTCGGTGAGGCCGTCAAACTTCAGCTTCAGCACCGCCTGGATCACTTTTTCAATGTTCCCCTGCCCTCTCAGAGGCGGCAGTTCCTGATGCACACCGCTGCTCATCGAGTACAGGCTCACCCGCTGCTGCGCACTCAGCGCCAGATAGGCCAGCGCCACCGCGAAGCGCAGCGCCTGCCGCCGCTTCTCCGGAAACGGCTGCGCCATGGAGGTGCTGGTATCCAGCATGATGTGCAGGTTCAGCTCCTGCGTTTCTTCATAGAGACGCACAAAGAGTTTATCCAGCCGCGCATACAAACGCCAGTCGATGGCGCGATAGTCCTCACGTGGCGTGTAGTGGCGGTAGTCCTTGAACTCCCGCGTGAAGCCCGTGGCGGAGGTCGATTGCGACCCGCGCCGCATCAACTGCCGCCGCTTGCGCAGGCGCAGCGCCAGCACCCT
>NZ_JBIPNG010000339.1:0-7279 GCF_044373815.1 Prosthecobacter sp. | reverse complement strand
TCCACACATCGAGCTCCGGATGGTAGAGCTGATAGAGCTCGCTTGCCGTGTTCCAAATCGTATCGCCCGTGATCTTGTCCCATTCGGCGTTCACGCGGGCGGCTTCACTCTTATCCCGCTTCCGTCCCCACGGCTCGATGGGCACAAAGTCCTTGTCCGCGCCCAGCAGCGCCAGCCAGTCTTTGCCTGATGCCATGCGAAAGGCACCGTGCTTCAGCTCCTTCGTCGAAAGTCCCAGCTCCTCCGTGAAGCGGCTCATACCGACAAAGATCGCCGTTTTGCCCGCGCTGGGTTCTGTGACGACCGGCAGCGTCGCACCCGACATTTTCGCGAGGATGCTTTGCAGTTCTTTGGCGGCCAGTTTGGTCATCCGCGCCGGTTTCTCCGCGATGACGATCTCCGCGAGAGGTTGGCCGTTTTCGACGAAAAAGCTGTCCGCAGCCTGAAGCGGATTCAGAGCAGCGATGAATAAAACTGAGTGGATGAAGTGGCGCATGAGATCAGATCAAGGGATGGAGGGTGATTCGACAAAGGACACCTGCACGGCATCCAGATAGTGGGGTTTCTTGGCCCGCGATTTGGCTTGGTTTTTGACACCGAAGAAAACCACCAAGCAACGAGCTTTGCCGGGAACTTGCATTCGCAAGCCGATGGATTGCCAGTCGGTGCTGCCGGGTGGGCTCTCGAAGCCTGTTTCGGCTGATGCGATGGATTCGTCCCGTTGAATAAACCAATGTCGGGCAAACCAATCGGGCCCCAGTCGCTCGGGCGCTTCGTTGACGGCGTAAGCCCGGACTGTGTAATGAGGCGAGCTGTCAGGATCTGCACTGGCAAAAGAAGCGCTGACTTCGATCTCGCTCCGTTCGCTGCCGGAGGGAGGGAGAGCGATGATCTGATACAGCCGCGGAAACAGCACGGGTTTTCCATACGCGGTGGTCTCCAGCCTGAGCATGTGCTGACCCTCCTTCGGCGTCACGCCATTCTCCGCAGGCACCACCTTCGCCACATCGCCGGTCCAAAGCGATGGAGCAGGTGGAAACCCCTTCCCCAAAGGCATCTGAGCATCCTCGAAACTCGGTTGCGCCACGGCCAGCGGAGTCTTCTTCACCCCATGCTGTTGCCCCACGAATCCAAACACCACCGACGTGCAGAACATGCCAAACACAATCCCCGCCGCCGCTGCGGTGAGCGGACGCCAGGAATACCAGCGCATAGCGGGTTTGCTTTCAGGCATAGGAGCTGCCCGCATCTGATCGATCACCCGGTTTCGTGATCCCGCCTGGGCCTCCAGTGCCACGTCCAGATTCATGTAGTGCAGGTAGAGCCTCCGCAAATCCGTGTCGGCCTTCAGGCGGGTTTGCAGGAGGGCAGCTTCATCTTCAGTGAGTAATCCGGCCATGTGGCGCTGGATGAGATCGTGTGAGTCGGGATTCATGCGTGTTCCTCCTTGGCGAGTGTGCGCTCCACGCACTCCAGCAGGGCCTGCCGGATGCGGTGGAGCAGTTTGTAGAGTGCCATCGGCGTCTGCCCACGGCGGGTGGCCAGCTCAACCATGCGGGTGCCCTTCGTGTAGGCCGTGAGCACCAGTTCACGTTGCGCGGCGGGGAGCTTTTCCAGGCAGTGCTCCAAGGCCTCGCGATGCCCGTCATGCATCGGCACCAGGGCGGCCGCATCATCGGCGAGCTGGTGCACCAGTTCGTCATCAAACACATGCCGGTCCCGCGACTGCCGGCGCAGATGACGCAGCGCGACATTCTTTGCCACGCCAAAGGCCCAGCCCTGAAAATTCGCCGCCGCATCAAACTTCTCCCACAGCACGAGAATGACATCCTGCATCACCTCCGAAGCCATCTGCCGCGTGGGCACCAGCGACCTCACAAACGTGTGCAACGCCACCTCGCTCTCCGCGTAGTGGCGGAGAAACTGGGCATGGCGCTCGTGTTCGGATGACGGGGACATGGGTGGCTTACAACCTAGTCGTCGCCAGTCACCGCCTCATTTGCCGGAAAAAGTTTCGATCTCAATTCAGCAGCAGGTAAAACACCCGCAGCGCACTCTTGGGCGCGGTCTTCGAGGCTAGGAGGCGGACTCGCGCGGTGTGTGGGCCGGGCTTGAGTTGGTCGTCGAGGATCAAGGCCCAGGGCAGATGTAGGCCGCTGCTCCAGTGCGTCAGCGTGTCGAGCGTGCGAGGCGGTCCGCCATCCACGCTGAACTCGATCTGGCCGGCATCGGGGCCGGAGGCGATGAAAAGGCCGCAGCCGGTGCCCTCGAAGCTGAAATCGAACTCCGCGCCGGGCTCCATGCCGACGAGCGCGGGCACGTTCACAAAGCCTTCGCGCACGCCGATCTTTTTGCCGTTCGGCTGCTTGTCATCGTCGGCAGGTTTCCACGACGGAACGAGCGTGAAGCCTTGGATGATTTTCGCCTGCGAGATGTCGCCGAGACGGCCTTTGGCGTAGCTTTGAGCATCGAGCAGCGCGGGCAGCGGATGCTCTTTCGTGGAAGCGGCGAGGGGTGTGGCAAAAGCGACGTCGAGCATGCGGGCGACGCTGTTGGCGTAGAGTTGATGACCGAACGGCGAGGGATGCAGGCCTTTGAAATCGTCGGCCCAGGTGAACTCGCCCGCGTCGATGCGGTCGGTCACTTCACGCGCGAGGTTGAACGACGGATTGCCATACGCCACGGCCACACGTTCGTGCTGGGCGATGGACGCGGGCACCTTGCCAGCGTGGTAGTCATCCATATGCGGCGGCATGACGAAGTGAAGCTGGATGATATCCGTCAGCGGGCTCACGGTGCGCACGTGACGCACCACGCCCTCCATGCCGCGCAACATGAGATCGGGATGCTGCGGGATGTTCGAGCTGTCATTCACCGCCGCCTCGACGAAGAGCAAATCCACCGGCCCTTTGGCCAACACATCGCGCTCCAAACGGAACGCATGCGGCACGGAACCCATGGAGCCGATGCCCGCATTGATGAACTCGAACTTCGTGTCCGGGAATTTCCGCGTGAGGTAATCGCACATATGCTGCCGCCAAGCACCCCCCGCCGTGATCGAGCCGCCGAAGAAGATGACGCGCCCGGTTTTCTCCTGCGTGAACTTGCGCTGGCAATTCGCCAGTCCATCACGCAGCTCGAAGTAGTCGTGCCCTTTCGGAAGCTTGGCAGGATCGTATTTCGGCTCCGCCGAGGCGAGGGTTGTCAGCAGGAGTAGAAAAAGAAAGAGAGGCTTCATCAGGATTATTTGAGGGGTTTCAGCTTCCATTTGGCGGCATACAAATCGCTGGAGCCGGATTTGGTCACTTCGTGAGTGCCGAAGGTGGCAGGTGTGGAGAGGGCTCCGGCGATGATGAGTTCATCGGGACCGCGGAAGGTGATGGGGTAGGCACTGTCGTTGAGCTTGCCGCCGGCCTGTTGCACCCACAGAAGGCCGCCTTTCACATCAAACGCCGCGAGGAAGATGTCGCCGCTACCTCGGGTGGCGAGCGCGTGCCCGGCGAGCACGGTGTCTTGATTGAAATCGCCGCACACGAAGGCGGTGCCGTGATCATCGGTGGTCACGCCGAGACAGTAATCGGTGCCCGGACCATGCATGTGCTTGGCCCACTGCACCTGGCCCGCGACATCGAGATGCACGATGAGGCCATCGTAATCTTTACCGCTGCATTGAAACGTCTGGCCTGCCACACTCACGCTGCCTTTGAACATGCCCGCGCCCCAGACACGTCCCCGTGAGTCGCACGCGATCTCGTGATAAATGGCGCTCGTGGTGCCCGGGATGAGGTTCACCCATTCGCCCTCGCCTTCCGGGGTGAGTTTCAGCACGAGCGCGGCACTCGTTTTGGATTCGATGGCGATTTTGCCAAAGGCTCCTGTGCCCGACGCACTGCCACCTAGGTAGATGTGATCCTTCCCATCCACCGCGATGCCATGACCGCTGCCGGAGACCTTGCCGGAGGGCGTGCGATGCCAGATCTCGCGACCTTCCGCGTCATACTTCGTGCAGAAAAACTGCCCGCCGATCGCGCCCGTGATGACGACATGCCCCTTCGAGTCGATGGCGATGCCGTGTCCGTAATCGGAACCCGTGCCACCCTTTACGCGCACCCACAGCAGCTTGCCATCGGGGGAGAACTTCGCGGTGAAGGCATCGTAGTTGCCCGCATTCGGCACCTTCTCGCCGTTCGCCATCGCGTCCGTGCTTTCGAAGTGCCCCGTGACATACGCATTGCCCGCCGCATCCGTGATCACGCCATACGCGCGATCCGTTTTGCTGCCGCCGAAGCCGCTCACCCAGAGCGGCTTGCCCGCAGCATCGAGCTTCGTCAGGCACATGTCCATCTCACCGGCGCTCTTGTGCTGCTGATCGCCAAACATCGCATCCCCCACGCACTCGGAAGCCAGAAACACATTTCCCGTGCGATCCGTCGTCACCGCCCGAGTCTTGTCATGCCCACTGCCGCCGCCGCTGAAGACCCATTCGCAGGCTGGAGGCTCCGCCGCGTGGAGTGTGGAAATGAGTGCGAGTAGGGCGAGCGATGTTTTCATGAGATGGAGATAGCGAAGGCTCATTCATACGCCGCGCCTCACTCGTTTTGCTCGGATACTCCTTCAGCGTTTCACGATCTTATCCACCTCGGTCATCTTGAAGCTGAACGTCCCGATTGATCGAGTGCCATTGGCAGCAATCCGCCCTCAACAGCAGCACCAGTTTCGCAGCCCCCGCCTTCACCCCCATTTCTGACAGCGAATGGGAAACCTTCAGCGGCGCCGAAGAGTTCGCCAATGGCGACCGCCCCCTTGTTCTCCGAGACCACCATCAGCGTGGACGGCAGCCCGCAAAAAGTCGTGGTCATCATCGACGCCAATGGCCTCCAAATGATCTCGGACGATGACGAAATAATCTGGCTCGCACCTGTAACGCCTTGAGGTAATCCTCCTTTACCACTTCATCTTCGATCTACGTTCAGACCAACACGACTTGGGACCCTAGAAGGCAATTTACTATCAGCCAAAACCAATGAATTGAGCCGCCAGTAGTGCCTTAATCGCTCAAAAAACACTATATATTGACAATTTGTTCATGCGAATACCGCATGTTGTGGCATATCAATTTAAAGCACTAGATCCAATTCGCAGCATTACATGGACAAAATCTACCCCATCAGAAACCACGATTTCATCCTCACACAGCATAAGGCTGAGGAGGCTCTGGCTGGCAAACACGTCATCAATGGCACCCCCTGCGCGGGCTTTGATCTGTTTCCGGTAAAATATGAGTGGGCGGTGGAAAAGTACGCCGCCATGATGGCCAACCATTGGGAACCGGAGGACATCCAAATGCAACGGGACGTGGAGCAATGGCGCTCCGAGCAGATCACCCCCAACGAGCGCTGGATCATCATGATGGGCATTGGCTATTTCAGCGCCGCCGAGGGCATCGTCGGGGAGAACATCCAGCACGCGGTGCGGGACCTCGTTTCAGCGCCAGAGTTGAAACTCGTGCTGGGCCGGCATGCACATGAGGAGAACATCCACGCCGACAGCCTGCTATACATGATATCTTCTCTGGGCATCGATCCCCATGATTGTGAGGCTATGTTCGAGCAGATCCCCTCAATCGTTAAAAAGAACGAGTTCGTCACCCGGCATTCGAACAACCTGCGCAGCGACCTCGATCTCAAATCCATCGAGGGCAAGCAATTGCTGGCCAAAAACATGTTTGTTTTCGGCCAGTGTATGGAGGGCACCCAGT
Organism: Prosthecobacter sp.; assembly: GCF_044373815.1. GTDB lineage: Bacteria > Verrucomicrobiota > Verrucomicrobiia > Verrucomicrobiales > Verrucomicrobiaceae > Prosthecobacter. The sequence continues at coordinate 1,521 of NZ_JBIPNG010000339.1, read as the reverse complement.
TTTACGGCCTCTTCGGCATGATCCTCAGCCTCTATCGTCAGGGCAAGTTCCCCGGCATAGGCCAGATGTTCCGCTACACGCTGCGGGACGAGTCGAACCACATCGAGGTCTTCCGCCATCTTTTTCTGGATCTGCTGCGTGAGAATCCGGACATCTGCACCGCCGCCTTCCGGGATGAGCTGGTGCAGATCATGAGCGAGGGGGTGGCGCTGGAAAAAGAGTTCATCCGCGACTGCCTGCCGGTCAATGCCGTGGGACTGACGATGGCGGAATTTGAGCGCTACACCGATTTCATTGCCGACCGCCGACTGCGCGGCTGCGGCTTACCAGAACTCCATCCCGGCATTCAAGACCCGTTGCCATGGCTGGATGAAGTCATCTTCATGCGAAAGGAGCAGAACTTCTTTGAAGGGAAAGTCACCGATTACCAGAAGGTGGCCAGCTTCATCTCGGAGATCTTCCCATCCGATGCGACGTCCGAACGTGAGAGCTACGCGGCGCTGCAGCAACTGTGGCCGACCATAACTGCGGCAGCCACACCGCAGTCCTCTGAATTCGCAAACCGCCCCCCCGTTGTCACAGCGTACCAGTGCGAGTCGACAATCTGCGCAAGCTCGGAGAAAACCACCTGCCAGATCGGCAACCGCCTATTCCTGCTGGACAAAACCAAGGCGAAAGTCGCCTTCGCGGCCAAACGTGTCGTCAACGGTCGCGAGACGATGACCTTCAATCTGCTGCCGCTCAAATACCCCTGGGCCTACGAACTCTATAAACAGATGAAAGCCGACCACTGGGGGCCACTGAGCCCGGACATCCAGATGGAGACGGACATTGCGCAATGGCACGCAGCCGACCTGACCACTGGTGAGCGTTCGATTATCCAATTGGCCATCGGATGGCTGGCAACGTCGCGCAAAATGGCCGGTGCGGAGGTGCAGCATGTGGTTCGCACATTGGTGACAGCACCGGAATTAAAACTCGTTCTGGGGCGCGAAACGCATGACGACAACATCCGTCTGGAAGCCCTGGTCCACGCCGCATTCACCCTCGGCGTGAACATCCATGAGTGTGAAGCGCTTTGCCTGACCTCGCCTTTAATCTCACAAAAGCAGGCCTTCGTCACCAGGCACACCAGCGGCCTTCATCGTGGCATGGATCTTACCCGACCTGAAAACCTGAAACTGATGGCGCGCAGCCTTTTCGTCTTCGGTCAGTGCATGAAGGGGCTCCAGTTTTTTGGCCTGTTTGGCTCCGTAATGAGCCTCCAGCATCACGGCCGGTTTCCCGGCTTCCGACAGATTCTCTCGAACATCCTGCGGGATGAGGCCCACTACACCGAGTTCTTCCGCCTGCTCTTCCTGGACCTGCTGAATGAGAATCCTGCGATCAACGACTCAGCCTTTCGTGAAGAACTCATCGGCATCATGCTTGAAGCGGTCAAGCTAGAGAAAGACCTGATTCGCCAGGGGCTGCCCATTAAGGCTCTCGGCGTCAAGATCAAGGACTACGAAAGCTTCATCG
>NZ_JBIPNG010000048.1:0-23248 GCF_044373815.1 Prosthecobacter sp. | reverse complement strand
TGCACCCCCACGACGTAACGCGCCATCAGCTCCAGCATGCGGTTTGGATGTACTTCGGCACCGCCACCCGCCCTGTTCTCTGACTGCTTGCGCACCACAAACACCACGCAGGCGACGATGACGCACACTGCCAGCACAGTCCCCAACCGCGAAAAACGTGGGGACATCACAGGCTTCAATGCAGGCAGCGGTGGAGGTACTGGGGAGTCATTCATAATGGCCGCCGATCAAACATCGCCTGATCAGCAAAGGCACGAACAATTCGGTTCTCCCGCCTCGTTCAGTCTTCTCCAACCATGCGCACCACCCTCTTTCTCCTGCTCACCGCCTCCGCCCTGGCTCAAACCCCGCGCCCTGGGGTGAACTACGACGAAGCCAAAGTCGGCACTGATCCGCTGCCTGATTTGAAGCTTACCACCGTCGATGACTGGACTCAAAAGCGCCGCCCCGAGATTTTCAAACTCTTCGAAGATCACGTTTATGGCAAAACACCCGCCGACATCGGTGCGCCCAAATTCGAAGTCACCGCGACGAAAACGGACGCTCTAGGCGGCCTGGCCACACGGAAATTCATCCACATCTCGCTGCCCAGCCGCCCCGACTGGCCCGGCATGGATGTGATGCTCCACACGCCGAATGCCACCAAGGCTGCGCCATGCTTCGTCGGACTCAGCTTCGGCGGCAATCATGCCGTCAGCACCGAGACCGACGTGCCGCTCAGCACCCGCTGGATGCGCGAAAGCAAGGAGAAGAACATCGTCGATCATCGCGCCACGGAAGCCACCCGTGGCACCGAAAGCAGCCGCTGGCCGCTCGAAATGATCCTCAAGCGCGGATTCGCCGTCGCCACCGCTTACTATGGCGACATCGAACCCGACCACGCCGACGGCTGGAAGGAAGGTCTCCGCGCCGCCGTCAGCAAGGATGGGGCGAACACCGTCTGGAAGGACGGTGAATGGGGTGCCATCGGCGCTTGGTCATGGGGGCTCAGCCGCATCGCCGACTACCTGCAAACGGATCCGCAGGTGGACGGCAAACACCTCGCCGTCATCGGTCACTCACGTCTTGGCAAAACCTCCCTCTGGGCTGGCGTGCAGGACACCCGCTTCGGCGTCGTCATCTCCAATGATTCCGGTGAAGGCGGTGCCGCCCTCATGCGGCGCGATTTCGGCGAGACCACCGCCATCATCACCAAGGCCTTCCCGCACTGGTTCACTCCCAATTACAAAAACTACGCAGGAAATGCCGCCGCCTGCCCGGTGGACATGCACATGCTCATCGCCCTTGCCGCCCCACGACCCATCTACATCGCCAGCGCCGCCGAAGACCACTGGGCGGATCAGAAAGGCGAGTTCCTCTCCGGCAAATTCGCCAGCCCGGTTTACGCCCGCTTCGGCAAACAGGGCGTCGTCGTGGAGGCACAACCCGCCATCGACACCCCTGTCGGCGATTTCATCGGCTACCACATCCGCACCGGCAAACACGACGTGACGGATTTCGACTGGACGCAGTACCTGAACTTTGCCACAAGGCATTGGTCCAAGTAAGAAGACTCGCGTTCACATTGTCACTTGCTGCATTCCAAAGCCCGTGTGTCTTGGGGCTGTCTTTCCCACGCCATGCCCGCCAAAAAAGCGAAAACCAAATCCGCGCCCAAGAAGCCGTCCCCGAAGCCGTCCAAAAAGCTCCGCAATGTCCCCTTCTGGATCGGCTTTGATCTCGGCGGCACCAAGATGATGGCCTCGGTGCTCGATGCCAACTACGCCGTGCTCGGCTCCGCGCGCAAATCCACCAACGGCTCCGACGGTGCCGCCAAGGGCCGCAACAAAATCGTCAAAGCCATTCATGAGGCCATCGCCGAGGCTGGAGTGGATCCCAAGGGCCTGCAGGGCATCGGCATCGGCTGCCCCGGCCTGGTGAATCCTGACAGAGGCATTCTCATTTTCGCGCCCAATCTGGGCTGGACCAACATGGCGCTGCGCAAGCTGCTGCAAACCCATTTCAAATGCCCCGTCGCAGTGCTGAATGACGTTGATGCCGGCACCTACGGCGAGTACGTGCTCGGCGCAGGCAAAGGTGCGCGTTCGCTGCTTGGCGTGTTTCCCGGCACAGGTGTCGGGGCGGGATTTGTCTACAACGGCCAGCTGGTCATGGGGCGCGCCATCTCAGCCATGGAGCTGGGAAATTTGCTGCTGCCAGGCACTCACATCGGCAGCCCGGTGTTTGGCACCGTGACGCTCGAAGACCTCACCAGCCGTCTCGCGCTCGCCTCTCAGGCGGGACTGGCCTGCTATCGCGGCCAGCTTGCCGATCTCGATAAAAAAACCCAGGGCGCTCTCCGCAACATCCGCAGCAAGGCGCTCGCCAATGCCTTCCGCAGCGGCGAAGACGCGGCCATGATCATGTTCCGCAACTCCATCCGCTATCTCGGCATGGGCGTGGCCACAGTGGTCAACCTGCTGGCTCCTGACCGCATCACGCTCGGTGGTGGTTTGGTCGAAGAATTGCCTGAGCTCTACATGAACCTGCTCAAGGAAGAGGTCGAGCACTACGCCATCCCGGAACTTGCCCGCGGGATCAAATACTCGCTCGCCAAACTTGGCGGCCAGGCCGTGGCCGCCGGTGCGGTCGCATGGATGCGGAGCACCGGAAAATAACCACCGAAGAATGCTTCATCACGTATCCAATCCATGAGTGACGCGACTCCACCTGTCACACTCAATCCGCCGCCGGAACATGCCGTCATTTATGTGGGTGCGGCTTCTGTTTCGCTCGTCATCGGCCGGAAGGATGACAAGGGCCAGTTCATCAGCATCGAAAGCCTGGACCGTCCGCTGCCCGTCGCGCGTGATATTTTCCGCGCACGCAGCATCTCGCGCAACACGGTCGATCAAGCAGCCGCCATCCTCCGCGACTATCTTCAGACGATGCGCGAGTATGGCATCCCGTCTTCGCAGCTGCGCCTGTTCACCTCCAACATTCTCGCGGAGGCCGTCAATCACGAGATTTTCCTCAACCGTCTTCAGGTTCACAGCGGAGTCGCCCCAAGCCTCATCGATGACGGCAACATGACGCGCCTGGTCTATCAGATCGCCCAGCGCATGCTGCTGAAGAACCCGCTGCTCGCCAAAGGAAACACCTTTGTCTCCCACATCGGCCCCGGCAACACTCGTGCGATCTATTTCCAGCAGGGCCGACTCGCCGCCTACAGCAACTACCGCCTCGGCATCTTCCGCGCCCGCGAAGCCATCGCCACGCCGGATGACGAGGCCCGCCAGCAGATGGTGCATCTGGAGGAGCACATCCGCGGCGTCGTGGATCACCTCGCGCAGGACTATTCCGACGTAAAAATCGACCACCACGTCGCCATCGGCGCTGAGATTCAAAGCGTTGCCCCACGGCTTGGCAAAGCGCGCCACGGCGCCCATCGCGTGCTGGAAAATGATCTCGCTCGCCTCACTGACAAACTGGCACGACTGAATCCCGATGAACTCGTGCGTGAACTCCACGTGCACTACACCGGCGGCGAAGGCATTATCCCGGCGCTGCAGACCAATCTCGCGCTCGCCCGTCGTTTTGGTGATGATTCCCTCTGGGTGCCTGAAGGTGACTTCCAGCTCGAACTCATGCTGGATCTGATGACCTCCGGCTCGCGCACTGCGATTTTCCAGGAGGAAGTCATGCAGGCCGCCTGCGAGATCGGCCTGCGCTATAAAACCGACCGCAAACACGCCGACCACGTCGCCAATTTCTCCCGCCAGCTCTTCCGCGAGCTGCAGCATCTGCATGGGCTGGACGCCAAATACGAACTCGTGCTCCGCATCGCCGCCACGCTGCATGAGGTCGGCATGTTCATCAGTCCGCGTGAGCATCACAAGCACAGCCTTTACATCCTCATGCACACCGAGATCTTTGGTCTCAGTTCGCATGACCGCGTGATGGTCGCCCTGCTCGCCCGCTACCATCGTCGCTACAATCCTGAGCCCAATCACCCGCACTTCTCCGACCTCACACGAGAAGAGCGCATGATCGTGCTTAAGCTCGCTGCGCTGCTGCGCCTCGCAGACGCTCTGGATCGCAGTCACGCGCAGCGCATCAAATCCATCCAGCTCCGCCCCGAAGGCACCCGGCTTAACGTGCTGACCCAGGGGGCGGATGACACCACAGTCGAACAGATCGCCATTGATATGAAATGCGATCTCTTCCGCGAAATTTACGGTTATGACATCATCCTCGCCAAATCCTGACTCATCAACCGCACCGCCGCCGCTGCGCCTGACCGAGGATCACTTCATCAACCGCGAGCTGAGCTGGCTCGCTTTCAATTCTCGTGTTCTGGACGAGGTGGCGCGCGCTGATCTGCCTGTGCTCGAACGCGTCAAGTTTCTCGCCATCACCGCGTCAAACCTTGATGAATTCTTCATGGTCCGCATCGGCGCCCTGCAGTTTCTGCGTGAGCAGGGCTTGCGCGTGCGCGACAACGCCGGCCTCACCCCCACCCAGCAATGGGAGCAGGTGCACCAGCAGGCCGCCGTCTTTGTAGCGCGTCAGTATGACATCCTGCAGCAGCAGCTCGTGCCGATGATGAAGGAGAAGGGCATCCGGCGCCTCCTGAACACCGAACTCACTCCTGCACAGCGCACGGTGCTGCATGAATACTTTGACGAGCACATCTTCCCGGTGCTCTCGCCAGTGGTTGTGGATGACACCAGCGCACGTGCGGCCATACCGGCGCTGAACATCATCATGCTCTGCACCGTGACCGGCGGCGACAATGGTCACACGGAAAAGCGTCATGTGCTGCTGCCGCTGCCCGCCAATCTGCCACGCCATGTCCTGGTGCCTGATCCTGAAGGCGGCCAGTACCTTTACGTGAACCTCGAAGATGTCGTCGCTCTGTTCATCGGTGAGTTTTTCCCTGCGGAGAAAGTCTCCGCTCCCGCACGTTTCCGCGTCAGTCGCAACACGGATATCTCCGTCGATGACGAGAGCGCCTTCGACCTCGCCAGCGAAATGGAGGAGGTGCTCGAAAAGCGTCTGAAGAGCCCCGCCATCCGCATCGAAATCGAGACCGGCGCCTCGCGCGAGCACACTCGCATCATCCGCGATCTCTGCGGCGCACGCACCGCGCAGATTTATGACATCCCTGGCGAGCTTGATCTGCGAGCCTACTTTCAGATCGCCAGCATCTCAGGTTTCGAGGAACTCAAGGTCGAGCCCTGGGACAGCCTCCCAAGCACCGCCATCACACCTGGTGAAAGCATCTTTGATGCGATCAAACGCGGGGACATCCTGCTGCATCATCCCTTTGAGAGCTTCGAGCCCGTCCTCGCTCTGGTGGAGGAAGCCGCGGCTGATCCGAACGTCATCGCGATCAAACAGATCCTCTACCGCACCGCCAAGAACAGCCGCATCATCTCCGCGCTCATCCGTGCCGCTCAGGCCGGCAAGCACGTCACCGTGCTGGTGGAGCTGAAAGCGCGCTTCGATGAAGCGCGCAATCTCGAACGTGCCACAGACCTCATCAATGCAGGCGCGCAGATCATCTACGGCGTCGCCGGTTTGAAGACGCACGCCAAGGTCTGCCTCGTCATGCGCCGCGAATCCGGCCACATGACACGCTACATGCACTTCGGCACCGGCAACTACAACGAAGCCACCTCCAAGCTCTACACCGACATCAGTTTGCTCACCTGCCGGGCTGATTTTGGCGCTGACGCCTCCGCGTTTTTCAACACCGTCACCGGCCGCTCACGCTTCGTGCATTTCAGCAAGCTCAGCATGGCCCCTTATGGCCTGCGCGAGCGCCTGGTCTCCATGATCCGCAGTGAAACCGAACGCGCCCGTCAGGGTGAAGCCGCCGAGATCATGCTCAAGATGAACGCGCTCGAAGACCGCCAGATGATCGCGGCTCTCTACGAGGCCTCCCAGGCCGGCGTGAAGATCCGTCTCAATGTGCGCGGCATCTGCTGCCTGCGCCCGGGCATCAAGGGCATCAGTGAAAACATCAGCGTCGTCAGCATCATCGACCGCTATTTGGAACACGCCCGCATCTTCTGGTTCCGTCAGGGCGGCAAGCCCGCTGTCTTCATCGCCAGCGCGGACTTCATGAACCGCAATCTCTCCAAGCGCGTCGAACTCCTCACGCCCGTTGAAGACCGGGAGGCGCGCAAGCGCCTGCAGCACATCCTCGAAGTCCACTTCGCCGACACTGCTCGTGGTCGCGTCCTTAAAGCTGATGGCACCTGGCAACTTCTCCATGTCACCGCCGCCAAAGCGCGCCGCTCCCAGGAGCAGTTTGCCCGCGAAATGGCCAAGCGGGCCCGGCAGTCGAATGAATCACCCGACGTCCTCGTGCCTCACACTCCGAAGTGATCACCACAGCGCCTTGTAAACCAGCGCCCCGACAATCCCGCCGATGATCGGACCCACGACTGGAATCCACGCATAGCCCCAGTCAGAACTGCCTTTGCCGGGGATCGGCAGGACGAAATGAGCAAGGCGAGGGCCGAGGTCGCGCGCAGGATTGATGGCGTAGCCAGTGGGGCCACCGAGAGACAGGCCAATCGCCCCCACCAGCAGGCCGACCAGCGCAGGCGCGAGGCCTTTGTCGAAGCCTGAATTGGGCACCAGATTGGCAGGAGACAGGATCGCCAGCACACCGAGCACCAGCATGGCGGTGCCGATGGCCTCGCAGATCAGATTGCCTGCCGTGTGGCGGATCGCCGGGCCGGTGCTGAAGACCGCCAGCTTGTCGCCTTTGGATTCCGTCACCGGCCAGTGTGGCAGGTAGGCCAGCCAGACGAGAATGCCACCGAGAAACGCACCCACCATCTGCGCTGCAATGTAGCCGGGAACCAGCGCCCACTCGAATTTACCGATCGTCGCCAGACCGATGGTCACCGCAGGATTCAAATGCCCACCGCTGATGGCAGCCACGCAATAAACCGCGACGGCAACGGCAAAGCCCCAGCCCGCAGTAATCACAATCCAGCCCGCATTATTGCCCTTCGTCTGCTTCAGCACCACATTTGCGACGACACCGTCGCCGAGGAGTACCAGGATCATCGTACCGAGGAGTTCTGCAAGATTGGCTGACATGGTGGTGCTGAATTGGTTGAATTTCAGCGCAGGCTATCGGGCCGGGCCAAAAAGAGCAAGCATGGAGATTCAGCCCTCCTCAGGATGCGCTGCCCAACGGGGACACATAATTCAGCGCGATAGTCAGAAAGAAATTGGAAACCAGCATCGTCAGCGAGGAGTAAACCACCGCACGTGTGGTACCGAGCCCCACACCGACCGCACCGTTCTCCGCCATGAGGCCCTGATGGCAGCTGATCAGCGTGATGATGATACCAAATACCAGCCCTTTGAACATGCCGATCCCCACATCCAGCACCTCGGTGTGATCTACATTGTGCTGCCAGAACCAGCCGCCCGGCACATCAAAACCATAAACGATCAGTGCATAGGAAGCCATCAAGCCGAAGGCGATGCTTTCAGCCACCAGCAGCGGCATGGACACACACATCGCCAGAAAGCGCGGCAGGACGAGATAATCCACCGGGTGCACGCCCATGACGCGCAGGGCATCAATCTGCTCGGTCACTTTCATCGTGCCAATGTCCGCCGCCATCGCGGCCCCCACACGCCCCGACACCATCAGTCCCGCCAGCACCGGCCCCAACTCACGACAGAGCGCCACCGAGACAATGGCACCCACGGTCGATTCGATTCCGAATTCCTTGAACTTCGCATACGACTGAAAGGCAAACACCGCACCGGTGAAGGCCCCCGTCACCACCACGACCAGCTGCGATCCGTAGCCAATCGCCATGATTTGATGCGCCACCAGCTTCAGCCTCCACCTGCCGCTCTTAAGTCCGATCATCAGCTCGCCCATCAAGGCGGCGATCTGCCCCAGCCACGACAGCATGCCAAGAAAACTCCTGCCCACGAAGGCCAGCCAATCCATGCGTTGCAGTAATTCCATGCCGCCATGCATGCCGAATCAAAGCGCGGCGTGAAGCCATGGCGTTGTGCCTTTTTCGTCACGCGTGTTCAGTCCACCCGCGCCGCCTTCAGCCGCTCGTCATCCAGATCAAGCCGATACATGATCTGGTTGTAGTCATACCGTGGCGTGGCGATGGGATTGCCGGAAAACGTTTCTGCATAGGTGCCTTGGAAATAGATCAGGCGTCCCTCCTGCTGATCGAAAAACGCATGATGGCTCGGATTGTAGAAGCTGTACTTCGGATGCGTGGCGATCTTCACCGCCTTGCGCCACGGGCCTTCAATCTGTTTCGCCTCCGCATACCAGACTTCCCCAAGGTAAGATTCCGCGCTGCCTTCCTGCACTGCGATCATGACCCAGCGTTCGCGGTGTTTGTTCCAATGCACGCTGCCTGCATGCAGGTGCACCGGCTTGCCAGTTTGGGCGTCCACCACCTGCATGCGCGCCTTTTCCTCGGGCATCTTCTTTTCGGCGATGAGCTTTTCCTCGTCTTTCTGCGTCGTTGGTTTCAGCGCCTGCTGCCAGACGTAGTCTCCCTGCTCCGCCGACCACGCCAGCGACTCATAGGCGGAGGTGTTTAGTACGGAATCATAACTCGCCTTCACCCGGGTCCGGCAGAAGGGCGTGGAGAAGTAAATCCAGTCCCCATTCTCCCCTTTGGTCCGCACGGCATTGCCCTGCGGATGCTGCCATTCAAATTCATCCCCCAGCACTGTGGTTCGCTGAAAGCGTCCCGTTGATTCATCCAGCTCCGCCAGGCCATGCTCCAATCGTTTGCCCAAATCACGCCAGCGTGAGAAATGCGCCATGAGATGCTCCTTGTTCGCTGCATCCATGACCGTGTGCATGCCAAAGAGCCACACAGCACCAGGCTCCTCCAGCGGCAGCATCTTGGCCACCGCCCCATTTTCATCAGTGATGTATTCAAAGTGGATGCCGTGCTCGGGATCGAGCCCGCCTTGGTCCGGCGCATCGCTCCATGCTGCCGTGGAGTGGTAATTGCCCAGCGGATAGTTGGGGCGATTCGTGTCTCCAAAAATCCAGAAGTAGCGCCCCTTCCAAGACACCACCTGCACCGAGTCCTGTCCCATGACATCCGCAAACAGATTGGGGCTCGGCAAAGGTGCCTCATGCCCCAGCAAGGTGCTGTCACGGTAAATCCCCTGCCCCGTCAGCCGGCACAAACGCTCCGCGATGTTGGTGCGCAGCACCTTCACCTCCACGGACTTTCCTGCCACGGGAGTCAGCCGCACGCCAACAAAGCCAAACCCATCCTTCGGCAGCGAATACCCCGGACATTCGACGCCGAAGTACACCTGGCGGTTCATCAATCCCGGCTCGTTGAAGGCGATCCAACCCGCGCTGTCTGTCGTCAAAGCAATGTGATTGGTTGTCTTCAGCGTGATCAGCGGCACGCCTCGTCCTGTTTGTTCATCGATAACGTGAATGCCAAAATAATCTGTCGGCGCAGCACATAGAAGCGCTGGCAGGCATGGCAAAACCAAAAGCAACCGGCGAAAAGACATGGGCTTGGTTTACCATGAATGTGGCGCACGAGGAAAGGACTAATTCGTCACGCTTGACACCCGGTTCCCAGATGCGAAGGCGCAGGGCATGTTTTTCGATACGCACACCCACCTCGGCAGCAAACAATTCGACGGCGATCTGCCCGCCGTGCTGGAACGCGCACGCGCAGCCGGCGTCACCCGCATGGTGGCACCCGCCACGGATCTCGAAAACGCCCGCAAGCTCCTCGCCATCGCGGAGCACGAGCCCGACGTGCGTGTAGCGGTGGGCATACATCCCTGCGATGCGGACTCGGTCTGCGGCGACGGTTGGATCAACGAACTCCAGGATCTGGCGAGACATCTCAAAGTCTGCGCCATCGGCGAAATCGGCCTCGATTACTTCCATGCCCCGCCGGAAGGTTTCACCCTCGATGAGTGGAAAGCGCATCAGGCCCGTGTGCTCACCGCACAACTCGAACTCGCGGCAGAACTTAAACTCAACGTGATCCTGCACAATCGCGAGAGCTGGGACGACCTCACCGCACTCGTGCTGCCATTTAGCGATCGCCTTCGCGGCGTCTTCCACTGCTTCACCGGTTCGCTGGAGCAGGCGCAGCCGCTGCTGGAGCGCGGCCATCTCATCTCGTTCACCGGCATCGTCAGCTTTAAAAATGCCGGCATCATCGCCGAAACCGCACGCCTCGTGCCTGCGGGCAGCTACATGATCGAAACCGACGCACCCTACCTCGCTCCGGTTCCTCATCGCGGCAAACGCTGCGAAGCCGCCTACGTGGCGGACACCGCACGCGCCATCGCCGGCCTGCGCGGGGAAGCCGTCGAGAAAGTCGCCACCGACACGACTCAGACCGCACTCCAATTCTTCCACGGCTGGGATTGATCTCAGCCGAAAGCATTCCAATTTCACCGACGTTCACTGCCACAACCATGAAACTGCTCCTCGCCGCATCACTCCTGCTCGCCTCCATGGCCAGCGCCGCCCAATTCACCGTCGAAAAAACCGCCACTGGTGGAGCCATCGTGAAGGTCGATGGGCAGGTCTTTGCCGAATACATTGTCGATCAGGCCAACAAGCCCTACCTCGCCCCTGTCTTCGGCCCAACGGGCAAACAGATGACTCGCAACTACCCGATGAAGACCATCGAAGGCGAGCAGCATGACCATCCCCACCATCGCGGCATCTGCTTTGGCAGCGAGGGCATCAACGGCATCGAATCCTGGGCCGAACGGCTCACCTTCGGGGATACATCCAAGACCCCGGAACGTCTCAGCAAGCTGGGCAGCGAGAAACACCGTGAGTTCAAGACCCTTGAGGCCAAACCCGATTCCGCCGTGCTCGTCTCCATCATCGACTACCTTGATCCCGCTGGAAAAAAATACCTCGAAGAAGAGCGCACCATGATCTTCCGCGCTGACGAAGGCTCCCGCAGCATCGAGATGAAACAGATCCTGCTTGCCACCGAAGGCACCGCCAAATTTGAAGACAAAAAAGACGCCGGCCTCAGCATCCGCGTCCCCACGGAAATGGCTGTCGAGATGGGTAAGAATCAAAAAGGCAGCGGCCACATCATCAACAGCGAAGGCCTCACCGACGCCGCTGCCTGGGGCAAACGCGCCAAATGGTGCGATTACTACGGCATCGTCGGTGGTGAAAAACTCGGCGTCGCCATGCTGAATCATCCTTCCAGCTTCCGCTTCCCCACCCCGTGGCACGTCCGCACCTACGGCCTCTTCACCGCCAATCCCTTCGGCACCAAGTCGCTCGACAAAGATGCCCCTGACGGCGCCTACGAACTCAAGAAGGGCGAATACACGCTCCTGCGTCATCTCTTCCTCTTCCACAAGGGCGACGAGAAGGAAGGCAAAGTGGCCGAAGCCTTCGAAGCTTTCGCCAAGCAGTAAGCACACCGATTCAAAAGACGAGGCGAAAAAGGATGCATGGCGCTGCCGCCTGCTCTTTTTTCGCCTCATGCTTTTTCCCCGCCTGTTCCTCCTTCTTGGTCTCGCCTCTCCTCTTGCTGCGGCAGATTTTGACCTCGTCGTTTACGGCGGCACTCCCGCAGGTCTGAGCTCTGGCATCATCGCCGCGCGTGAAGGGGCCTCCGTGGTCGTCATCGAGCCCACAAATTGGATCGGCGGCATGGTCACCGGCGGTCTCAGCCGCTCAGACGTGGGCAAGGAGGACACCATCGGCGGATTCCCGCGCGAGTTTTTCGCGCGCGCCGCTGCCGCCAAGCCGGACACCCCCATGTGGTATGCGGAGCCACGCGTGAACCTGAGCACGTTTCAAACGATGCTGCAGGAAGCCGGCGTGAAGGTGGTCACAGCGCAGTCACTCAAGTCGATCACGCAGGAGGGCGCGCGCATCACCGGCCTGACCACGAACGACGGCACGACCTACCACGGCAAAGAATTCATCGACGCCACCTATGAAGGCGATCTGATGGCAGCGGCAAAGGTCAGCTATATCGTCGGACGTGAAAGCACCGCCCAGTATGGCGAGCCGCTCGCGGGCTATCACCCCATGCCGATTCGCCCACGCACCATCGAAGTGATGGAGAGCGATTGCCCAAGCATCGGCGGCAAAGGCCCCAGCTATATTCACGGCACCCCCACGAGTATCTCTGGCCTGGATGCGCAGGGGAAACCCATCTTCGGCATCTTCCCGGATCCGAAACTCTCCCCCGGCAGTGCGGACAAGCTCACCCAGAGCTACAACTTCCGCATCTGCGTCACACAGCGCGCAGACATCTTGGTCCCCTTCCCCAAGCCCGCGAGTTACGATCCCGCTAAATACGAACTGCTGCTGCGCCTTATTCAAGCATTCCCCGGCGTTCGCTTCGGCCGCTTGTTCCATCTCGGCAATGTCGCCAATGGCAAATACGACCTCAATGCCCAGGGCCTCTTCTCCACCGACTATCCCGGCACAAACTTCGACTACCCTGATGGCGATGCCGCCACACGCGCACGCATCTGGCAGGACCACACCGACTTCATCCAGGGCATGCTGTGGTTCCTCGGCCATGACGAGCGCGTGCCGCAAAGTCTGCGCGAGCAGGCGAACTCCTGGGGCTTGTGCAAAGACGAATTCGCCGACAACGCCCACTGGCCCTACGCGCTGTATGTGCGCGAAGGCCGCCGCATGATCGGCGAATACGTCCAGGTGCAGAAGGATCTGCAAACCGACATCTTCAAAGACGACTCCGTCGGCATGGGCTCGTTCCTGATCGACTGCCACATCGTGCAGCGCATCCTCGCCGAAGACGGCACCGTGCGTGATGAAGGCAGCTTTCAAGACACCCCGGCGCTGCCTTATCAGATCCCCTATCGCAGCCTGACGCCCAAGCGCACCGAATGTGAAAACCTGCTCGTCCCCGTCTGCCTTTCCGCCAGCCACATCGCTTATTGCTCACTGCGCATGGAGCCGGTGTACATGGCGCTGGGCCATGCATCAGGCCTCGCCGCCGTCATGGCGATCAAGGCGAAGACTCCGGTGCAAAACATCGACGTGCCCGCATTGCGCAAAAAACTGCTCGAACACAAAGCCGTGCTCGAACTCGCCTCTCTCGCCAGCATGGTCCGCTCCGCCAAGCTGCCCGGCATTGTCATGAGCGAGCAGGAAGCTGAGCAGATCGGCCACTGGATCGGCAGTGCCTATGGCAGTCCCGTCGATGGCTCAAGCATCCATGACGCAAACACCGAGAAAGGCACCAAGAGCGTCATTTATCGGATGAAAATCCCGACCGCAGGCAAATACGAAGTACGCGTGTCCTATGCCTCTGCGCCCAACCGTGCCTGCAATGTGCCCGTGATCATTGAACACACGAAAGGTACACAGACAGTGCTCGTGAATCAACGCAAGGCGCCACCCATCGACAAGCTCTTCGTCAGTCTCGGCACATTCACCTTTTCCGCCGACAAGCCTGCCGTCATCACGATCAGCAACAAGGACACGGACGGCATCGTCGGTGCCGATGCAGTACAGCTGATCATGGCCAACTAAGTCTGTCGAACTTCGCAAGCATCGTGGCGGATCAAATAGATTCATCCACCACATGATGTGATGTCAGAACGAAAGTCTTTGCTTCACCCTTCCAGCAGTTCGCGTGCCTCCGCCTGCCCGGGTGCCGGGCGGCCAAACTCGCTCGCAGTCACACGTGCAAGCGCTGTAGTGTCCTGATTTGCAGGAACACGGTCAATGCCCAATGCGCAGGCTATTGAAAGATCACTATTTACCAACCTTCATCTCCGCGAACTCCGCCCAGCAGGCCCGTGTCGGCGCCCACGAGGCATCACCTCCGCCGTGAAAGGTTTCGAAGTAGAGACCATCCACGCCAAAGCTGTCCACCGTGCGCCACTCCATGTCGGTTCGTTCCACCATCGGCTTTTCGTCGATCCACACACGCAGTGCACCATCGCGTTTGCCCACGGCGTTCATTGTCACAGCGATCCTCACCTTGACCGGAGTTTCGGCGGGAAAGCGGAAATCGGCAGGAAAGGCAAAGCTGTCGCCATAGTCCCCCTTTTGATTCTTGTGGTACACGTAAGCCTCGCCACGCCCATCCTTGCGCCACATCAGACGCGCTGAGAAGCCGTTCGTCCCCGTCGCCCGGCGGCCGCCGCTGACATTGTCCGGCCCTCCGCACAATCCCGGCAGCTTGCCACCTTTGACGAAATCGAAATCCTTGCTGAAGCGCACCGTGTAGCCCAGCTCCGCTGTCTCATGTTTTCCAAACGGCATCCGCCAGCCAGCGCCACCCTCCTCAGGACCAATCTTCCCGACGGCAAAATTCACACGCAGCCATTTCAACGCATCGCGTTCGACGATGGCGACACGCCCTTGAGCGATGCCACCTTCAAATTCACAGCCCGGCCAGTCGTTCTTCCACCTCTTGATCGTGTAGGCCCCGGGCTGGCCAGCCAAGGTGATTGCCAGGGGAAGATCTGCCGCCAGGACGGCCTGCAGCGACGCAAAAAGGAAGAAAACAAGCACACGCATGCAGGCGGAATACCACGGCAGCGCATTGAAGACATCCAAAATCATGCCGGGTTGCCAGCGTATCAGCCCCCCGGGTGATGCGCCGATATCCGAAAGTTGTCCTTCGAGGATAAAACTCACTTGCACCAAGCCCAGACACGATTAAAACTCCCTCCCTTCCAACGCTGTTTGGTTTCAAACACGCCTCCGTAGCTCAGTTGGTAGAGCAGTTGACTCTTAATCAATTTGTCGTAGGTTCGAATCCTACCGGGGGCACCACTTATGGATGGGTGGCACGAGTTTCAAAACTCAGCATTCACCACCGGCCGCACGCTTTTGAAAGCCTCGGCATACTTGGCTCCGCAGGCCAGCCCACGATACCGGGATAGCACGCTCTTCGTCTCCATAGCTGCATCCGTTTTGGTCGGATCATACTCCTCTTTGCGCACGTAGGCCATCAGCCGTCCCAGCCACTCGCTCGCAGCCGGCCATTCGGTGGAAACATCGACATAGGTGTCCGGCTCAAAGCCGATCGTATGTCCGGGACCGTTGTCATACCAGTACACGCGTGAGGGTGTCTTCACCTCATCGCGCCCGAGCAGGCGCGCCGGCTGATACAAGGCCGCATGGCAGATGGCACTTGCGGCCTCGTGGTCAGGATGGCGGTCACGCGGCCAGAGCATGAAGGCGGTGTCGGGTTTTACCTCGGCCACCACTTCGGCCACAGCTCGCTTGGTCTCCAGAGTCGGCTCGAAGCCCAGGCTCTTATAGGGTAAAAAACGCATCTCGATGCCGCGCTCAGCGGCAAGCTGTTTCGAAAGTTCCAGCAGACCCTGCTCCCGGCCTTTGACCGGTGGCCAGTTGGTGTAGTCACCGATCAGGCTGAGAATGACCACACGCTGATGCTTCTGCACGGCACGCAGAAGTGTGCCAGGGATGCCAAAGGGACAGTCGTCATAGTGTGCGCCGATGGCAAGAATGGTGCGTGTCATGAGGCAGAATGTCCATGATTCACGCTGAGAGCAAGCAACTCAGCGGCTTTGATTGCATGACCCATGAGGGACACCCTTGCAGCTTAATTCGAAAACGATATTAGTCATATTCATAATCGTTTTTCAAATATATATCCACCATATATAATTTCCATTGCACAATTGAGTCGCAAAGATCATACTCAAGAACCATGTCTCCCACTGAACACAGTTCTCTGAATTCTCCATATCAGCACGCTTAAGTTATGATTGAAGGGCCGCAACTCTTTGGATCCCTCGCCTTGGCAAGTCATCGCCATGGCTCTCCAATCAAGTTGCCACGCGCACAAGACGAGGTGGTCATGCTGGCCTTTGATCAGCGAAACAGCCGCTTGGTGGAACTTCATATTTTCACCGGGAAAGCCGCTCCGGCTCCTACCCCAAGTCAGCCTCCCTCCATGAGGCGCTGGGTCAAGCCCGTGAACTGGCAGTCGCGCCGCCAGTGGGCTGCCTCACGGCTGGAAGGACGCAAATCCAAGTCAGGTGCACGCCGGAAGGCTCAAAAATCACAGGGAGCATCCAAGTTCCTCCACAGGTTTTACGAACCCAATACCACCTTGGAACAGGTGGCGGTGAAGCCGGAAATAATCGATGAAGGCCTGCAGCTTCGCACTCTGGAACTGCTGCAAAGTGCGGCGGTCATGCGCGGCCAGTCCTTCATGACGATTCTCGAAGTTGGCGTTGATGATGGACTGCCCTATTTCGTCACCGACCTGAATGAGGGAGAGTTCGTCCAGGAATATGTCCGGCGGCGCGGGGCCTTGCCCACCGTGACATCGCTGGCATTGGTGCATCAGCTTCTCCAAGACCTGGGAAGAGCTGAGGAACAAGGACAGTTGCTTTCAACGGTGCGCATGGATCAGGTATTGGTCACCACCCAGGAAGAGGAGTTTTTGCAGCTCCGGCTGTATGACTACGGCCTGTCGCAGCCAAGGTCCGAAGCCTTTGGCCAGCACAGCTCGCGATTCGTTGTCGAGGCCTGCCGCTTGCTCTTTCTGCTCATGACCGGGCAGACCTATCCTGGCGGCAATCCCGACGACTTCAGCATCATCGCAGAACTGCCAGCGAGCCTGCGCTTCGCCCTCAAATCTGTCCTGACCAGCCCCTCAGCTCATTCGATTTCGAGAAAGTCTCTGCGTGATGAGATTCGCGAGGCGGTGTGCTCCTACGTCACCCTGGTGCAGGCGCGCAATCCCAAGCTGCTGCTGGTGGCAGATCCTTCCACACTGCCCGTCTCCCACCTGCAGACATTGTTGTTGGGAGAAATTCCGCTGAAAACTCTGTTTGGTGCGAGTTTCCGGATTCAAAACCCCGAGCTTTCAGGCTGCCATCCCTTCACGATTTCGGCAGTCAACACGTCCGCCGAACAGCCGGTCACCCTGCATCTGCTGCCGCCCGAACGCATTGCAAATCAGGCTGACTTCATGACATTCCCCCCGCAGGTCTGGCGGCAGGATCCTGCCAGACAGACCAACATCCTGCGTATGATGAGTCTCTGGAAGGGCCCTGACTGGGCCTTTCTTTCCGAGGCGCGCGAACCGGGCATGTCCCTGAGCGCCCTGATGGCGAAACGCGGCACTCTTAATCCTGGAGAAGTCATCACTCTGCTGCGGCAGATCCATGCCGGTTTGGAGCAGGCGACGGAAACAGGCGTTCAGCGCGTGGATTTGGATCCGGCCAATATTCAGCTCTGTGTCGGCTATGACGGCCCCGTTCTTCCTCGTGATCTGGAGCGCCTGCATCAAAAGCGGTTGGACGCCTGGCCAAAATTTGTGGTGAAACTCCGCCTGCACAAGACGATGCGCAGCTTGTGCAAGCCACGGCTGATCGATCTGAGCCCATGGGAGTACAACCCAGATGAAGAAACAAGCGGCATCGCCGCCCGTGATGAACGTCATCGCACCTTCATCGGTCTGGCGGCCTATCTTCTCACGGGAGAAGGTCAGTTGCGCGAGGTTGCCGAATTTCCCTCCAGCATGCCTGAAATGGCAACGGCTTACCTGCATGAGTGCCTGCAGTGCGTATTAAGCGGCGGCACCGTCCCCTACCCTCCCGACTTCACAGAAAAGCTCTCCCATCTCCTCACCGCAGCAAGCGCCGAAATGGACTCCATCGAGGACCCGCTTGCTTCACAGGAAGTCATCAGCGCAGGTTTTGTCTCTGATTTTGAGGAAGACCAAGTCCCGGTCGATGCCCCCGTGGATCACGCGAGAAAAACCTTCCTCCTCGCCCCTGTCAGTGGCGATCTCAAGTCACTCGATTTCCATCGTCCTTCTCCTCCCCAATTCACTTTCCCATGGCTGGCCCTGGCTGCGACAGTCCTGCTTCTTGGCGCTCTTACCTGGATGATCTTTGGCGACTTGCCAGATGCCAGTTCAGGCGTGCTTGCTGCAGCGCCAAATTCGCTGTCACAAGTCGCAGTCCCCTTGCTGAAGGAGGTCGCAGAGACCACTCCAAAACCCGCAGCCATTTCGCCCCTTCAGTCACTGCCCCAGCCTGTCGTGATTAAGCCCCCCGTGGTGGCGGTTAAGACCCCCACCCTCCCGCCATCACCGCCCTCTGCCATGGTGGCGGATGTTTTGATGTCAGTGGCGCTCAAGCCAGAATCATCAGCACCGCCTCTGCTTGAAAATGTCACACGCGAGGAGAAGCAACCCGCTGAAAAAATGGTCACGCCCTCCCTGCCGCAGCCGCAGCTTGTGACTTCGGCGAGTGCGGTGAGCAGCATTCCAGCACCCAATGTTGAACCGGTCATCCGCCGGGCCATTCTCACGGCCCCGGAAAACGACAAGCCTGCTCAGCCCGCCCTCCCCCCCAAAGAGATTGCCACCAATCCAGCTCCGCTTCCTGCCCCGGCAGTGCCATCACCCCCTGCGCCTGTCGTCGCAGCCGCCGAACCTCCGAAGACTCCGCTCAATCCGCCAGCACCAGCGCCGTCGGCCCCGCCCGCTGAAATCGCTAAATTGGAGGAAGTCACCATCCGCCACGCGATCGTCCTGACGCCGGAAGAAATCAACGAGACCCTCCGCGCGCAGGCCAAAGTGCGGAAACGGACCTCCAGAAGACGCTGACTCTTCAGAGTCGCGCTTCGTCCGCGGGGAAAGCTCATTCATCTGTTGCAAGGAACGCCGTGATTCGGCACGCTCATGATCGGAGCGCATTCAGCTCCACACAGACAGATCATTCAGTGACTGAGCTATGAAACATCCCACCTCAAGAATTCCCTGGCAGCTGTGCAGACACTTTTTTCTCGGGGCATTGGCCTCCATGTCAGCAATGGCCGCTCCTCCGGAGAACACAGACCGGCTTGCGACACTCAAGCAGCTTCCAATCGACGCTGGGAAAATCGTGGTCGCAGAGGAAGTCAGCGCCACTGCAGACAAAAACCTGCCGCCACACACGGTGGTAAAGCTCATTCTCAGCCCGGGCAAGGACTCCAACATCAACGTGGAAATCTGGCTGCCTAAGGCAGGAAAATGGAACAACCGCTTCATCGGCCTTGGCAACGGCGGTTCCGCTGGCCGCATCAATTCAGGAAGCCTCGCGGGATACATGGCTCGTGGTTATGCCGTGGCTACTACAGACATGGGCACCGCCCCGAACTCTGATTCCGGCATTGGCAAACCGGATGTCTGGAAGGATTTCGGCTATCGCGCCACCCATCTCATGACCGTCTCCGCCAAACAGGTGATCAAAGCTTATTACGGCCGCGTCCCCGAATACTCCTACTTCAACGGCGGCTCCACCGGAGGCCAGCAGGCGCTTCAGGAAGCCCAGCGCTATCCCGAAGATTACGACGGCATCGTGGCCAATGTCCCCGCCCACTGCCGCACTCCGCTGCACGCGTATTTCCTATGGAACGAACAGATCTTTCATCAGTGCCCGTTCACCGCTTCGCAGGAGGAAAACATCATCGCCGCCGGCAACGAATACATGGCCTCACGCGAAATCCCGCAAACCGCAGGCAAGATGGTTTCAGACCCGCGCTGCACCGAAAAAGACATCGACGCAGTGATCGCTCTGGCGCTGAAAAAAGATCCAACACTGACAGTCAAACACGCCGAGGCCCTCAGGAAACTGTTCGGCGGCCCCAAACATGCGATCACCGGTGAACGCATTTTCGATGGCATCCCCTTCGGCAGTTCATTCAAGATCGCCCACGGTCACCTCTATCTTTTCCAGTGGGTCTTCGGGAAGGACAAAGACCTCCAGAGCCTCGACTTCGGCAAAGACATCGACACCTACACCGCAGCACTGGGCCCCTATCTCAACGCTGAAAATGCGGACCTGAGCCCCTTCGAAAAGCGCGGCGGCAAACTCATCATGATCTCCGGCTCCGCCGACTCCTGCGTGCCCTACCATGCCTCACTCGATTACTACGAGCGCGTCGCCGAACACTTTGGCTCTCTCGAAAAAGCAGCGGCGTTTTGCAAATTCTACATCGTTCCCGGCATGAGCCATGGCCCCGGTCCCGGCATCAACAAACTGCCCGACATGCTCGGCTTGGTCATGAACTGGCGCGAAAAAGGCGAGGCTCCTCACGCTCTCAGTGCACAACGAATCGTCGACGGCAAAACCGAGCTCGACATGCCGCTCTATCCCTACCCGGAAAAAACAACCTGGGAGTCTGGTAGATTCAAGCCGGTGAACGGACCACGCGGTGGTGTGGACCGCGTCGCCGAACGTTTCCGGCCCAAGGCCGCTGAGTGACCGTTTGTTGCTTAGGCCGCCACGAGATCGTAGCCGCGCCACTCCTTGACGGTGATGTCAGCGAAGCTCCCCACGGGGAGTTTCTTGCTCACGAAAACAGTGGTGTCGATGTCAGGCGCGTCCATTTCACTGCGGGCGACGCCGGGCTCCTCAACGAGCACACGCATCTTGCGACCGACCTGCGTGGTGTTGAAGCCTTCGATGCTGCGCTGGATGGCGCGCATGGCCTCGTTCCAGCGGGCCTTGCGGGTCATGTGATGGATTTGGTCCTCCATCTTCGCGGCACGGGTGTCTTCCTCACGCGAGTAGTTGAAGACGCCGGCACGCTCAAATTTCGTATCCTGAATGAACTGAAGCAGTTCGTTGAAGTCAGCCTCGGTCTCACCGGGGAAGCCCACAATGAAGGTGGTGCGGATGGCGATTCCGGGAATGCCTGCACGGATGCGCTTGATGAGATCACGAATGTAGGCGCCGTCCGTCTCACGCTTCATGAGGCCCAGCATGCGGTCGCTGATGTGCTGCAGCGGCATGTCGATGTAACGTGCGACTTTGGGGCTCTCGGCAATGGCCTGGATGAGGTCGTCGCTCCAGTGCGCGGGATGCGTGTAAAGGAGGCGGATCCAGAAATCACCTTCGATCTTGTTGAGCTCGCGGATGAGGGAGGAAAGAGACTCGCCTTTGGTGGAATCAACCCCACTGCGCGGCTTGGGGCGCTCTTCCGTCCACTTGTCCATGCCGAAGTAGGTGGTGTCCTGGGAGATGAGATTGATCTCCTTCACCCCGCTGGCGATGAGCTGCTGCGCCTCTTTGATGATGCTTTCCTGCGTGCGGCTGCGATGGCGGCCACGGATGCGCGGGATGATGCAGAAGGAGCACGGATGATTACAGCCTTCGGCAATCTTGATGTAGGCCATGTGCTGCGGCGTGAGGCGGAAGCGCGGCGTGTCGTAATCCGGAATGTACTGCGGCTGGCGGGTGACGAGGTTTTCCTGCTCGTGATCCTTGGTGCCCATGAGCTTCTGAATGATGGGGGCCACCTGGGTGATCTGATCCAGACCAATGAAGGCATCCACCTCTGGCATGAGGCCCGGTAGCTCCGTTGAAAAACGCTGCGAGAGGCAGCCTGCAACGATGATCTTCTGTCGTGCACGCTTCTTCGAGCCCGCCCGCTGGTCCACGGCGTCATGCACCGCCCCGACACTTTCCTTCTTGGCCATGTCGATGAACGAGCAGGTGTTCACAATGAGTACATCCGCGAGATCCGGCTCGGGTGTCATGACCATGCCTGCCTGCTGGAGGTGGCCGATCATGATTTCCGAGTCGATGAGATTTTTCGCGCAACCGAGGGAGACGAGGCCGACTTTGATCATGGGGCGCGGATGGTAGCGCCTTTGCGGCAATCGAAAAGGGGAAAGATGGCTGCCGACAGGCAGTTCTCCTCCCAGATTTCACTTGTGCTCAGGAAACAAGCATTGCTGCCTGCTGCGGTGCCCGGCTGGCGGTGAGCTCATAAACAGGGCCTTCCACTTGCTTTTTCTGCACGGCTTTGGCAAGCGCCTTGCTCAAACCGTCCAACGAGTAGGGCTTGAGCATGATGTCCACCGGCGGTGTCCGGCCCTGGCTGAGAATGGTAAATTCGTCAGGATCAATGACAAAACCGCTGCAAACCACGACCGGCACATCGTTGCCGACAGCGCGCAGTTCCTTGAAGGTGTCGCGGCCGGAAAGCTTGGGCATGTAGATGTCGAGCAGCACGGCGTCCACCTTCTCCTGAGTGCGCAGGAGGATGTCGAGCGCCTGCTGGCCGTCGCAGGCCTCCAGAACGCGGTAGCCCAGGAAACCGAGCATGTTCATGGCGATGGATCGCACCGGCGCTTCATCATCCACCACCAGAATGGTGGTCTGAGCGCCGATGGGGGCGTTGATGGCCGGCCCGTTGTCGATCGGTGCCTCCTCCTCAATCTGCTCAGGACTGAGCAGTCGTGGCAGAAACACGCGGAATTCGGTGCCTCTCCCCACTTCGCTGTCGAACTCGATCCAGCCGCCGTGCTCACGCACGATGTCCTGCGCGGTGGAGAGGCCGAGACCTGTGCCTTTGCTGCCAGCCTTCGTCGTAAAGAAGGGCTCAAAGATGCGCTGACGGTGCTCTTCAGAGATGCCGTGGCCGTTGTCACGCACCACGAGCATGACAAAGTCGGAAGCCTCATTGCTCTCGGCTGATTTCGACGGCATGCGATGGGTGACGTTTTCCACGGCGATTTCGATCACGCCTTTGTCTGCGGGCAGTGCATCGCGGGCGTTGAGGCAGAGATTGAGCATGACCTGCTCGATCTGCGTGGCGTCTCCAGTCGCATAGGAGGCGTCCATGCCGCCGCGCATTTGAATGGTGACACGCGGATCGACGCTGTGCTTGAGGAGGTTCTGCACGTCAGCCAGAAGGCGCTTGAGGTTGGTGGACTTGCGCACGGCGACACCGGTGCTGCGGCGTGAGTAGCCGAGCAGGGATTTGACGAGTTCCGCCGCACGCGTGGTGGCGTGGTTGGCGTTTTGCAGCTTGTCACGCACTCCAGCTTGGTTGGACGCAGGGGTGAGTTCGGCGAGGGTGAGATTGCCGCGAATGGCCGTGAGGAGGTTGTTGAAGTCATGGGCGATGCCGCCGGCAAGCTGGCCAATCGTTCCCATCTTCTGGGATTCGCGCAGCTGATTCTCCAGCACCCGCATTTCGGAGCGGTCTTTCACGATCCAGATGCGTCCGATCACTTCACCAGCATCCGTGCGCATCGGGCTGGAGCGCAGGGAGAAAACCCGGTTGTCAGTGGAGACCAGCGGCGGTGTTTCAGACTGGCCCTCGAGGTTGGTGGAACTCTTTTCGATCCAGGCGGTGATCACGGCCTTTTCTTCAAAGCGCTCGATCAGTGCATTGAGAATGCGCGTGGAATCCCGTCCGGCGACTTCTTCAACCGCCTTGCCAAGGAAATCATCCAGCTTG
>NZ_JBIPNG010000338.1:0-7315 GCF_044373815.1 Prosthecobacter sp. | reverse complement strand
CGCGCTGGCTGAGAAAGTAGCGGCGCGTTTCATGAGCTGGGCACCTTTTATAGGACATATAGGTCCTGTAAGGCCCATTCAATGCCTCATCGCAGACACAGCGTCATAGCGACTGGATTGAATGGAAATCTCAAAACCAAAAAAAAGATTTGCCCAATCTATTGATTTGAGAGATTATTTAACCTATCTAAATAATCAATAGATGCCCCACTTCTCATGAAAAGGATCCTAATTTACGCTTTCAGCGTCAGCGTTGCCTTTTGCCAAAGTGCGGTGGGCCAGACTGGTTATGGTGTCATGGGGGTGCCTCCTGCCGGTTATGGAACTCCGCCTCCGGGATATGGTACTCCACCGCCCAGTGTTCCTGCGTATCCTAATTCTTTGCCCCCAGCCTCCGTCACGCCGGCAGTGACCGCTCCGCCTGGCTATGCAGATCCGTACGCCTCGGCACCACAGCCAGGAGGCGTCTCCTCTTACACGCCTCAGGGCGTTAGCAATTACAGTTCACCACCCACTGGCGCCGCCGGTTACGGAACGCAGCCGAGCGGGCCTAATATGGTCAACTTCAACAACTTGGAAGCCTACTACCGCTACGTGGCTCCCAAGGCCAGCAACCTCTCGGGAGCAAACACCATTGGTGCAACGCTGACGGTGGCCCTCTTCAATCCGCTGTATTTGAAATTTGGTGCTTCCTGGGGCAGCGGCGGTGGTGGCAGTGTCACGGGTGCGACCAAGGGGAATTATGACTTTGCCAGCATTCAGGCTGGTGCAGGTTTCCACACCTCTTTGATCAACGAGAAGCTCACTTTTGTGGCTGAGGCCGGTCTTGTTTACGCCAGCTTGAAAGCGCAGGACACTTCCGTCAGCTTCAGCGACGGCTCCATCTATGTGCGTCCTGCATTGCGATTCACCCCCCTGACCTGGCTTGAAGTTCAGGCTGGCGTGACCGTGAGCAGTGCTGACAAGTACGACAGCAAGATGATCGATTTGTCGACCTACTTCCGCGTGCTGCCCATGTTCGACATCGGTATTGGCGGCGACTTTGGCAATACAACCAAGGCTTTCCGCACCAGTCTGCGTCTGCGCTGGTAAGCGCCGCGATTGGCCTTTACCCAGAACGGCGGAGACCTTCAGGCTTTTTTGATGCTGACAGGCCTCCGCCGCTTCGCGTAGCAGGTGCGGCAGATTTCACACACGGTGCCATCGCAGCCACGTGCGCTGCAAAACTCCCTGCCGTAGAAAATGATCTGCAGGTGCAGCTTGTTCCAGGATTCCTCCGGAAACAGATGCTTCAAATCCCGCTCGGTCTGCAGCACCGACTTGCCATTGGTCAGGCCCCAGCGCTGGGCGAGTCGGTGGATGTGGGTGTCCACAGGAAAAGAAGGGATGCCAAAGGCCTGAGCCATCACGACTTGGGCGGTTTTATGACCGACTCCCGGGAGTCGCTCCAAAGCCTCCAGCGAGGCGGGAACCTGCCCTTGGTGCTCCGCCAGCAAGATGCCGGAAAGCTGCTTGATGGCCTTGGCTTTCTGCGGTCCCAGGCCGCAAGGGCGCACAATGGCTTCGATTTGATCGAGGGGGGCGGCTGCGAGTGCCGCCGGGGTTTTACCGAGCCGAAACAAGGCTGGCGTCACTTGATTGACGCGGACATCGGTGCACTGGGCTGAGAGCAGGACGGCCACCAGCAGGGTGAAGGCATCCTCATGATCCAGTGGAACCGGGGTCTCTGGGTATAGCTGCCCCAGCCGACTCCGAACGTAATCCGCACGCTCCTGTTTGGTCACTGGGTCTAAGAACTGCGCTGAATGCGGCCCACCATGCGGCGGATGTGCTCATAGCCCATGCGCTCCCTCATGATGGAGAGGCTCTTGGAAAACGATCCCCATTTGATGACACGAATGTTCACATTGCGCACACCCCAGGCATTCATGGTGGCCTTGTCCGGCTTGTAGAGGTCGATGGTGTTGGTGCCCACCAAGGCGGAGCCATAGTCATCCACCTGATAAACGTAGGGCAGGCCTTCGATCTGGAAAATGGTGCCTACCGGATACACCGACCAGTCGGCAGCAGCACTGCGTACGTTTCCATACTTGAGCTGGGTTCCGACGGCCGTCTTGGCTCCGTAAATGATGTGGTCTGACTCGCCATGCGTGTAGGCAGTGGTGCGAACAGAGGTGATGCGAGTGCTCCGGCCCATGAAGCCTGAGGATTCACAAGACGCCAGCAAACAGGCGGAGAGGCTGAGGAGAAGGAGTGTGTGGTATCGCATTTTTATTAACAATATCTGATTGTTAACTTTCCTTTTAGAATACTTATTGTGGGGTAATTCGCCGCTGAAATCAATCTTTGATTTTCGGACCACTTTTGAGAAAGGGGCCGTACGGTATCAAAGGCGGCAGTTCCCGTCGCGAAAGGGAACTCTGTGTGCATTCCTGGCTGTGATTGAGCCTGCAATTGCGGCGGCCAATCACGATCAGCTTCCGCTCTTTGGGGAGGCTTCCGCCTTCTTCAGAACCTTGGTCAGCTTTTTGGCGAAATCCTTGGGGCTGGTGACGTCTTTCAGGTCGTCCAGGGTGGTCTTGCCCGTCGAATCGAGGAAAAAGAGGTGGGGGATGGTCTCCACCTTGAAGCCTTCAGCGAGCTTGCTATTGGCTTCCTCGTCGATGTCAAGGTAGGCCCAGTTGAACTTGTCCTGCAGCGGCTGTACCTCACTGCTCGGGTAGACCTCCTTTTTCATTTTCTGACAGGGGCCGCACCAAGGGGCTGAGAAAACGAGGATGACGGGCTTGCCGTTCTCCTTCGCGGCCTTCAAAACCGCGCCTGAGGAGGTGAAGAACTTCGGGCTGTCTTTGGGGAAATCAGCGGCGTGGAGGCTGAGCGAAAACAGGGTGGCGAATAAGAGGAGCGCTTTTTTCATGAGGGTGCGGGGATAGGGACGCAAGCCACAGCACGAATATTTCAACTCCTGGTGGGCACCCTTTCAAAGCGCAGACTTGTCACCTGAGCGAAGTGTCTGGGCCATGACGGACAACCGCCTCCAGCATGTCCAGAGGCCGCCGACAAAGATCAGCGTCAGCGCCAGCAGGATGCCCCAGCGTTCGTGCCCGGTCAGATGCTGGATCATTTCGATCAAAAGCCCGCCGCACAGCACGGCCATGCGGTGTTGTTTGGCCATGGGGCCGCGGAAGTCGTGCTTGCCGGTCAGGGAGGCACCCAGCACGCGGATGTAGGCCGTCCAGACCGCCGTCACCGCGCAGCACCAGCCCAGAGGAATCACATGGAAGAGCTTCACCACCCCGGGATCTCCCGCGCCGCTGTAGCCCGCACCCACCATGATCAGCACATCCGCCACACGGTCCGGTGCGTCGTTGAAAATCGCCCCAACTGGTGAGCCCTTGCCGCCTTCCACCGCCACCATGCCGTCCATCAGATTGCACACCAGCCTCATCTGGATGCAGACGAGCGCCCCCAGCCAGGCCGCGAGAATGCCGGTGATGCTGGTTTGATCTCCGGCGACCATGAAGCAGGCCATCGCCCCGCCAGCAAAGACCACGCTCAGCAGTGAAATCGCATTCGGTGTGATGCCGGAGCGCGCCAGCCAGCCTGCCAAGGCATGCGCCCAGCGGGTGTCGCGGGATTTCAGACTACGGCGTGACGCCAGATGTTCTTCGGGCACGCTCATCTGCGGAAGGATTTTGAGCTCAGCGTGCCGTTGATTTCCAGCTAACCACCCGCCCGTTAACAAAGTCCGCCGTTCCAGCGGTGTAAGGGATGTAGGTCACCGAAGTGCCACTGCCCCACATGGGATAACCGCCGTAGCCATAGGGACCGAAACCGCCAAAGCCGGGGTAGCCGAAGCCACCATAACCAAAGCCACCGTAGCCAAAACCCATGTTCATGTTCATAGAGCGGACCGGACGCTGGCCTTCATAGTTCCAGTTTTCGCTCTCTCTGCCACGATTGATACCCACTGAGACGGTGTCAGGACGTCCCCATGCCAGGAAAACTGCATCCCGAGTCATGCCCTCGCGGATCAGGCCATGCGTCACAAGCTGGCGGTCTTTGGTGCTCAGTTTGGAAAACATCTGCGGGTTTTTCTCAATGCGCGTCTGGGGCGTGGAGGAGCACTGGACCAAAAAGGTGGCGATGGCCAGAACCAGACAGAGGCGGATAAAGTAGGGCGTTTTCATGGTTGGGAGCATTTTGCTGCCGGTGAATATATTTGTCGAATGTTCTTAATGACCTGATGACTCTACGTTTCGTTCATCTTTGCCGACTGCAAAAACGCGAAGCAGCATCCAGCCGCTCGCCACCACCACAGTTCCGGCAAACCACCACGGCCACAGCTCCAGTGCTGCGGCAAACACGCGGGGATCGTCCGCGCTCAGGTGCAAATGGCCGCCCACCCAGCTGGTCTGCCAGCCGAAAAGTAGGGTGAGGGTGCCGTAGGCCAGATTGATCGTCAGCCCGCGAAAGCTCAGCGCGGTGGCCCGCTGCTCGGAATCCACGATCTCATTGAGATAATGCGACAGGAAGAACTGGAGGAAGCGCATGCTCAGGAACAGCGGCATGACCAAGGCGATGCCCGTCCAGCCGGGCTGCGGATGCGCCGCCGACAGCAAGCCGCCAAACACCACGAGGCCGAGCCAGGTGAAATTCTGCCGTGCAGTCATGACTTTGGCGCTCGTTTCCATCAGGCTGGCGGTCACAAGGCCCAGCAGAGACACCCCGGTGCCGATCACGCCATACCAACCTTCCTCGATGCCCACGAGGCGGTAGAAATTGCTGGCCACGGTCAGGAACAGACGGATCACACTGTCAAAGACCAGCCCGAACAGAATCAGTGCGAATGCGGCTTTCGTGCGCCAGATCCAGCCGCCTGTTTGCAGGATGGAGATCCAGGTTTC
The DNA here is from genome assembly GCF_044373815.1 of Prosthecobacter sp. Taxonomy (GTDB): domain Bacteria; phylum Verrucomicrobiota; class Verrucomicrobiia; order Verrucomicrobiales; family Verrucomicrobiaceae; genus Prosthecobacter. Next base: position 2,408 of record NZ_JBIPNG010000338.1, on the reverse strand, counting down.
GCGGATGCTCTGCAGCAGAGAAGTCTTGGGGGCAGGGTTGCGCACTTCGGTCATGCGCAGGGTCACCACCAGACAGGCCAGCGCCGTGCCAAGGCCAAGCAGCAGCGGCAGTTTCATGGACACCTGCCTGGCCACCGTCACATCCAGACCAATCCAATGCAGCGCCGTCGTCAGGCTGTGTGCGTCATACAGCACCGATCCGGTGATCGAGGACACCACAAAGCCCAGGGCCATCCCGCGTGAAAGCTTCGCCATGATCTGCGGCCACAGCGTCGTGCGCTCAGCAGCCGGCAGGGAGTCATAGGCCAGCGCCTCATCCGCCCCGCTCGCGCAGGCTTCGGCAGCCCCGCTCAGTAGACGGTTCACCACAAATAGCCACAGCACGAGGTCATGGTGCCCCGGCTGCATCAGGCACAGCACCGCCATTTCCAGCACCATCAACACACCTGCCGCCACCACCAGCGGCCTGCGGCCAAAGCGGTCTGCCAGCGCTCCGGATGGCACCTCCAGCACCACGCTGGTCAGCGCCCACACCACGTTCAGCGCCGCGAACTCACCGATGCTCAGGCCCAGATCGAGGAACAGAATCGTGAACACCGGGTAGTAAAACCGGCAGTTGAACAGGATACGGAACCACACAAACAGGCGTGCATTGGAATGCTCAGGCATGCCTCTCTCTACGCTTCAAATCAGGACGCGGGCAATGCAAAGCCTCGAATTCCGTCCTGCTCTAGAATCTCACCCTCAAATACGTGCCCAGCACGGATTCGCTTTTCCAGGTCGTCTTGGTGCGCCTGGAGTCGATCATGTAAAAAAGGTCGAGGTCCATCGAATCGGTGAGCTTGAAAGTGAGTCCCAGTGGGATGAAGCGGTTCTCTGTTGGGCGACGAAGATGCAGGTCCATCAGACACTCATCGCTGGCATAGATGCGTGTCAGCGGGCCCAGCGGCTGTGGCAGTGTCCAGGCGACCTGCAGGCGGTGCCGGGTGCGGTTTGACGTGGAGGGGACACCTTGGTTCTCGCGCCATTCCATGCGGTTGCGCCAGTCCAGTCGCACCTGCTGCAGCTCGTAGTGGGGATTGATTTCCAGCTCCGGGCGGAGCTGGTCGTAACGGTTGTGCGTGGCGGTGTTTTCGAGCCTGAGCATCGACAACCCCAGACCGAGATCCAGCCATTTTGCTGCGGCATACTTCACGCGCGGGCTCACCATTTGCGCGTAGGAGCCGTCCGCTTCATCGGCAAAGTTGCCCATGAACACGCTGCCCGTCCATGGTGGTTTGCGGTAGTAGTCCACATTTGACCAAGCCCACCACTCATCGGCTTGTGCGGTCAGAGTTGAAAGAATGCAGAGAAATAGCAGCAGGCGCATCAGATGAATCAGTAGGAGGCGCCGATGATCTCGTTGGTCATGGCGTTGATTCGTTCGATGACTTCATCCGCTTCTTCCTGGGTCACTCCCATGTCGAGCAGCGTCTCAATCAGATGATTGGTGAAGCTGCTAAAATGATGCCGGGTGATGCCGCGTCCATGATGCGTATGCGCCAGGGGGCGCCCGCTGTACTGGATCGGTCCGCCGGTGGCCATGACAAAGAACTCGCGCTGCATGGCGTGCAGTTTCTCCAGTTCGGTGTGGATGAAAAAGGGCCCGAGTTCAGGATCGGCCAGCACGCGGACATAAAAGGCGGGAATGAGGGCGGAGATCATGTCTTCGCCACCGAGACGGTCATAGAGAGAGGGTTTGTTAGTATTCATGCAGAGATGCTTTAAGCACAAACAGCGCCGCCATGCCGGGGCAAATCAGCTCAGGCCAAATCCGGCGCAGCGAATGCCAGCCTTCGCGTGATGCGCACACAAGAATAGCACACAATCCCGTTGCGCTTCTGGCACTAAACATGCCTATGAGAAAGGAATGTCATTTCTTCAGCAACTGCATCTGGACAATCCCGTAGCCTGCGACCTGCTTACCTTCAGCATTGTCATTCTCGGTGGTATCGGCCTGGGCAATATTCGTTTCCGGGGAGTCAAACTGGGCACCGCAGGCGTGCTCTTTGCCGGTCTGGCCGTCTCTCATTTTGGGATGCGTCCCAATGCGGAGGTGGCGCACTTTATGAAGGAGTTTGGGCTGGTGCTCTTCGTCTTCGCGCTCGGCATGCAGATGGGGCCGGGCTTCTTTGCCTCGCTGCGGCGTCAGGGACGCATGCTGAACGCCTATGCCTTCGCCTTGGTGTTTTTGGGGGCCGTGGTGGCTTTGGTGGGTGGCTGGATGCTGGACATGCCGCTGCCTGCCGTGGCGGGTTTGTTTGCCGGTGCCACCACGAACACGCCCGCACTCGGTGCCGCGCAGCAAGCGCTTGCCTCAGCCCATGTGGACCCTGCGCTGATCACGCTGCCGGCGCTTTCCTATGCGG
>NZ_JBIPNG010000337.1:0-7331 GCF_044373815.1 Prosthecobacter sp. | reverse complement strand
GGCACCGGTGCTGCCGGACAAAATGGCACGCTCGTCAATGTCAGCGGCACCAACAGCTATGCCGGCGCACTCACCTTCGGCACTGCCAATGTGGCCATCTCCTCAGACAGCGGCAGCCTCGCCCTCACCAGCACCACCGCCATCGTCGGCGGCACGCGCGCGCTCACCCTCACAGGCGCGGGCAATGGCAGCCTGGCAGCCGCCATGGACACCACCGTGTCCGGCCTGACCAAGAACGGCTCCGGCATCTGGACGCTTTCCGCAGCCAGCACCTATACCGGAGCCACGGCGGTGAATGCAGGCACGCTCAATGTCACCGGCTCCCTCGGCAACACCGCCGTCACGGTCGCCAATGGCGCGACTCTGGCCGCTTCAAGCCCCCTCGGAGGCAGCCTCACCGTGGCGAATCTCGGCACGCTCAGCATTGGCAATATCCTCACCGCCGGCAGCACCGGCACCCTCACCGTAGGGGGCAATCTGGTGCTCAATGACAGCAGCTTGCTCCTCTTTGATCTCGGCACCGCCAGCGATCTCATCCAGGGCAATGGCACACTCATCACCCTCGACGGAGTTGTCCGCGTCACCACCGGCGCGGGCTTCACCGCAGGCACCTACAAGCTCATCGGCTACACCGGCACCCTGACCGACAACGGCCTCGTGGCCCAAATGCTCGCCGGGTATAACACGAGCATCGTCGTCGATACCGTGAACAAAGCGGTGAACCTCGTCGCCACCGCCATCAGCGCGCAGTATTGGGACGGTACGGACACCGTGGCAGACAACCTCGTGGACGGCGGGGATGGCATCTGGACCAACGCCGACACCAACTGGACGCTGGCAGACGGCAGCAACAACACAAGCTGGTCTGCCTCGGTGGAGAAGATCGCCGTGTTCGGCGGTGCCGCAGGGGGCACCGTTCAGGTGCAGGATGCGATGGCGGTCAACGGGCTGCAGTTTGCCCGAAACTACACGCTAGCCAGCTCGGGCGGCCAGATTCAGATCACCAATGCAGCGACTGAATTCCGCGTGGACACCTCTGTCACAGCAACCGTGGCGGCACCCGTCACAGGTGCAGGCGGCATCAACAAAACCGGAGACGGCACGCTGATCTTCACCGCCGCCACAGGCTCCAACACCTATGCTGGCAGCACCCTCATCACTTCCGGCACGCTGAAAATCGGTGCCACCGATACCCTGCCCACCGGCACCGCCGTCACTGTCGGCGCAGGTGTCTTCACGGCCACCTTGGATCTCAGCAGCGCCAGCCAGCGCATTGCCAGCCTGCAGATCGCATCGAACAACGCCAATCTCAGCAGCACCGTCACCATCGGAGCCGGGCAGACACTTCAGGTCAATGGCAGCTTCAGCACCGGCGTTGCCAACAATGTCAAAACCGTGACGCGGGCCATCATCACCGGACCAGGGTCGCTGGTGATCAGCAACACGAATGCATTCTTTGATGCCGGGCTGCAGACCGTCACTTCACAGGCCGCCGCCGATCTCCTTCCCAATGCCACCTTCCCTTTCGACAATGGCGCCAATGCGAACAATGTGACGTCTGACTTCACCGGTCTGGGATCATTGACCGCGAACGTGAAGGAGTTTCGCGTAGGATTCGGAGTCAACGTCAACAGCACCCTCCTGCTCTCAGATACGAGCAACAGCATCACCGCGAACGTGGTGCAGATTGCCAACAGCAACGGGTTGAACTCCGGCACCAGCACCATGATTCTCGGCGCAGGGACCAACACCCTTGTGACAGATGCCATCAACATCGGTGTGTCCAAAGGCGTGGCCACCCTGAAGTTCGCCTCCCAGACTGCCGGCAGCGCTGGCACCGTGGTCATAGGGGGAAAAACCGGGGCCACAACCGACATCACTGTTGGCGGCACTTTGGGCACGGCCACGGGAGCCCAGCCCACCGGCATACTCGATCTGCGCGGGCACACCGCCACCATCACAGCAGGCGCGCTCATCATAGGCAAACGCAACAGCAGCGGCGGCGGCGGAGCGGTCGGAACCGCGTACTTTGATGGTGGCACCTTTACCGTCAACAGCATCGAGATGGGCACCATGAGTGGCAACTCAGGCACCACTTCTCCGGGACCATCGGGCAGCGGCACGCTCATCATCAGCGGCGGCACTTTCACCGTAAACAGCGGCGGCAGTTTTGTCATGGCCACCTACGCCAACACCAACACCTTCGGCAACGCCAAGGCCGTGCTCACCATCAGCGGCGGTTCCCTGATCTCGAACGTCAACATCGTCGAAGGCGGCGGAGTGGGCGCCACCACGGCCAACACGACCAGCACCATCAATCTCACCGGCGGCACACTGGACATGACCGGGCACAGCATTGGTGACGCAACCAATGTCATCGACGTCCTCACGCTCGAATCTGGCACGCTCAAAGACGTGCAGGAAATCAACGGGGGTGGCGCAGTCACAAAAAGCAACACGGGCACCCTCACGCTCCTCGGCACCAACACCTACACCGGAGCCACCACTATCAGCGCGGGCACATTGCAGGTGGGCAATGGCGGCACCACGGGAACAACGGGCTCGGGGAATGTCATCAACAACGCCACGCTGGCCTTCAATCGCAGTGACCTCCTCACCGTGTCCAACAACGTCAGCGGCACCGGCGTGGTGAATCAAACTGGCAGCGGCACCACCGTCGTTAGCGGTGTGAACACCTACACCGGGCAGACCACGGTCAGCGCCGGCAGCCTGCTGGTAAACAATGCGTATGCCGGCGCTGATTCCGCCACCGGCACCAACACGGTGCAGGTCAATGCGAATGCAACTCTCGGCGGCACGGGTAGAATTGCTGGCTCCGTCAATCTCGCTGCAAATGCGACTCTGGCACCGGGTGGCAATGCCGCCAGTATCACCGCTGGCACGACCGGGCTGAGCACGGAAATCGGCACTGTTTTTATTGGTGGCAATCTCACCGTCGGAGCTTCCGCCACGCTGGCCTTGCAATTGAAGAGCAGCGACATCGGGCTGAATGCTACCTTTGACTCCATCACCAACCGCCTGACCAGCGTCAGCGGCACCGCCACGGATGGCGGCAACGACCGCATCATCGTGAATGGCACCCTGTCCCTCGACGCGGCCTCCACCCTCAGTGTGACTCTGGGATCGAATTTTACGGGCGGCTATCAATCCGTGTTTGATCTCGTAGACTGGACCGGCTCAAACATTGCGCTGGCCTACTATGACTCTGGCACCGGCATGCGAGTGGGAGGCAGCGCCGACAACGCGGGCTTCGCGCTCGACCTGCCTGATCTCACGATTTACAACAGCAGCTGGTATTGGGATGTGAGCCAGTTTGGCAGCACCGGAGTCATCGCCATTGTGCCAGAGCCAAGCCGCGCCCTGCTGCTGCTTGGTGGATTGCTTGGCTTGGGTCTGCGGAGAAGACGGCTGCCAGCGCTCTAAGAATGGAGATGTGCAAGCAGCCCGCTTTGAATCACTTTGAGCTGCGGGTCAGCCGCTTAGGCTTGAAGCGCAGCACGGCTGCTTTGAATTGATCCAGGACCTCATGCGAGGAACCGTAGCGGCCGGACACATACATGGCGACCAAGGGATCAAACTGCGGTGAGAGATCGGGACGTGCCTCTGCGACGCGCCGGGCAAAGGTCAGCGGACCTTCATTGGGCATCCAGGTTTTCACACCGGCTTTGCCCACACGGCTGCAGGCACGCTGCCACAGCCGCATCCAAGGATCGGCATGACGGGCGGGACGCCGCAGCCATAAGGCGACGAGCAAGACACCCACCACAACGAAGGCGGCGCTGGGGATGAGCAGCACGAGTTTGCTCTGGCGCAGGCCGACGCTTTCCAGCAGTCCTCGCTGAGCTTCCTGGTTGTAGTCGATGACCTGGTTTTGCCAGTCGTAGTTGACGCTGTCCCACCACAGCCGCAGGCGCTGCAAGGAACGGCCCCAAAGGGTGCGGCGCTGGCGTTCAGCCTCCTCGGCACCGCCGGCCAGGAAGGCCCGCAGGTCGATGTTCACGCGGTCTGGCGCGAGTGCGCCGGTGGGATCGACGCGATACCAGCCGTATTTTTCAAGCCACACCTCCGTCCACGCATGCACATCACTTTGTTTCACGATGAGGTAGCCACCATTGTGGTCGGAGTATTCGCCACCGAGGTAGCCGACGACGATGCGTGACGGCACTCCCGCCATGCGCATGAGTGTGGCAAAGCTGGCGCTGAAGTGCTCGCAGAAACCGCTGCGGCGGTTCAGAAAGAAGTCTTCCAGCGCCTGCGGCCCTTTGTACTCTCCCGGCTCCAGCGTGTAGCTAAAACCCTGGGTTCTGACGTAGTTGAGCGCGATCTGCACAAGCTGCTCATCCGTTTGCGTCACTGATTCCCAGTAATCGGTGAGCTGCCTGAGTTTGGGCGAGATGTTTGGCGGCAGTTGCAGCGCGGCTTCGCGGTGATCCTCCGGCAGCTCACGAAATGGCGGCAGCTCGAAGCGCGAGACCACTTCGAAACGCTCTGAATTCTGCACCATGAAAGGAGAGACGAGCGATTGATCGAATTCGGGAGACAGCCGCTCACCACGCAGCTTGGCCATGATGGGCAGATCCAGCGCGGGCAGCCAGCGTTTGCCATGGGCCTCCAGGTCGATGATCTGACGCAGATCCATGCCGCTTTTCGGACGTGGCAGCTGGGGTGCAAAGCTGAGACGGTCTCCACGCGTCCAGCGCATGCCTTCACAATCCCAGAGCGTGAGACAGCGCCAGTAGCGGGTCTCGTTTGAAGGCAGTGTGCCATCAGGAAAGCGCACACGAAAGGCCACGTCTGAACTCTGGGCCACCCGGGCGATGTTGCCGGGATCGAGAACGTTATCGATGCCCGTTTCACCAAAGCGGCTGCGCCCTAGCGCAGACCCCAGATCAAGCAGCCCGCGCGGAAACACAAAGAACAGCAGCAGTGCCAATGGCAGCGCCTGGGCAAACAGCATGCCGGTCACGCGCAGCGGTTCACGCGCCCCCGGAATGCTGCGCCGAAAGCGCACCATGCACGCGGTGATGAACAGGACGACCACCACAGTCCACACAGACCGGGCGAGGTGGTTTTCCAGCAGCACTGCGCAGAAGGCGAGAAACCACCCAATGAGCGCCAGCACCTGAAACTCGCGCGGGGTGCGGCTTTCCAGCATCTTGGCTCCGGCGAGCACCAGCAGCAGCGCGATGCCGGGCTCCATGCCACCCAGTTCGCCATAATTGAAATACACCGCGGTGGCACCTGCGATGATAACGCCAATGCGCACAAGCAAATGCGGCACCGCCATGCGCAGCACCCCACGCCAGATGAGGCACAACGCACACACCACCAGGCCCGACGTGGCGATGTAACCGCGCAGCGGCAGGATGGCGAGGAGCAACGCGAGACTCAGAAACAGCAGCGGTCGTTTGGGCAGAAAGGTGGACTGCTCAAGACTCAGCACGTTGTCCACCTTGCCTGCCTGCAATTCATCCGAGAGGGCAGATCCGGCATCCGTGCCCGACTGCAGGGAGAGCGCATCGAGGCAGCGCCGCAAATGGGCGGGACCATGGCCCGCGCGAATGATGAGCCCGGGCATGCGGAGTTCGTAGGGCTTGCCTTCGTCTTCACAGATTTCCATCCAGCGTGCGATTTGCGCCGCACGGGCAGGTGCATCGAGTTGCAATGCATTCCAGTCGAGCACCACGACACCTTGAACGCCGCTGCTCCATGATTTGACCATCAGAGGGCCGCCACGCGCCGCTGAACGCCAGTCGATGTGGCGCGGTGAATCTCCCGCACGCCACTCACGCAGGCCGGCAAAATCATCACCGCCGCCCGTATTGCCACGGGAGGAGGATACAGCGATGGCATCTCCCTGCCGTGAAGTTTCTGGCGCAGGCAGCGGCAGATCACCGGCAGCCTCGGGATGCACGCGGCGCACCCACTTTGTCTCAACCAAGCACTCCGCCGAGAACAGGCCCAGCGGGTAAACACTGCGCACCACCAGCTGCAAGGCGCCGCTGGCATGGTGCAAGGGCGGAGGCAGATCGACGACCACCGCGCCACCTGCCGGAACACGTTCGACAAACACGGGTGTGGCGGCACCGACGACGTACACTTCGAGTCCGCATGGAGAGACGGCCCCCGTGGCACGCAACTCCACCGGAATGCACTTTTCAGCATCCTGTGCCGCAGGCCTGGCACCGATCAGCCGGACCCTCATCCCACGCAGATTCGCACGCGCATGCAGCCATGAGAGCAGACTCATCGTCGCAGTAAGCAGCGCGATCAAATGAGCAGCCCCATTGGACTGCGCCTCCGCCGCATACCACATGCCCGCAACGATGGCGAGCAGCGCCAGCGTGTGTCGGTTCCAGCGCACGCGCACTTTCATGGCATCAAGGCACCGGGGTTTCAGCGATCAACTGCCGCGCGAGCTCCACCCCGGTCATGCCATCGGCGGCATGTTCGAGGCGATGTCCCATGACGACTACGGCGACGGCCTGAATGTCTTCCGGCAGCACCATCGCCCGCCCGCTCAGCAAGGCCCATGCACGGGCGGCGGCAAGCACTGAAAGCCCGGCACGCGGAGAGAGCCCCTGCCCCTGGACACGGCTGGCTGCCAGCAGATCCTGCAAGTAATCGAGCAATGCAGGCGAGGCGTACACCGCACGCGTCCAGGTTTGCAACTGCTGCAGTTCGAGGAAGGTCATCGCGGGTTGCATCGCGCGCAGCATCTCACGGCGCTCCTGGCCTTCCAGCAGCGCGCGTTCGGCCGTGCGATCAGGAACTCCGAGCGCGAGGCGCATGAGAAAGCGGTCCATCTGCGATTCCGGCAGCATGAAGGTGCCGATTTGCGAAGAGGGATTCTGCGTGGCGATGACAAAGAACGGTTCAGGCAAAGGATGCGTGGAACCATCCGCCGTGATCTTGCCTTCCTCCATGGCTTCGAGCAGAGCTGACTGGGTCTTGGGCGTGGCGCGGTTGATTTCATCCGCCAGCAGCACCTGGGTGAAAACCGGGCCGCGATGGAAATGAAACGCCGCCGTGTCACGGTCGTACACCGAAGCGCCGAGGATGTCTGCAGGCAGGAGATCGCTGGTGAACTGTACCCGGCGGAAACCTAGCCCAAGCGCCTGCGCGAGCGCCTGAGAAAGCATCGTTTTGCCAACGCCGGGCTGATCTTCAAACAGAAGGTGGCCACGTGCCAGCAGGCAGGTCACAGCAAGGCGCACGACATTCTCTTTGCCAAGAATGATCTGCGACACACTCGCGATGATGGTTTCGATTTGTTGGGACGCTTGCAGAGCAGTGGCGGCGGGCAGCAT
>NZ_JBIPNG010000336.1:0-7340 GCF_044373815.1 Prosthecobacter sp. | reverse complement strand
TCTCCATCCGCCACCGGGGACACCACTTGGAATGATCTCCACTTCAACACGACGGGCGATAGCTGGACGATACCAGGGGGGCAGATCGGCACGGACTTTGCCAGCACACCCAGCGCCACGACCTCCGTGGGCGACGTGGGTCTTTATCTGTGGGGATCATCTTCCGAACTGGTCGCCGATGTGCAGTCGTGGCTGAGTTCCCCGTCCACAAACTATGGTTTTGCACTGATCAGCGAGAGCGAAAACGTGGCAGGCACGGCGCGTCGCTTTGCGTCACGCGAACAGCCGGGCGGGGATAAACCTGCGCCCACGCTCACGCTGACGTATCAATCCGCCCCCGAACCCGGCAGAATGCTCATGCTGCTCATCGGTGTAGGCGCCGCAACCTTGCGCCGCCGCACAGCAAGACGCCTCAACGCGTGAAGACATCGTCACTCGTCCACATTCTCTTGTCGGCACCGGCGGAGCGGATCTCCATGCTGTTGCGGGAAAGTTGATGGAAGAAGTAGGGCGTGCCCCAGCGGTCCACCAGTTCGCCGCTGCTGTTGCGGGGCAGATCATCGGGCAGGATTTTTGCCTGCCTGGGGTTGTCGCCCGAGAGAGCCTCAACGATCTCGGCATTGGAGCCGATGGGGTTGTCTCCTGCGATGGTGCGGTAGTCCCGCAGCAGTCGCGTGATGCGCTGAAGATCGGAGGCGGCCGCGTTTTCGACGCCGACATCTGGTTGCAGCGGCAGCGGGGCCGTGGCCTGGACCGGCTCCGCACGCACCGCTGGCGGCGGGGGCGTTTGCGCCAGCTTGCCAGCAGGTTCTTGGTCCGAACGCGTCAGCAGCCAGAGAGCCGCTGCCATTAGCGCCAGCAGGCCCGTGATCCACAATACCCGTGTGCGGTTCATAGCTGTCAATGAATCTCAACCAACGGACTCAGAGGAAGCCGAGGTTGGGGGAGGAGAAGCGGCCAATGTTGGGGAAGATCGTGCTGATGTTCGAGGAATCCACACCGAACCATGAAGCGAGCGTGGCCGAGTATTGATCCACGGCTGTAGTGGGAATCCAGCGGCCGATGCCCGTGTCATCCGGCCCGTTCACTGCGAGAGTGGGGAACTTGCCATAAGTGGCTCCGCCTTTGACCGCGCCGCCGATGACGAGATGATGTCCGCCCCAGCCGTGGTCACTGCCAGAGCCGTTGGTTGGGAAGGTGCGGGCAAAGTCGCTCGCGGTGAAGGCGGTCACAGCACTCTTGAGGTTGGAGCCGCCGCCGCGCAGGGTGTCAATGTCTTGCAACGACAGGATGAGACCGTTGAGTGTCTGGCTCAGCTCGGCCAGGAGGTTGGCCTGGGCACCGATGATGACGGCGGGGTTGTTGGAAGTGCTCTGGCCTGCATTATTGGTCTGGCCCGTGTGCGTGTCATACCCACCGACCTGGATGAAGAAGACCTGCCGCTTCATGCCAAGACCGCCGCTGGCGACGGACTTGCTGCCCAGTTCAATGAGCCGCACCACCATCTTCATCTGGGACATGAGCGAAGAAGAGAAGGTGGAGCCGCCATTGGGAGTGGTGATTGTGGTGGGAAAGCGGCTGAACCACGAAGGGCTGCCCTGCGCCGTAAGCGCGGTGCTGAGAATGTTCGCCTCCGTGATGGCATGGTCCAGCACGCCTGCGTAAGCCTTGGTCTGCAGGTCGGCGGAGAGCTTGTCGGCATTCAGGATGGACTGCAGCGCGGTCTGCCTGGCCCCGGTGACGCTGCTGAGCTGCACGGCACCGCCGGTGGTGATAGCGTACTGGGGGGCTAAATTTTGAGATCCGACTTCAAAGATGTTCGAGCCCGCCAACGTCACCGCCATCGACACCTGACCGCCCGAGTTCACATCGGGCGGAGACGAGAAAAGGTCAGCCAGGCGGCCGGCCCAACCGCTGACATAGGGCTGATCCGGCAGCGAGGTCTGCCATTGCGTCTGCTGGTCGCTGTGCGAAAAAAGCTGCGGCGGCTTCGGCACCGTCTTGCCACTGTACTGCGCCTTGGTGAGTGGAAAGCTGAGCGTGCCCATGTTGAGCACGGGCGCGACAATGCCGTTGTTGAAATGAGTGGCGAGGTCCGCCATCGCCGGATGGAAGCCATAGGTGCGTCCATCGCTGGCGGGATAACCCACCGTGCCGTTGCGCGAATTGAGCGCCCGAGCTGTGGCCGGGCCTCCATCCGTGTTGGGAATGGCCAGCGGTGTGCCCCGTCCTGCGCTGTAATTGGCCCAGTCCGCAGGAGTGGTGGGGATGATCATGTTGTTGGAATCATTCCCGCCATTGAGGAAGACGCAGATGAGCGCCTTGTAGTCGGAGAATGAACCGGCGGCCATCGCCGAACTCATGAGCTTGAGGTCGCGGAGTGAATTTCCCAGCGCGCCCAGACCGAGGGCGGCCGGAATGTAGCGCTGCAAAAACCGGCGGCGTGGAATAAACGGAGCGTGAAGAGGCTTGTTCATGCGGAGTTACTTCTGAATCGCGTATTCGGCGGAGGTGACGATGAGATGGATAATGGCGCGCACCCGGTCACGCATCTGGGACGTGGTGGGGGTGGTGTAAGGAAAATTGGTGTTGTTGGCCACGTAGTTGATGATGGCCGTGCGCGCGGTCGCATTGAGACTGCCGCCGATGAGACGGGTGGCAAGCGTGTCCACGAGCGTGGGAATGCCGGCATTGCTGGTCTGCCCCGCCGTCATGAAAGGGCTGATGTCCATCGGGATGGAGCCGCCGCCGCTGCGGAAGCTTTGGAAACCATTGGTGTTGCCGCCGCTGAGGAACCCACCTGCAATGATGTTGGTGAGGTTCATGGTGTTGGAGTCATTGGTGAGCTGGAACTCCGGCGTCGTCATGCCCGCATTCGCCAGATCTCCCGGATAACGATAGTCCGGATAAAAAAAGTTGAAGACCGTCGTGGAGTTGAGCGGTGTCTGCGTCAGGTCACTCTGGCTGTAGCCCATGTTCCAGGTGCCCAGCTGCACGGCGCAGGTGCCGGAGCGCGTCCACTGGGCTGCGGAGAGTGGATAGACCACCTGACCGTTGCTGCTCTGTGAGCCGGCTGTCACCGTTGGAGTGATGGTGACGGTGAAAAGATTGGGCAAGGGAGCGGTGGCCACCGTATACAACTGGCTCGGTGCGGGAGTGCCGGCGTTGGCCACAAGAATGTTGATCCATACCTGATCACCCGCCTTAAGATTGTGATTGCCGCCGGTTTGAACCCTGATGGTCGAGACACTGCCGGAATTGGTGATGTTATAGCCACCGGTGAAGCGCGGAATGTAAGCCACTCCAGTGCTGGTGGCCGGCGGGCTGCCCGTCAGTGTGATGGTGAAGGTGCTGGCCGCGGCCGAGGTGATCGTGTAAACACCATCGTAGGTGCCGCCCGCCAGAGTGCCGCTGAAAAACTTCACATACAGCTGATGTCCGGCAATGTAGCCGGAGGCTGTGATGGTCACAGTGTTGTTGACGCCGTTGTAGTTCGGGGTGCTGATGCCGGTGGTGTTGACCGTGAAGTTGTTGGGCAGAAAGGCATTTCCGGAAGGATTGCCACTCACAGAGTTGGCTCCGATGTTGATCGTGAAATTGGTCGTGGTCGCGCTGGCCACTGTATAGGTCTGCACGGTGCTGTAAGGTGCGGTGGTGCCGAGCGTGCCTGAGGTAAACTGAATCTTCACACTGTCACCCGCCTGGAACCCCGGAGAGTTCACCGTCACGACTCCGGTGGTGCTGATGGTGCTGTAGCTCGGTGTGGTGTTTCCGACGCTGTAGCCGCCCGTGGTGGGCAGGTTGGTTGTCAACGCGCCGGCATCGACAAAAGAGTCGAGCTGGATGACATCATTATTGATCAGCTTGTGCGCGGTGGGAGTGGTGATGAGAATCTGCTGGTAGCCGAGCTGGCGGTAGCTGGAGCCTGCGATGCCCGTGGCTGCGAAGGTGCGCGCCGGGCCTGTCAGGCGCAGCAACGGCTCGCGCTGCTTGCCGAAGCCGACATCTGCCGCGGCGGTGGTGCTGCGTGCTTCGTAGTCGAGCAGGATGGCACGAACCACCTCCTTCATGTCGCCCCGCACACCGGTGGCCACGCCATCCACATTGCGCTCACCATTGAAGGCACGGACGACACGGTGGACGTAGGCGGGCTTGGGATTGCTGGTGACGAGTCGCTGGATCAGCTGGCGGCAGATGTAGGGGCCGACGGCGGAGTTGCTGATGATGTTGTCGAGGGCCGTCTCGAGGTCCCGCAGCCCGTTGAGGTCATACGAATTGGTGATCGATGTGGTGACGAGATTGCCGGCGCCGAGCACGGGATCCGTGGTTTGAATCGTGATCGGATTGGGGTTCGGATCACGCGAGGAATCATTCACAAACGTGGTGACTGCGGGGGGGATGACCACGTTGTCGAGCAGTACTTTTTTTCCTGGCTCGTGATACGCGGGCACCAGAACCATGGGGTCAAGGTAGTTGGAGGAAGGAAAGAGGGAGGTTGGCAGCCTGCCGTTGTTCAAGGCCTGGCCCCAGCTCCAACCAGTGAAGACGCGCGCCATGCCAGTGATGACCGATTGGTCGTAGGTGGGCACCGCATTGCCACTCGAGTCGAGAACGAGCGACCCATCCGGCCACAGGCGGTACAGGCCAATGGAGAAGAGCTGCATGATTTCACGCGCGTAGTTTTCATTGGGATGAATGCCGGTGGAATCGCTGCCGACGCTGTTTTGCAGCATGTCCAGGTAAATACCCATCGCTGGAGTGAGCGTGACCTGCTTGAGGATGTCGCGGTAGTTGCCGAAGCAGGAGTCCACCAGATTGTCGTAGTAGTCGGCAAGAATACGGCCGTTGTTGTTGAGCGGGCCGGTGTCCGAAACGACGAGAATCTCGCTCAGCGCAAAGGCGACACGCTGGCGCAGTTGATCCGGTGCGGTCACCGAGTTCTTCCACCAGGAGTTGAAGAAGAGAGAGCTGTTATACGGGTTCTGGGGGTCGCTGCTGAGGTTGGCGAGAATGTAGGGAACGTTGCGTGTGGCGGACAAGCCGAACTGGTTTTCAATCCAGGTCCGGTAGCTGCTCGTCTGCACACTGCTGATGTCGGCGGGGGAGGGGCCAAATGTTGCCTGCGTCAGAAAGCGCACGGCTCCGGCGTCCGTCGCATGGTCATCCGTCGGGGCGGTATAACTGGGCAGCGCAGGTGCGGTTTGTGAGCCTGGAACGGCGCCAAGGGTGCCAGTGAGCTCACCGTTGGGATTGTTGGTGGTTCCAATGCTGACAAAAACAGTGCCGTTGTTCAATGCGGTGAGGTCCGCTGGCTGCATGTTCCAGGTATAACCGCCATCCGTAGTTCGTTGCGTGGGGTAGTTGCGATCCTGAGCATCGAAATCAAACAGCATCACCGGACTGCCACCGCTTTGCGCGGAATAGATGCGGCGGAAAATGCTGCCTGAAGTGAGCCCCGAATAATTCAAATGCACCACCGCGGTGGAACCATTGACGCGCATGAACGCTCCGCCACTGCCAGTGATGTTTGAAAGGCCGGCTGCTCCTTGTAGATTCGTAATGTACAAAGTTCCCGGGATGGTGGTGGTGGGTGGATTGTCCCATGGCGAGAGAACGAAACCGGGAATCACCCCTCCCGTCGTAGCCGCCGCAGGGCCGCTGCCATTGGCGATGGCGGCAGAGTTGCCGGTAGGATCCATAAACCAGCCGACCGAGAGATTGTTTGCCGCACCACTGGCTCCAGTGTTATGCAGCACCTCGATGTAATAAGCCTGGCCTGCCGTCAGTGCGAGCCAGCCGGATTTCTGAGTGGCTGCCGTGTTCCACGTACGCGTGGAGGTGCCGGTAGGGCCGGACACGTAGGCGCGGCGAACTTTGTTGACGGGCTCTCCGTTATTGGAAATCCACAGCTCAGCGGCATTCGCGGCTGACAGCCAGAAGTAGTAGTTCCCGGTCGTGGCAGGTGTGAAATAGCCGCGCAGCCTTTCCCCCGTGTTGGCACCATAGGTTGTCGTGTTGTCCTCGACGCTGGTGATGGTATTGGTGGTCGTCGGTGCGGAACCCCAGGGCACGTCGTTGAGCGTCGCCCCGGTGACTCCAGCAGTCCAGAGTTCACGCGTGAACTGGCCCCCACTGTCCTTCACTTGTATTGTGACCACGGCGCTGGTGCTGCCGGCACTGTTCGAGGCGTAAACCGTGAACTGGTAGATGCCTGCCTGCGGCGGAGTGCCGCTGAGCACGCCGTTGGTGAGCGTGAGCCATGCAGGAAGGCCGCTGGTAGTGAATCCACCCGCACCATTGCTCGCTGTCAGTGTCAGACTGAAGGGTGAGCCTGAATTCAACATCGTGATCACATTCGTCGGGCTGGTGATCGCGGGCGGACCGGCTGGTGGATTGCCCGCAAGCGGAGTCTGGCCGGTCATCGTCGGGAACAGGCGTGCGGTGGGAATGGCCTGCTTCGACTGACTCGGACTGTACCATGAAAGCGTTGCGCCTGCAGCGCTGCTGAATTCGCAAGTCTCCAGCTTGATGTCATATAGCACCCCTGCCTGGAGGGCGAGGGTGGCGTAGCGGTCGGCTCCGGAATAAACCGGCCAGTCAATCGGCAGATTGGTGGTGTCGAGGGTGCCGCTTCCCGTGCCCGAGGCAGGCAGGCTCAGGCCTGAGAGTGAGGTGGTGAAGTTCACCCCTGGTGTCACCGCAGTGACCGTGTAGGGCAGCGAAATGTTGTAGTTCGCGCTGAGATTGCCGGTGGTGAACTTCAACGGAATCACATCCCCCACATTGACGGCGGCGCTGGTGTAAGGCAGCACAATGGTGCCGTTGGTCGATGAGTTCTGCGTGTAGGTGTAGGTGACGCTGGGATTGTCACTCGTCAGGCGCCGCAGCACCATCGGCTGGCCGTTGATCCATAGTTTGGCCGTGTCATCGGCGTTCACGGTGATCGTGTAGGTCTCGCTGTATTGCGGCAGCATCTGCCCGGTCCAGCGGCAGCAGAAGTAATTGTGGTAGATCAGCGGATCGGGCGATCCTGCACCCCAGTCGCCATTGTTGCCATTTGTGATGGCGCTGTCCGTCTGCGTCCCTGCCACAGGTGCTGTCAGCGTCGTATTGGCGTAGTAGCTGGCAGGCCAGCCTGTCGTACTGCCAGTGTTGTTGGTGTAAACATTCGCATTCGGAATGTTCGCAAAACTGCCGCCATTGATCTGCCACTGGAATTTGCACTTCGCGTTCCCCGTGGTTTCCACAAACTCAACCCGCATGTGGTAGCGGTTGGCTGGAGCGGCAGGAACAGCCAAGGTGAACTGTCCGCTCTGTTTAAAGGCTCCCGTCGCCGTGGT
>NZ_JBIPNG010000335.1:0-7351 GCF_044373815.1 Prosthecobacter sp. | reverse complement strand
TTCCTAACGCGCTGGGGAGTGGAATGCCGTGTGGGTTGTATCCCGAGTGTGACATGCTTGGTGCATGAAAATCTTGAGTGCATCCACTCGGGGATGCTTTAGGGGTATTGCATGGTACCTGTTTCGCGCTATTTCTTATGCTGGCTTGCGTTTTTCCTTGTCTTGGGGCATGCCGCTCAGGGCTCTGTCGTCAATGCCACCTGGAACAGCGCCACGGATGTACCCTTGATTGCCAGCAGCTACACCGCCACGGGGAATACAGTCAATTTCACCCTGAACTTCGTGCCGCCGACCGGAACAAGTTTGACGGTGGTGAACAACATTGGGCTGCCCTTCATCAGCGGAGCTTTCAGCAATCTGGCACAGGGGCAGGCTGTGGCGCTGAGCTACCACGGTGTGACCTACAACTTCGTGGCCAACTATTACGGCGGCACGGGCAATGACCTCGTGCTCGTGTGGGCAGGCAACCGTGCTTTGGCGTGGGGAAACAACTCCAACGGTCAGGTGGGGGATGGCACCTCAATCCAGCGCAATCAGATGGTGCCGGTCACGGCCACCGGCGTGCTCGCAGGCAAAACGATCATCGCCATGGCACAGGGAGATCGGCACAGCCTGGCGCTGTGCTCCGATGGGACTTTGGCGGCATGGGGCTCGAATTCGTATGGGCAGCTCGGCAACAACAGCACCAACGATAGCTTTGTGCCGGTGCTGGTAAACACCACCAACGGTGTCTCGGCGCTCTTTGGCAAAACGGTGGTGGCCCTCTCAGCGGCAGGAGATCGAAATCTGGCGCTCTGCTCTGACGGCACCGTGGCCGGCTGGGGAGAGAATACTTATGGCGAGCTCGGAAACGGCGCCTCCACAGATCGGCAGAAGGTGCCGGTGGCCGTGAGCACCGCCACCGGCACCTCCGCGCTCTATGGCAAAAGCGTGGTGGCTGTTTCAGCAGGGTCAGATCACGCTCTGGCGCTGTGCTCGGACGGCACGCTGGTGGCCTGGGGTCTCAACGCTTTCGGAGAGCTCGGCACCAACAACCAGATGGCTTCCAAGGTGCCGGTGCTGGTGAACACCTCCAGCGGCACTTCAGCGCTCTATGGCAAGACTGTGACGAGCATTGCCGCCGGGGCTTATTTCAGCCTGGTTTTATGCTCTGATGGAACCTTGGTCTCCTGGGGGTATGGCTACTACGGGCAGCTCGGCACTGGCACCCAGACGTTTGCGGCCTATGCTCCGGTGCAGGTCAGCACCGTCAGCGGCGTTTCCGCTCTGTATGGCAAAACGGTGGCCTCCATCACCGCAGGTGGAGACAATTGCATGGCCTTGTGCACGGATGGCTCCGTGGCCGCTTGGGGCTACAACGGCAACGGCCAGCTTGGCAATAACACCACGTCGCAGTTCTTCGCTCCGGTGCTGGTAAACACCGCCAGTGGTGTCTCGGCCCTGTATGGCAAAACCGTGGTGGCTGTCTCCACGGGCGGCGGGCACAGCCGGGCTCTCTGCTCTGACGGCACCCTGACCACCTGGGGTGGCAACTTCTACGGGGAACTGGGGAACAACACCACCATCTCCTACAGCCCTGTGCCACTGGTCGCCAGCTCTGCAGCGCTGGCTGAGGCACAGCGCCTGGTCGCGTCCGCAGCAGGCTTTAGCACCGCACGCTTCGTGATCCTGGCCGCCACCCCCATCGAGACTGTAACGACGCTGGCGGCGACCGCGCTCACCCCGAGCAGCGCCACCCTGAATGGCACGGTGATCTCCGCCAACGGCAGCGTGTCAGCCTCCTTTGAGTACGGCACCACCACTGCCTACGGCAGCAGCGTGGCCGCCACGCCAGGAATGGTGCCGGAGGGTGTCAGCACGGCCGTCAGCGCCGTGCTCAGCGGACTCACGATCAACGTCACCTATCACTACCGGGCCAATGATGGGACCGCCGTCGGCGCGGACATGACGTTCATCCTGAAAAACAACGATGCCAGCCTCTCGTCCTTGGTGTCGGCTACCGGTGTTCTTAGCCCCGGCTTTGCGCCTGGCACCACGGACTACACGCTCAGTGTGTCCTACCTCACCCGCTCCATCTCTCTTGTCCCGACGCTGACAGATGCTGATGCCAGCATGCAGATCAACGGCGTGCCCGTCATCTCGGGATCTGCCAGCCCGGGCATCCCTCTGCTTGAAGGCGCCAATGTGCTCACCATCCTCGTCACAGCGGCAGACGGCAGCACCACACGCAGCTACACCGTTACCGTCACTCGTGCGCAGGGGCCCAGCCTTTCTACACTGGTGACAGACAGCGCCGGTCTCAGCCCCGCTTTTGCGAGCAATACCACCACCTACACCGTGGCCGTGCCTGCCAGCACGGGCAGCATCTCCTTCACACCCACTTTGGTGGACTCCAGCTCGACGGTCAAAGTCAACGGGGGTACGACTGCCTCCGGAAGCGCCAGCAGTCCCGTCAGTCTCGTGTATGGAGACAACTCTATCACTGTGGACGTGACCTCGCAGGACGGCAGCATGACCAAAACCTATGTCGTGCAGGTCTCGCGTGGCATTCCGACGACGATTGCGGGCAGCTTTGATTCAACCAGTTCCGTGCTGGTGGTGAGTCATGGATTCACTGCCACGGGCAGCACGGTGAACTTCACCCTCAGCTATGCTGCCGTGCCGGGAACCACATTGACTGTGGTTAACAACACCGGCCTGCCCTTCATCAGCGGCACCTTTGACAACCTCGCGCAGGGACAGGTCGTGTCGCTCATATACAATGGAGTGACCTATAAGTTCGTGGCCACCTACTACGGCGGCACTGGCAATGACCTGGTGCTCATCTGGGCTGGCACCCGGCTGGTCGGCTGGGGAGATAATCGCCAGAGTCAGCTCGGAAACCAAGGCAGCAACCTCCTTGCGGGGTCGTCGCTGGCCGACCTGACACCGGTGACGGTGGCAGCAGGTGCGGGCTACAGTCTTGCCCTGTTTGCAGATGGCACTCTGGCCATCTGGGGTGTCAATTTAGGCGCGACTGGCAATAGCGTGATCACAAGCAGTGTGCCTGCGTTCCTGCCCACGGCGGGCACCGTGCTGGAGGGAAAGGTGGTTGTGGCGGTCTCTGCGGGCGGAACTCATGCCCTGGCACTGTGCTCTGATGGCACGGTGGCGAGCTGGGGGAATAATCGTTATGGTCAGCTGGGCAATCCGGTGGCCGACTACAGTCTGACGCCTGTGGCCGTGATGACGGCTGGCACGCCACTCGCGGGCAGAACGGTGGTGGCCATTTGCGCAGGAAGCATTCACAGTGCGGCGCTCTGCTCCGATGGCACGCTGGTGGAGTGGGGCACGAACAACTCAGCAGAGGTGGGCTATTCCACAGTGACTCCCCATTTCACGCCGACGGTGGTGCCGACAGCAGGCAAAACCGTGGTGTCCATGACTGCGGGCGCGGATCATAACATCGCTCTCTGCTCGGACGGCACTCTGCTGGCTTGGGGGGCAAACTGGGCAGGCCAGTTGGGTAATGGCATCTACACAGGCAGCCTTTTGCCGGTGGATATGACCGCAGTGACCACGGCGGGCACAGTGCTGGAAGGAAAAAACATCATCGCCATCGCTGCCGGGCAGGGCCACAGCCTGGCGCTCTGCTCCGACGGAACTCTCGCAGCCTGGGGAGACAACTCTTACGGAGCTTTGGGCAACAACAGCATCACCGCCAGCAGCTTGCCTGTGGCGGTCAGTACGAGCGGTGTGCTGGCAGGAAGAATCCCGGTCGGCGTGGCAGCAGGAGATTTTCACAGCTTGGTTTGGTGCTCGGATGGCACGGTCGCTGACTGGGGGAGAAACAGCTTCGGCCAGCTTGGCAATACCACCGTCGGCTATTCCAGCAACATCCCCGTGCTGGTGACATCCCCCGCGCTGGTGGCAGGAGAAAGGTTCAGACAGGTGTCATCCACCTCAAGTTCCGAAAGCAATCTGGGCCTGGTGGCCACCACTTTCCCAGGCGGCAATCCGTCCAATGACGCCACCCTCAGCGGTCTGGCCCTGAGCGCAGGCACGCTTACCAACGGCGTGCAGAGCGTTCCGTTTGACGGTGCACAGACTTTTTACCTCGTGCTGCTGGACAGCACAGTCACGTCGATGACCGTCACTCCCACGGCCCACGACAGCCATGTCTCCTCGCTCACCGTGAATGGCCAAAGCGTGGCCTCCGGCGCGGCCAGCAGTGCCATCACCATCGTCCCGGGGATGAATTTGATCACCACTGCGGTGACCGCGCAGGATGGCGGCACGCAGCAGATCTACATATTGTTTGTCGCCAGCCTGAGCAACGCTGAGAAATGGCGGGTGCAGTACTTTGGCGACCCCTACAATTCTGGGCCTTCGGCTGATGCTGCAGACTCAGACAACGACGGCATTTGCAACCTGCTGGAATATGCGCTGAACCTCAATCCCACCACTGCCAACAAACTCCCTGCGACCGCCGGCAGGAATGGCGCAAATTTTGAGTACACCTACACGCGCAGCACCGCCGCAGTGAATGCGGAAACCGGTTTCACTGTGGAGTGGAGCGGCACCTTGTCCGCCGGAAGCTGGAGCAGCAGCGGGGTGACACAAACCGTGCTCAGCGATGACGGCACCACGCAGCAGGTGAAGGCGGTCATTCCCATGAATGCGGCAAGCATGATGTTTGTGCGCCTCTCCGTAACCGCACCGCCGGCAGGCGGATTTTGATCAAGGGCTTTTGCGCCGCGCGGCATGACGTGCGAACAGGCCGAAGGAATCGAACGACACCGCCGCCTCAGTAAATCATCGCATTATCCGGCGCCGTGGTCTCTTCCACCTTGCTGACCTCGATGATCGGAACCGTCTGCGTCCCTTCCTTTTTATAACCCATCTTGCCGACGACCTTGACCCAGGTCATGTCCTTGAAATCAGGAGCCTTCTTGCCGAAATCGACCGGCACGGAGTAGGGGCGGGCATCCGCAGCACAGCACTGCACCAGCATGCGGAAAATGCGCAGGCGGTGGCCTTCGGCATTGTTCACTTTCTCGGGCAGGATTTGCGCCACGGTCTCGACCATCTGACCGGTCAGCACCTTCTGCACTTCCACGTCTCCGCCGGTGTAGTACAGCTCAGGCACTTCGAGGATGAAGTTGCCATCCTTGCTCTGCGGCACCTGCTTCTTGAGATCTTCGAGAGTGAAGGTGCCGTAGCTCTTGGAGGCCTGCGCGGGAGCCGGGATGTTTTTTGGCGGCGTGTTGGTCTCCGCTGCGGCGGCAGAGGCGGCGGCGACTCCGGGCGGCGGCGTATTGACGGGCTTGGTGGGGGCTCCAGCAGCTCCGAGAGTCTGCGGGCTGACCATGGCTGGAGGCTGATCGGCCACCTTCTCCGTGGTGACTTTCGCCGTGGTGGTGGCGGCAACTGGCTGCCCGGCGTTCTTGACCTTGTTTTGCAGCGAGAATTGCTCCGCACGCGAGGTGTCCGTGTAATTCGGGTCGTACAGCCCCTTGTTCACGATCGCGTTCGCACTGTAGCGGTCCGGCGTGGCAAGCGCAGCCCATGACAGCGGCGCAGCAAGAATGATCAGCACCGCGATCCGGCCCGGCCAGGAACTTTCATCAAGGATGCCGTGCGCGTGGCCTTCATGGCTGTGTGCATGCCCGTGATCATGCCCGCAGCAGCCCTCTTTTTTTGCATGATCGTGCGAGTGGTCATGCCCGCAGTCTTTGTGATCATGATCGTGTCCGCAGGTGCCATGCTCATGGGCGAGCTCGTGACCATGAGCATGGCCGCATGCGCCGTGTTTGTGGTCGTGGCTGTGATCATGCCCGCAGCCTTCGCCATACTTGTGCGCATGGTCATGTCCACAATCCTTGTGATCGTGATCATGGTCGTCATGCGAGTGGTCATGCCCTTCGCATCCCGCGTCTTCGGCCCCCATCGTCAGCAGGTTGAAGAGACCCAGCACAGCCAGGCCGATGCCGGACACCAGCACCATCGGGCGGAAGATGCCATCCGGCGGCAGGTAGTTGATCAGACGACCGCTGATGTAGAAATACAGCAGCACACCGGCCCATAGCAGGAGCATGGCGACACTGAGAAGATGAACGAGGGTGCGGGTTCCACTCATGGCAGTTTAGGGTTTGATATAGAGATGTTGAATCAGGTTCATCCACGGCCCGGAAAGCAGACCGATGAGGATGAAAAGACCGATCAGAAGAGATACGACCACCTTGCGCTGGAAGACGCTGGAGTACATGAACAGCAGCTTGATGTCCATCATCGGTCCGAAGACCAGGAAGGCCAGCTTGGCCGCCATCGAGAAAGCCGTCATCGGCGCAGCAATGAAGGCGTCCGATGTGCTGCACAGCGACAGCACGATCGCCAGTCCCATGAGGGAAGGGACGGCCAGCCAGTCGTTGCCAGCCACGGTGTTCAGCAGCCCCTGATTGATCTGCGTGTTAAACACAGACGTGATCGCCACGCCAATCGCAAAGTACATCGCCGTATCCAGGAAGTCCCGCATCGAGCTGCGCATGGCATGCACCAGCTTGCCATTGAAGCCTGCCGCAGGCGCATGCACGTGATCGTCAGCCGCCGTCGCTGCATTCGCAATCTTGTTGGCAATGCTCGCCCGCAGCACCTGGCCCGGCTTGAATCGCATCACCACGAGGCCCACGATCACCGCCACGAGATAGCCCAGCGACAAACGCGCGATCGTCATCGTCGCATTGCCCGCCGTGGCCCATGACAAGCCCTGAAACTCCTTGAACGCCGTCAGCGTGCTGATCGCCACGATGGGGTTCATGATCGGCGCGGAAAGCATGTACGTCACCGCGCAGGAAAGCGGCAGCCCCTTCTGCACAAGACGCCGGATCACCGGCACCACCGCGCACTCGCACACCGGAAACACCAGCCCCAGAAAGCCCGCGATCAGTGTCGCCAGCACCTTGCTCTTCGGCAGCACCCGGTCCAGCAGCTTGGCCGGCAGGAAGGCATCTATAATTCCGGAAAAGACCGTGCCGATGAGAATGTAGGGAGCACCTTCGAAGACAATGCTCAGGAAAGCCATGAGGATGTCCCCCATGCGGCTGGGTGCGGGCAGATCGGCGAGAAAAATCATGTGGTTGGTGAGAAGACTTCTAAACGCGCCGAAAAGGCGGGTTCAAGCGAGAAAGAACGGGGGATTGGAGGAATGTCGAACGACGAATGCGGAAAGGGGCAAGGCTCTGAACACCGTCCAGGGGTCAAGGGGGGGCAAAAGGTCAAGACCCGTCGCCAGCCGAAATCGTCCTCGTCCTCCTACTCGAACTCGTCCTCGATCATGGCGTGTGGAATGCACCCCTGAGGCGCGGACGAATGC
>NZ_JBIPNG010000334.1:0-7389 GCF_044373815.1 Prosthecobacter sp. | reverse complement strand
GATGTGAGCGACACGCTGGCCCAGATCGAAAAGAAGGGGCTGGAGGTGCAGCAGGCGGCTGAAGCGGCTGCGGAGGAGGACGAAGATGATGAGGACGACATCGAGGAGTTCAGCGATGAAGACATCAACACCATTGCGGGCCTCGAACCCGGCAAGAGTGAGGATGAATATGACGACGGCTTCGGCGGCGATGACGACGACGAGGAAGGTGAAGAGTGGAAGAAGGCTGACGGCTGATCAGCGCCGCGTCAAAGCAGCGCGGAGTTCCAGGGCCTCAGCGTAGCCGGGTGAGATGCGCAAGGCGCGATCGAGTGCGGCGATGGCTTCGGGGATGCGGTTTTGGCGTGCGAGGATGGTGGCGCGGGCATAGGGGATGCCGGAATCGCGGGGATTGGCGAGTTCGCCGCGTTGTAATGCGCCGAGGGCTCCGGGGATGTCGCCCTGGCCGTTTTTGGCGAGGCCCAGATTGTACCAGGCGCGGGAGAGGCCGGGATCGAGACGGGTGGCTTCCTGCAGGGATTGAATCACGGCCGGGATGTCGCCGGTTTCGCTGAGAGCGAGGCCGAGTTCGTAATGATACTCGGCGTGATTGGGGGCGAGTTTGATGGCATCGCGGAGCTTGGCGATGGCGAGCTGGCTTTGGCCGGTGGTGCTGTACATCATGGCCAGGTCGTGATGGAAAGGAGGTGAGTTTGGATCCCAACGGATGGCGGTTTCCATGTGCTGGGTGGCGGCGGAGAGATTGCGCCGGGCAAACTCGAACTGGGCGAGCTGCATCTGGCCGCTGGGCTGGTCGGCGTTCCAGTTGAGCATGTGCTGCAGGTCCTGGCCGGCGGGGGAGTCGAGGTGCAGGCCCTCGCGCAGGGCCCATGCGGCGGAGACGCGCACGCTGCGCGCGGGGTCATTGAGCAGGGGCTCGATGGCCGAGCGGATCGAACCGCTTTGCAACATGGGTTCGAGCGTGCGGACGGCGCTTTCGCGCACAAGGGGATGGGCGTGCTGTAACTGGGCGGCGACGGCGGTTTGAACTGAGGGCTGGTCAATCCAGCGATCCAGCAGCAGCGTGGCGCTGGCTTTCCAGTGGGGTATTTCATCACTGCTGAGCAGATCGATGAGTCCGCTGCGGGCCTCTTCATTCCCCTGGCGAGCCTGGGCGATGAGCGTGGCGCGGGTGCGCGTTTTGCGGTCCATTTTGGGGCCCCACCATTTTTGGGTGGCTTCGAGCGCCCAGTCGGTGGTTTTGTCGGTGTGGCATTTGTTGCAGGCGTTGGGCACGTTGAAATGCTTGGTGAGCAGCGGATCGGGAATGGTGAAGCCGTGGTCGTGCCGCGAGTGGCGCTGCATGTAAACCGTCTGGGGCATGTGGCAGTTCACGCACTGATTGCCGGTGCTGGTGGTTTGATGGAAGCTGTGCGCCTCCGGCATGATGGGCGGTGCGTTGGGGAAGCCGCCGGGGGTGTGGCAGCGCATGCAGAGCTGGTTGCCGGGCAGGATGGTCTTCATGCTGTGCATGTCATGGCAGTCCATGCAGCGGACGCCGGCGTTGTGCATGCGGCTGCTGAGGAAGCTGCTGAACTCGTAGTCCTCTCCGCGAATCTGGCCGTCGGGGTAAAAGGTGTCGGTCTGATCGGTGATGGTGAGGCGGTAGTGGTCCCAGAAGGATTCGCCGGGGACGAAATCGCCGGTGACTTCACCGCGAAGGGCATGGCATCCGGCGCAGTTTTCGATGTGCTGGTCGCGGGTGAATTTGGTGAGCGTGGGATCGCCTTTGGCGCCGGGATGGGTGTGCTGCCAGGTGTTGTGCGGCTTCATGGGGCCGTGGCAGGATTCGCAGCTCACGGACATCTCTGCCATGGTGGTGCGGTAGGCATCGGTCTTGGCGTCGTAGTTTTTGCGCAGGCGGGTGTTGTGGCAGGAGGCGCACATCTGGTTCCACACCATGCCGCGACCGGTCCAGTGGCCCCATTCGCCGGGCTTGCGGTCTTCGTTGCCATAAACATTGAACCACTCGTTTTTCTTTGGATCGAGGCAGGCTTCCATGGCCTGAAGCCGGCCATGGCCACCGTCGACGAGGAACTGGCGCAACGGATCGTGGCCGATGACGCGCTCGACGCGATAGGGGGTGACTTTATTGTCGAAGCCGAGGGCGGTCAGTTCGTAGTCGCTGCCGTTTTTGCGTGCCTCTGTCGCCTGCGTGCCGTGCTGGAAGCTGCGGGTGGGGACGAAGGCCGGGTCGTCTAGCGTGGGATCGGGTTTGCGTTCCGCGAGGCCGTGGTGGGAACCCTGCCATTTGGCGAACTGATCGGCGTGGCATTCGCGGCAGCTTTGGGAGCCGGCGTATTGGGCGAAGGCCGTTTTTTCGTCCGGCATCGCGTAGGGTTCAGCCTTCGCGAGGGAGACTGCTACGGGAGCGGGAAGAGGGGTGTACTTTTTCTGCGGCCACAAGGCCCATGCGACCAAGCCCACCACGCCTGCGGCAATGCCACCGAGGAACATCCCGGCCTTCCACGATGATTCGGGTGGTGGCGGGGCGGGTGGGGACTTTTTCTTCATGCGTGCGCCAGATTAGGCGGACGCGACAACGGTGCAAGACGCGGCAAAGAATCAGAAATCGAGGTAGATCTCAGCGCGGCGGTTGTGGCTGCGGCCTTCGGGATCGTCGGTGCCGTCGGATTTTTTGTTGGGACTGAGCGGCTGGGCTTTGCCAAGGCCGGTGGTTTCCACCTGGTCGGCTGGGACGCCGAGGATGGCGAGCTGCTTTTTCACGGACTCCGCGCGTCCGCGTGAGAGACGGATGTTGTAGTCATCCTCGCCTTTTTCATCGGTGTGGCCGGCAATGCGCAGCTTCTTGGAAGGGTCCGCCTTCATGAGGGCGGAGATGACTTCGAGCTGCTTCAAGGCGCGTGGATGCAGTTCGGCGCGGTCGTATTCAAAGTAGAGGGCGAGGGATTCGCCGCCCTTGGGATTCTTCACGATGGGCGTGTAAGGCACGCCGAGCTTGGAGGCGCTTTTGGCGAAGGAGCCGAGGATGTCGGAGAGATTGAGTCCCACGATTTTCCATGGCTGGGCGGTGTCTGCGCGCTTGAGCTCCACACCAAATTCGGTGTTCTGCTGGAGCGACTCGGACTGCACCTGGGCAATGACCCAGGAGACTTCGGGGTTGGCGATGGTTACGATGAGCGGCTTGGCCGGATTCAAGGAATACTGGCCCTCTTCAAAGACGATGCAGAGGCCGAGAAGGCGCTCGACCGGGACTTTTTTGTCATCGACAAAAGCGCGAGCGGCGTTGAAGTCGTGCTTCAGGAGGTGGCGGACAAAATCGCTGGCGAAGGCCAGGGCGTCGGTGCCGTCCTCAACGGTGAAGAGCGGTTTCATGGAGGCGGCAGCGACAGGGGCTGGAGCCGGAGTGCCAGGCGTGGCTGGGGCTGGTGTAGCAGCTGGGGAAGAGGCCGGCATGGCGGCGATGGCGCTGCTCATGGCCTTGGGCAGGGTGGCTTTGGCGACCTTCCAGCCCATTTTTTCGTCACGCTCAAGATCCAGCTGAATGCGCACGGTTTCCTGTGAGCCAGCCATGACAAAGGGAAGGGTGATGCGGGTGCGGTTCTCGACAAGGCCGAGCAACTCCACCTGATCCTCCGCCGCAGGCTTGTAGCCCATGGAAGCGAGTTTTTCGAAGAGCTTGGCGGCGCTGTTTGACTGCTCCGCATCTGAGGCGGCTGCGAGCTTGCCTGCGGTGGCAAAATCTCCCGTGGTGAGGCTGCGCACCAGCTGCCGGCCCAGATCCAGCGGACGAGCGAAGGCAAATGCGGGGGGAGCGGGCTTCGGGGGCTCCGGAGGTTTCACCGTGGGTGGCTTGGCGGGGACTGCCGGTGCAGCCGACTTGGCGGTCTCAGCGGCTGATTTGGAGGTTGAATCGGTGGCACCTGGAGCTTCGGCAACGGCGTCCTTTTGGGACTGAATCTTCTTCTTGGTAAAGAGGAAGAAAATGGCGGTGCTGAGAGCGAGTGCGCCCACGACGATGAGAACAGGCACAAGACTGCCGCCGTAGACGGATCGGGGAGGGGAGGAGCGGGGCGGTATTTGCATGGCCGGGAGTAAGAGGTCCTATTATAGCAGCAAAGATGCCACCACGGGTAGCGATGAATCAAGGGCTATTATACCCCGTGGATTGCTCAACGTTTTTCGTCGGTGGCGTCCGTGGTCTGGCCGTTTCGCATTTTGGCTTTCAGGCGTGACCAGAAGTCATCCTCCTGTTTGGAGTCATCTTTGCCCGTGCCAGAGCCGCCTTTGAAGGCGGGAACATCCACACTGGCGGTGCTTGAGCCATCACTGTTGGTATCTGCCAGCGCCCGTCCGTAGGGGGCGAAATTGTTCACAGGCACGGAGTATTTCTGCATGCTCGAAGGCAGGACGCGGCGTGCGTTGATGAAGGCCGTCGGGCTGTAGTAGTTGGAGGAATCACGGGCAAACGAGGAGCGGTTCATGCCGATCTGCAGATTCTTGCGTACTTCCAGGTGCAAATGCACCGGGTACATGCCGTTGTTACCTCCCATGGTGCCGACGAGCTGGCCTTTTTCGACGAGGTCATGGAGCTTGACCTTGCGCTCATGCAGGTGGCCGTAGAGCGAGTCTACCATGGCGACTTTGCCATCAGCCTCGCGGAAAATGTGGCGTACCAAGATGCAGTTGCCCCAGCCGACGCCGATGTTTTGCGAAAAAATCACCACGCCACGGCCTATGGAATAAATCGGCGCCCCGAGATCGGTATCACCGCCGCCGCGGCCGTTCCAGTCTTCACCCAGGTGACCGTTGGGCCAGTAGCCGCGTGCTTTATAGAAGCCGTCGGCGTCCGGCTTGCCCACAGGAAAATCAAAGCCATCCGCCAGACGAACGCGAATCGTGGAGCCGGACTGAGCGACGGCAGGCACCGTCAGGACCAACGCAGCGCAAGCACACATCAGCGCGTGCCACCACGAAAAACGGGGGGCAGACAACGAGATGGGAGAATGGGAGGCACTGGCTGGCATGCCGAAGGGATTGAGATGGTAGTCGAAATCGTTGCAAAGGCCAGCCTGAAAACCATTGCGGTGGAAGAGAATGGCGGCTTGCTGCGAATTATCAGGTTCAATGTATTCAGTGAAGTTGCAAACTGCGCCGCCCGCCTGATGGTTCCAAGTCCTTTACCCAACCCCTCCCTATTCCCGCAATGCCCCCCTGGCTCGCGACCATTCTCCTCGGCATCATTGAAGGTGTCACCGAATTCCTGCCCATCTCCTCCACCGGGCACCTTCTCATCCCGCAAAATCTGCACTGGCTGCCGCAGAAAAGCGACTTGTTCAACGTGGTGATCCAAAGCGGGGCCGTGCTGGCGGTGCTGGCCGTATTCACCGGGCGGCTCAAACATCTGGCCTCGACCCTTGGAGACGCCAGCACACGGGATTATCTGGCGAAGCTGTTTGTGGCTTTCTTCATTACTGCCGTGGGTGGTTTGATCATCAAGAAGTTCGGCATCAAACTGCCGGAGACGATTCCCCCCGTGGCGTGGGCGACGTTGATCGGCGGATTCATCATCCTGGTTTTAGAGTTTTTGCACAAGGACAAGACGGGCACGGCGGACATCACCTGGACGGTCGTGGTGGCCGTGGCGCTGGCGCAGCTGCTGGCGGCGGTGTTTCCCGGGACCTCGCGTTCGGGGGCCAGCATCCTGATGGCGCTGGCTTTTGGCGTGTCACGTCCTGCCGCCACGGAGTTTTCCTTCCTGCTGGGCATTCCCACGCTGATGGCGGCCGGGGCATTCAAAATCCTCTCTGCGATCAAGGACGGTGAGGCAGGGAATGAGGACTGGGGCATGGTTGTCCTTGGCACGGTGGTTTCCGCTGTCTCTGCCTTCGTCGTGGTGAAGTGGCTCATTCGTTTTGTTCAGGGGCATACGTTCAACGGTTTTGCCTGGTATCGAATCGCGCTTGGCAGTGCGCTGCTGATCTGGGTCTATAATGGGGGAGGAAACTGAGCATGCTCGCGCTCGCCCGTGGCTGGTTTCGCCGTTCGGTGTTCAAAACCATCCGCTTTCTCAAACATCCCCGCAAACTGAGGCAAAGCCCAACCCGGCGTTGGTTTGCACGGCACTTTCTCGACAAGCGCGTGTGGAAGCCCACGCAGCACACGCTTTCCGGAGGCATGGCCGTGGGGATGTTCATCACCCTGCAACTGCTGCCGATCCAAACTCCGGCGGCCATCATTCTGTCCGCCATTTTCCGGGTGAACATCCCCATCGCCATCGCCCTGTGCTGGGTGAGCAATCCGGTCACCGTGCCGTTCATGGCGTGGCTGGAATACGCCATCGGCAAATGGGTGCTGGCCCTCTACACCACGGTGCCCACCTCGCCGTTTCCCAAGCATCTGCCCGAGTCCATGGTTGAGGCCTGGATCGTGCTCAAGGAGCATGCACCGGTCATGTTGGTCGGCGGGATCATTCTCGGGTCGGTGGTGTCTCTCGTCAGCTACATCGCCACCTGGAGCTGCTGGGAAATTGGATCGCGCATGGAGGTGGCAAAGAAATTGCGGGACGTGAAAGCGGCCGCTGTTTGAAGCATCCATGGGCGAATGAACCTCTTTTTGCGTGTCGTCAGGCACGAAAAACCTTGTTCCCGCGCATGCTTTGCGTTCTGATCAGGCCATTCATACTCAAAAATGACCGAAGCTGAACGCAGGATCATCGCCGCCCAGGGATACGTGGAGCTGGGTCTCTTTGACGAGGCTCGGGTGGAATTGTCCCCACTGCCGGCGGAAATGCACAACCGGGTGGATGTGATCGAGATCACACTGCTCTGCCTCATGGGCGGACACCGGTGGGACGAGGCACTGACGCTGGCCACCAGGCTTTGTTCCCAGGAACCGATGGAGCCCGGCGGCTTCATTCATGCGGCTTTCTGCCTGCATGAACTCGGGCGCACCGCCGAGGCGGTGGATGTGCTTTCGCGCGGTCCCGCCACCCTGCGAGCCAAGCCGGTCTATTATTACAACATGGGCTGCTACAACGCCTGCCTCGGTCATCTGGACAAATCTCTCTCCTATCTGAAGCGGGCTTTTGAGATGGACGGTGAACTGCGCCAGCATGCCAGAAGAGACCGCGATCTCGACTGTTTGCGGGCGCAACTGGAGTCCCACCACGCATGAGTTTTCCCGGCAGTTCCGCAAGTCTTGCGGCAGTACGTGCCTGGTTCGAAGAGAGCTTCCGCACGCGCTGGGAGATGGGGGCTTCGGTCTCCATCTGGCAGCATGGGCAGGAGGTGCTGAACCTCGCCCATGGGCATTGTGACCGGGCACGCACCCGGGAGTGGGACCGCGACACGCTCGTCCCAGTGTGGTCTGCCACCAAAGGCCCGGCCG
>NZ_JBIPNG010000333.1:0-7391 GCF_044373815.1 Prosthecobacter sp. | reverse complement strand
GCACATCACATCGGGAATTGGCGTGATGCCGGCCTGGTAGCCTTCGATCAGGTACTTCACGACCTTTTCGCGGTATTCCGTCATGAGATTGACCACACGAAACGGGATACCCAGCTGCTTGGCCACGGCCTCGGCGTCAGTGATGTCCTCCTCCCACGGGCAATGGCCGATGATGTTCTCCTCATTGATCCAGTTCTTCATGTACACGCCGGACACGTCATGCCCTGCGCGCACGAGTTCGGCGGCGGCCACGCTGCTGTCTACGCCACCGGACATGGCCATGAGAATTTTCGATGGGGAAGTTGGTTTCAAGATGAAGATGCTGATGAGCCTTAGCTCGTTCTGGAAAACTCCTCAAGCAGCCAGAATCCAGAACGAGTTAAAGCTCATGCGTACTTTACGTTGCGCCTGCCTCCGAGTGCGGAAGAATTCACCCCATGACCGCTGAAGAGAAGGACGAGCTTTTTTATCGCGACACCGAAAGCATCGCGTTTCCGAAACTGGATGACCATCAGCTTGCGCAACTGGAGGCGCTCGGAGTTCGACAAACAATCCGCGCGGGAGAGATCATCGTCAAAGCTGGGCAGCGGGAGTTCCCGATGGCGCTCGTGATCAGTGGCGAGCTGGAGGTGTTTGAGAATCGCGATGGCGTGGAGCAAATCCTCGCGAACCCAAAGCCGCGCGATTTCGTGGGCGAGGTGTCCATGCTTACCGGCACCTCGTCGCTCGCCAGCTACCGGGGAAAGGCAGAGAAGTCCGAGGTCCTTCTCGTTCCTGCCGACAAGCTGAGGTGGGCGCTGGCCGAACTGCCCGGCGTGGGTGAGCCACTGGTGCAGGCCTTCATGATGCGGCGCGAGCGCCTGATGCGGGACAAGGAATTCGCGGGCCTCCGCATCCTCGCCAGCCCCCGCTGCAGCCTGGGACATCGCATCGACGATTTCCTCGATAAGAATCACGTCATGCATCGCCTGATCGATGCCACATCCACCGAAGGTCTGGCCATCTGTGAACTGCGCGGCCTCACGCCAGCCGACCTCCCGGTGTTGATTGCCAGCGACGGCACCGTCACGCCGGATCCCACCATTCTGGATGTGGCTCGCGTGGCCGGACTGCTGCGCCCGCTTTCGACCGAGCAGGACTCTGAACTGCTCTGCGATCTGGCCATCGTCGGCGCTGGCCCAGCCGGACTGGCGGCGGCGGTGAATGGCGCTTCGGAGGGACTCGAAACGGTGGTGCTGGAAAGCTTCGCGCCGGGAGGCCAGGCGGGATCGTCTTCATTGATCGAAAACTTCTTCAGCTACCCCACCGGGATCAGCGGCGGAGCGCTCACCAGCCGCGCCCAGCTTCAGGCACATCGCTTTGGCGCGAAGTTCTCCACTCCATCCCGCGCACTGACGCTCTCGTTTGCGGAGGGAGAGTATGGCGCGGAGTTGCGGATCGAAGGCAGCGTGACCGTTCTGCGGTCGAAATGCGTGATCCTCTCCACCGGTGCTCAGTACAATCTGATCGATGCCGAGGGCCGCGAAAAATTCGAAAGCATGGGCGTGTACTACGCCGCGACGAAGATGGAATCCAAATTCTGCAAAGACAACACCATCATCGTTGTCGGTGCCGGCAATTCCGCCGGGCAGGCCGCGATGTTCATGTCCGAAGTGGCTAAAAAGGTCATCATGGTGATCCGTGGTGGAGACCTCACCAAGAGCATGTCCAGCTACCTTTCCAACCGGGTGACTACGAGGTCCAACATCGAGATCCTTTATCATACCCAGGTTCAGAAAATGATGGGCGATGACCGGCTGAGGTCGGTTGAAATCCTCAACACCAAGAGCGGCGAAGTCCGCACCGTGGAAACCGCAGCGGTGTTCTCCATGATCGGTGCCAGACCCTGCACCGAGTGGCTGCCGCCCGAGATCCTGCGTGATGAAAAAGGCTTCATCAAAACCGGGCAGGCCGTGGCCGATGCTCCCGCCTGGAAAAACGCAAATCGTGCGCCCTATCCCTTTGAGACCAGCCGTCCAGGTGTTTTTGCCGCAGGCGATGTACGCTCGGGTTCCGTCAAACGTTGCAGCGCCGCCGTAGGTGAAGGCAGCATGGCCATCGAAAACGTTCATCAGGTCCTGGGAACTTATAGCTGAGACTGCTTTGGAGCGCGCCAAAGCAGTGGACGACTTCAGCCTCAAGTGCCTAATCTCGTTCCATGAAATCTGTCACTCTTTCACTCCTGTCGTGTGTGCTGACCCTGCTGCCGTGCGCCTGTTCTTCCCCCAAGACCTTGCCAGTCCTGATGGTGGAACGTCTGAACTGGATGGATGAAGTTGCCCTGGCCAAGCAGGTGAAGTCATTGCCCATCACAGACCCTGTACGCGAAGCGGAACTGCTGCGCACGATGACGCAGCGCGGTGTCGCTGCCGGGTTGAAGGAAGAGAACGTGCGGCGCTTTTTCACCGGGCAGATGGTGGCGGCTAAAGTGGTACAAGAGGAATGGCTGCAGCAGCATTCTCAGGGGGTGACTTCCTATGTCATGGTGCCCGACCTCAAGCTGACCGTGCGTCCGGCTTTGGATGAGATCGGGCAGAAGATGATCGCCAGCCTCGCCAAGCCACGCAGTCCCGCAGCATCCGCCGCAGTTCTTGTGGAGGCAGGCCAGCGCCTTGCCCGTGCAGGTTACTCGAAGGCGGCCAGTCAGCCGGCCTTGGAAGGGCTGCAGGCTGGACTTGCTCCATGAGCATCTCATCCACACCCGGACGAACCCCAGCTTGATCTTTGCCACCGCCGCATTCAGATGAGGGATGGAAAAGATTCAAAAAGTTCCCACGGGCGAGTTCCACTCTGGCTACGGCTGCATCATCATGAGTGCGGTGGTCGGAGTCTTCGTCTTCATCATCTGGTGGGGCTATTACACGCTGACCACGATGGATGCCGCCATCGCTGCGATCACTCAGTCGGCTCCCGCCAAACTGCCTGACGTGGCGGCGGCGCCAGACCTGGAGAAAAAGCTCACCGACTTTGCAGCCTTAGCGAATGCAGGCAAAACGGCCACGATGAAGCTCAGCGTGGCGGACCTCAACTCCATGCTCACGCTGGCTCCAGACGGCGGCAGCGGCAGCTACAAAGACATGATTCGGGTCAAGTCGCTGGATGCGGCCAAGCAGACCCTCATCACCGATGTCAGCCTGCCGATGAACAAAAAATTCTGGGAGGACTCCAAGCGTTACCTCGTCGGCGAAGTGGATTATACCCTTGAAATGACCGAGCTGGGACCGGATGCCAAAGTCAGTGCCGTGCGGGTGCCGGGCAAGACGATACCGGAGGAAATGGTCAAAGGCATGGCGATGTACGGCGTGATGGGCCCCTATCAGAATGACAAGACGCTGGGCCCTGTGCTGAAGGCGATCCAGAAGTACCAGGTGGAGAGCGATGGCTTGGTGCTTTCGACGGTAAAGTGATCCTTGATTCTCTGATCATGCATCTCCCCCAGCATCCGAACCCCTGGCAGACCCTTTCCACCCGCGAGACCTATGCCAATCCATGGATCCGCGTGCGCGAGGATCAGGTGCTCAAACCCACAGGCGGCCCCGGCATCTATGGCGTGGTGGAGTACAAGAACATCGCGGTCGGCGTCATTCCTGTGGATGAAGAAGGTCACACCTGGCTCGTGGGCCAGTGGCGCTACTGCCACGGACGCTACGAGTGGGAGATCCCCGAAGGCGGTTGTCCTGCCGGTGAATCCCCGGTGGAAGCGGCGCGGCGTGAGTTGAGGGAGGAAACAGGCATCGTCGCCACCACCATCAGTCCCCTGCTCTCCGGCATCCAGCTTTCGAATTCCACTAGCAACGAGGTTTGCGACATCTTCATCGCCACCGGCCTGACCCACACCGAGGCCCAGCCCGAGGACACGGAAGAACTTGAAGTCCTGCGCCTTCCTCTAGTCGAAGCCATTCAAATGGCGCGTGATGGACGCATCCGCGACAGCATCAGCGTGCTCGCGCTGCTGTCGGTCGCAGGACGTGGCGATTTGACCGCATGACTCGCACATTCTTGCGGCATCAAAACTCTTGTCGGGACATGCTCACAGTGACAGAGTGGGAAAACCATGAACACAGAGCAACTGGAACAACTCAAGACACTGGTGGCAGACGCAGGCGATCTGCCAGAAGCCGCGAAGACCAAGCTGCTTGAGCTGCTGGCACAGACCGAGGCTGAAGCCCCCACCGCAGAACCCGGGCAGGCCCAGGGCCAGTGGCTTTCTTCCGTGGAAGAACTTGAGGCTGCGCACCCGGAAGCGACGGGTTTTATGAACCGGCTGGCGACCACGCTGGCCAACATGGGGATCTGAAGTGGAACCCACACTTTCAAAAGAACCTAGAATCCGCCTTTGACAGAACTTAGGAGGCGTGTAGTTTCGCGCCCCTTTTTCCCCGAGGGAATGTCGCCATGCCAAACACACAAGTTATTCTCAAAGAACAAATCAAAGGCCTCGGAGCCGAAGCTGACGTCGTCAGCGTGAAGCGCGGTTTTGCGCGCAATTTCCTGCTTCCCCAGGGCAAGGCTTATGAAGCCACCAAGGGCAACCTCCGCTACACCGAGCGTCTCAAGGCCGTGCGTGCCGAGCGCGAAGCCAAGGAAGTCGCTGAAGCTGAAAAGATTGCCTCCAAGCTGAAGAAGGTGAAGCTCAAGCTCACCCTTTCCACCGGTCAGGGCGGCAAGGCTTTCGGTTCCATCACCACCATCGACATCGCCAAGGCTCTTTCCGAAGAGTCCAAGATCGAAGTGGATCGTCACATGATCGTCCTCGAAAAGCCGATCAAGAGCACCGGTAACTTCGAAATCGTCGTCAAGCTCGGCCACGAAATCACCGCCACCGTCAAGCTGAACGTCTCCGCCGCTGGCGAAGCCGCCACTGCTGAAGACGACGCTGAATAAGCGGGCCTCTCCAGTTTAAAACCCCTCTGCAAAGCCGCGTGAACAACGCGGCTTTGTTATTTTTGTGCTGCTCAGCCGGGATGAGAAGATTGTCGGAGTGGTTGTGCGCCGCCTAATGCGTGCACGCTGGCGCAAAAAGACTCGAAAGAGACACTTCCGTACCGGGTATTGATATTGACAATCATGCCTCCGGTTTGGAGCATGCACTCACTCACCATGAAGAAATACAACGTCGGAATCATCGGATACGGCTGGGCCGCCAGCGCTCACATTGACGCCATCAACAAAACCAAACAGGGCCAGGTCACCGCGATCTATTCCTCCCGCAAACTGGACGACGCCGAACTGACCGCGAAGCACGGCACGCCCATCAAGAGCTACCAGAACCTCGACGAGATGCTGGCCAATCCAGACATCCACGTGGTGGACATCTCCAGCTACCCGAGCCAGCACCGGGATCAGGCCATCAAGGCGGCCAATGCGAAGAAGCACATCATCCTCGAAAAGCCGATGGCCAACTCGCTGCAGGAAGTGCGCGAAATCGTCGCCGCAGCCAAGGCCAATGGCGTGAAGGGCTGCGTCTGCTTTGAGTGCCGCTTCTCGAATCAGTTTCAGGTCACGAAGGCGCTGATCGATGAAGGCCTGCTTGGCAGCATCCATTATGGCGAAGTCGACTACTACCACGGCATCGGCCCCTGGTATGGCCAGTTCCGTTGGAACACGGGCAAGAAGGACGGCGGCAGCGCGCTGCTCACCGCCGGCTGCCATGCGCTGGATGCCCTGCTCATGGTCATGGGTGGCGAGATCGAAAGCGTCACCAGTTTCTCCACCAAGACGCAGAGCGAGATCTTCAAGCCCTACGAGTACGACACCACCAGCGTCACCCTCATTCACTTCAAGAACGGTGCCGTGGGCAAATCCGCCGCCGTGGTGGACTGCCTGCAGCCCTACTACTTCCACACCCACTTGTGTGGCAGCCAGGGCAGCCTGCTGGATGATAAGTTCCACTCCATGAAGCTGCACACCGACAAGCACGCCTGGAGCAAGCTCTCCATGAAGATGCTCGACTCCGGTGACGTGAGCGACCACCCCTACGAAACTCAGTTCCAGGCCTTCTTTGACGCCTTGGACGAAGGCAAGGAAATGCCGCTCACCAGCTTCCCCGAAGCGCTGCGCACCTTTGAAGTCATCTTTGCCTCCGACAAAAGCGCCGAGCAGGGTGGCAAGCCCGTGCGCATTGCTGATCTCGACTGATCGGCATAGCTACGGATTGATTTACAACCGCGTGGCGCTCTGGCGTCACGCGGTTTTTTGTGCCCGCACTGCTCGTGCCACCACTTCACTCAGTCGTTTTACCACACCAGCACTTCTTCCTCCTCATGCTGCTGGGGCGGAGGGACGGCCACGGCGGGAACCACACCGGGTTTGACGAAGTCGTAGATGATCGGGATGCTCAACAGCCCGGTCTTGCGGTCGTCAAACCAGTCGGAGTAGAATGGCTTGCCGAAGACACGAAAGCCCATGGTCTGGTACAGCGGCAGCAGGCGCTTGCCGGATTTGGTGACCACATGTGCGGCCTTCTGCTCTTTGGCATATTGCTGCATGGCCACGGCCAGCTGCATCAGCGGCATGCTGGTGGTGCTTTTTCGCGCGCAGCCGCGTGAGACTTCCATGATGAGCCCACTCTGGGGAAACACCAGGTCCTGCGCATCAGATTCACTTTGCAGTTCCAGTCTCGGCACTTCGTCACTGCGCAGCATGCGGATCACGCCTGTGATTTCTTTGGCTGAGTTGAAGAGCGCAAAATGATGGGCGAATTCATCAAATTCATCGATCTCATGCAGCAGGCCGGTCGTGTAAACTTCACGCCGGATTTGCGCGATGATGGATCGATGTTCGTGAAATGAAATCTTCTGGACCATGGCTTTATAAACTGCCTCTCTTTATGATAAAGAGTGTGCCTGAAGCAAAACTAAATACGCCTAAATAAAGAT
The DNA here is from genome assembly GCF_044373815.1 of Prosthecobacter sp. Classification (GTDB taxonomy): domain Bacteria; phylum Verrucomicrobiota; class Verrucomicrobiia; order Verrucomicrobiales; family Verrucomicrobiaceae; genus Prosthecobacter. Next base: position 474 of record NZ_JBIPNG010000333.1, on the reverse strand, counting down.
TAAAATTTTAGTTGGGCGCGGGACTGCCACAAGGTTGGTTTTCAGGTTAATCGAGGCCAATGATGCCACCCGCCCCGGCCTTTTCCGCTGCAGGCATTTCGATCAAGCGCACCTCCGGCGGACACACAAAGCCGGGTGGAGCCTTGTCCGGCAGCAGGATGCGGAAACGGTATAGATCTTTCAATTTCAATACTTCGTACTGCTTTTGAAGAGTTTCCGCGCTCAGGGCTAGATGACTTGGAAATGCCCACAGTGCGGAATAGCCGGACTGTTCATGATGAATGAGCCCTGCGCTGCTCAAAAACTCCGCCACTGGCCCAGCCAGCCGGTTCCATCGCAACAGCAGGACGTGGTTGGCGGTGATGTGCCCATCATCCTGATTGAAGCCGTCCATCCACTTGCCCTTGTAGCGCGTCAGACCGTCCTGCAAAAAGGCTCTGCTGCTGCCCAGAAGAATGCGGGTGCAGCCCAGCT
>NZ_JBIPNG010000347.1:0-7103 GCF_044373815.1 Prosthecobacter sp. | reverse complement strand
TGAACTCAAAACCGCTACGCAAGCCGCGGCTGAAGCCATTTCACCCGAGGCCCTGGCCCTCTGGCACGCAAAGCAGGGAAACTGGGACGCCGCGCACAACATCGCTCAGGACATCCACACGAAGATGGGTTCTTGGATTCATGCGCTGCTCCATGTGATCGAAGGCGACCAGTGGAACGCGGACTACTGGTTCTCGAAAGCCGGCAGGCCTTCGCACGGCCCCAAGGAGATCGACAAACTTTGGGACGAAATCGCTGGTGTTGTGCTATCTTGATCACTCCAACAGTGAACAACGACCCCGCCAAACCCCAGCAGCGCTTCGAAGACTTGCGCGGCATCCTGCGCTACGTGCCGCAATTCCGGCAGCGCGTTTTTGTGATCGCCTTTGATGGCGCGCTGATGATGCAGCCGGGCTTTGCCAGCCTGCTCCAGGACGTGGCGGTGCTGCAATCTCTGAACATCGAGGTCGTGCTCGTCTTTGGCGCACGTGCGCAGGTGCGCATGCTTGCCGAGAAACGCGGCATCTCTCTCTACAATGACGACGGCATGGGCCGGACCGACGCCGCAGGCATCGAGATCGCGGTGGACGCCATCATGCGGCAGTGTAGCGACCTGATGGCTGATCTGACCGCGCTGGAGATGCCCGTCGCTGTTTCCAATGCGCTCGCGGTGCATCCAGCGGGCGTGATTGATGGCATTGATCTGGAATTCACCGGCCGCATTGAGCGCGTCGATGAAGAATCGATCCGGGCGCTGCTCAAAGCCGACATCATCCCCATTCTGCCGCCGCTCGGTTATGACGGCAAAGGCGCCACACTGAGGTTGAACTCTGATGCGGTAGCCGTGGAAGTCGCCATCGCCCTGCAGGCGGCAAAGGTTATCTTCGTCGCCGAATCCGGCATCACCGCCCCCGACGGCACCCGTCTGGAGCAGCTCTCGGTCGCGGAAGCAAAGGAGATGCACAAGCGCAAGGATTCGAAGCATGACGTGAGCATGCTCTCAAAACTGCGCTACGCCGCACTGGCCTGCCAGGAAGGCGTGCCGCGGGTTCACATCGTCGATGGCACACAGGATGAAGCGCTGCTGGCCGAACTCTTCTCCAATGAAGGCGTGGGCACGATGATCCATGCCGATGACTACCAGCAGATCCGCAAGGCCCGCGCCTCCGACGTCCCTGCCCTGCTCTCCATGATGCAGCAGAGCGTGGACGATGCCGCGCTGGTGCCACGCACGCGCGATCAGATTCAATCCAAGATCAAAGACTTCTTCGTGCTTGAACTCGATGGCAACCCCATCGGCTCCGTGGCCGTGCATGCCTATGAGGAGGACGGCAGAAAAATCGCCGAACTGGCCTGTCTCTTTGTGCGGCGCTCGCACAAAAACAAAAATCATGGCCGCAAGCTCGTGGCTTTTGCCGAAGAGCAGGCACGGCAGCGGAACTGCGAGATCATTGTGGCGCTCAGCACGCAGGCGTTTCGATTCTTCGAGGAAAAAATGGGCTACACCGTCACCGATCCTGATGCTCTGCCGCTCAGCCGCCGTGAAAAGTACGACAAGAGCGGACGGAACTCAAAGGTGCTGGTCAAGGCGCTGAAATAGAGCCGTCCTGCTTGATGCGCGGCACCTTGGAATAAGCCAGCGCGGCTTCTGCAATGGCGATCGCATTGTCCTGAAGCTTTTCGCCGATGTAGCGCTGCTGAAAAGCCACGCGGCACTTGCGACCATCCTTGGCGAAGGCCACCCAGAATTCTGTCGATTTGATGCGTTCCGCGGCACTCATCGCATCGGACCATTCATATCGAATGGACTGGCTGCGCGTCACCTCATGCAGCCCTTGGGCACTGAGAGTCACGGAATAACCCATGCTCTGCCATCCCAGCCAGGTTGCCCCCGCACCGAGTAAAAACAGCGCCACCCCCAAGACGATGGACGGCCCGATGATCTTGAGGCGGCCAAAGAAACCGCCGTTGCCAAATTCCAGCGCAAAGAATTTCACCCGCCCATACATGACCTTCACCAGCACGAGAGCGGCGATGATCAGAAGCGGCCCGCTGCCGAGCAACAGGTAGGTGTATACGTCTCCGATCATGAGCGTCACCCCATTGCCCGCATCCGCCCCCTTGGTCAGGTAGGGAGAAAGGTCCGTTGATTTGATGAAGTCGAAGGAAAGGGACGGTAGTTTCATGAGGGGCCTTTTGGGTATTAAACCAAGCAGCCGCCTCGCACGTCAAGCCTTGCTTCCGTGACTTGTTTGTTGCCGGATGAACTCCTGCACCGTCGCCATATCCGCAGCCATCGGCCAGGTTTGCAGCGATTTCGACTTGAGCGCCTCGAGCGTCGGATGCGTTGGCTCGTTGCCCGTGGCCTGCTGTACCACTTCGGGAAACTTCGCCGGACTCGCGGTGGCCAGCACCACGCTGACGCGGTCCTTAGCCATGTCGGTAAAGGCGCAGGCGGTGTGTGGATCGAGTACATACTGCCAGTCCTGCCACATCTGCGAGATGACGCGGACGATCTGATCGTCGTCCATCCGGGTGGAGCGCAGCGAGGTTTTGGGCAGTTCGATTTTGAAAGGGGCACCAGATTTGATTTGCGCCATCACCTCACGCACGCGCTCCGCGCTTTGACCCAGGATGTAATAAAGAAAGCGCTCGAAGTTCGACGCGGCCTGGATGTCCATGCTCGGCGCATGACTGGGGTGCACGTCGCTCTGACTGTACTCACCACTGGTGAAGAAGCGATGAAGGATGTCGTTTTGATTCGTTGCCACGCGGAAGCCGCCTGCGGGCATGCCCATCTGCTGCGCCATCCAACCGGCCATCACGTTGCCAAAGTTGCCAGTAGGCACGACGTATTCCGCCGTGGCACGGGCACTCTCCGGCAGCTTCAGACAAGCCCAGATGTAGTAGACGCACTGTGCCAGCACACGGGCGATGTTGATCGAGTTCACAGCGGACAGATTCACTGCCTTCGCAAATGCGGTGTCGCCAAACGACTCTTTCACCACGCGCTGCGCATCGTCAAAAGTGCCGGGCACGGGAATGGCGAAAACGTTGTCCGCACCCGTGCAAGCCATCTGGCGCTCCTGCAGCGGCGCGACGCGACCATTGGGGTATAGAATGAAAATCGTGATGCCGTCCCGACCCAGGCAGCCATGGATCGCCGCCGAACCTGTGTCCCCCGAAGTCGCTCCGAGCACGGAGAGTCTTTTGCCCGTTTTTTCGACCTGGCGTTTGTAGAGCAGTCCAAGTAGCTGCAGCGCGAAGTCCTTGAAGGCCAGTGTCGGACCATGAAACAGCTCAAGGACATAAGTCTTGTCCGTGATCTTCTTCAGCGGAGCCACGTCCGGTGAATCAAAGCGCCGGTATGCCTCCGCCGTGAGCTGATGCCACTCTGCATTGCTGATCTCCGGCGCGAACAACGTAAAAAACTCCGCAGCCAGCTCTGGATAGGTCAGCTTGGACCACGCCGGCAGCTTGTCAGCGATGTTCGGCAGCTTCTCCGGCAGAAACAGCCCGCCATCCGGAGCCAGCCCGGCTTCAACGGCTTCAGAAAAAGTATGCGGCTTCGTCTGGCCGCGGGTGGAAAGGTAATGCATGCGAATGATTGAGGGGAGTATTCATGCGTGGAAATCGGGGAGACTCAACGAGTCTCTGCGGGCATCATGCGCTGTCTTTCGCCCCCTTAGGCTCGTCTCAGGGCAAGGACTCACTTCTTCCGCGCAATGAACACATCCACCTGCTGCCCGACGTAGAGTGGCTGGTCCTTGGGTTTGTCGAGTTTGTAGATGACCTGCAAAACACGGGTATCCACGCGTTCGGTGCTGGCGCCGGTGAGGGAGACTTTGGGGATGACGTAGGGCTCGATGCGGACGAACTGTACTTTGAACCTTTTCGAAGAGTCGCTCTTCAGCGAGAAGATGGCGTCGAGGTCAGAAGCCACTTCCATGGCGTTTTGTTCATCCACATCCGCGCGCACATGCAGCGTGGAGATGTCCCCCAGCACAAGCGCTGGTTCCTTGTTCGCCGGGGAGGCGTATTCGCCGGCACGAATGTTGACCTGGAGGATGGTGCCGGCCTTCGGGGCTTTGACGGTGAGGCGGTCGATGAGCAGTTCGGTCTGCTGCACGTCGGCCTCGGCGGAGGAGAGCTGCGCTTCAGCAGCCTGCATCTGCGCCTTGGCCACGAGCACGTCGTTGGTGCGGTTGCGCAGGTCGTCCTGGCTGATGGCACGCTGATCGGTGATGGACGTCATGCGGTCGAGCATGTCCTGCACCTTCGCCAGCTGGGCGCGGTTGATGGCAATGTTCGCCTGAGCGATGGCGATGGCCGCCTGCTGCTTAAGCAACGAGGCACGCAGTTCGCGATCATCCAGGATGAGCAGGTCATCGCCCTCCTTCACGAGTTGATTGACCGTGACTTTGACCGCCTCGACCAGACCAGGCGCCGGCACGCCAATGGCAACGTTTTCGTCCTTGGCTTCGAGGATGCCGGTGGCCGCGATGTCATCGGGCGCGTTCTTCTGGGGCGGCAGGACAGGCGGTGGCGGTATCTTTGTCTCCTGGCTGCGGATGGTCTGGAGCACAAACCCCATGGCGATCACGCCCGCAACGGCAAGCAGGTAGGTGGAATAACGGATGGCGGTGGAGACGAGATTCATGGGCGGAGGTTAAATGAGAAATCGGAAAGGCGAATGACGAATGCCGGACGAAATTACGCTCGACGAGGGGGGCAAGAAAGTCTCAAATCCGTGCAATGAAAAATGAACCGGGCATTGCAAGGCAGGTCATCCGCCAGGGCGGTGAGGTCGTGGTCATTGTTCTGGTGGCCGCGGGGCTGCAGGCACTGTGGGAGGCTCACTGGTTGAGCGCTCGCACGTTCTGCCTGGTGGTGCTGGCGGCTGCGTTCGCCAAGACGGTCTTCTTTTTCGTCGAAAACCTCCAGCACATCCTGATGGCCACGCAGAATGACATGCCCTATCACCGCGTTCTCGGCCTCATGGGAGTGAACATGGCTCAGATCACGCTGGCCTTTGCGCTCGACTACTGGTGCCTGGAAACGGCGGAACCGGCGAGTTTCAGTTCGATCGACGCCGCGTGGAACCAGAGTGAGCAGCTCTTTGAATTCTTCTTTTTCAGCGTGCTTAATTTCTCCTTCTTCGGCTTTGGCGATGTCACGCCACTGACCGTCCCGGCCAAGCTGGTCACGATGATGGAGGTGCTGCTGGCCTTTTTCACCGTGATCTTCCTGCTTTCGGATTTTGTCAGCCTCAAGGATTCACTTCGTGTGCGGAAGCCACGCGAAGACTGATCCGCATCTTGCACGTGCGGGCGGGCGCTCTACGCTGACGACATGGACAGACCCGCCGCCATCGCTCAAATCCGCGAAGCCTGCAAAAACATCGCGCTGCAATTCATGAAGATTCACCCCGCCGTACCCGGATTGGCGGATGAGGAGACGCAGAAAGAGTGCTTCCGCAGCGTACATGAAATGACCGTGCTGCTGGAGACCATCAAAAAGAAGATCGGCCGTCTGGAGCGCTCCGATGACAACACCCTGCTCTGACATTTGGCTTACTTGCCCAGACCTGCCCCTCATACGACAATTCACCATGAAATACGCCATTCTCTGCCTCCTCCTGCTGGCCACCAGCCTGCAGGCCGAGGTCAAACTGCCAGCCATTTTCTCCGACGGCATGGTTCTGCAGCAGTCACAGCTCGTTCGCATCTGGGGCACCGCTGAAGTCGGCGAAGACGTGAAGGTCACCTTTGGTGATCAGTCGCACAGTTCGCTCACGGATCCGACCGGCAAATGGTCGCTCACGCTGAACCCCATGAACGCCAATGCCCAGCCCGCCGATCTTGTGGTGGCAGGGAAAAACACGATCACGCTGAAAAACGTCCTCGTTGGCGAAGTGTGGGTCTGCTCAGGGCAGTCGAACATGCAATGGACCGTGCAGCAGGCCGGCAAGGCCCAGGAGGAAATCGCCGCCGCCAATCATCCCCAGATTCGCATGTTCAATGTCGAACGCAGCCCGAGCATGACACCACAGTCCGACTGCAAAGGCGCATGGAAAGAGGCCACCAGCGCCAATGTGGGTAATTTCTCCGCCGTGGGTTATTTCTTTGGCAGGCACCTGCACCAGGTGCTGAAAGTGCCGGTTGGTTTGATCAACACCTCCTGGGGCGGCACGCGTGTCGAAGCTTGGACGAGCCGCGAGGCGCTCGAAGAACGTCCCTGCGCCGCCGAATTGCTTACTGACTGGAAAGATGCCGTCGCCAAATGGGATGGCCCCAAGGAACTGGCGGCTTTTGACAAAGTTAAAGCCGACTGGCAGGCGCAGGTGCAAAAGATCGACGCCGAAAATGCCAAGCTGCCCGCCAATCAGAAGAAGACCAAGCCCCAAGCACCACGCCCGCCGGAAGATCCCACCAAGACACCGCACCACCCCGCTGTACTCTTCAACGGCATGGTGGCCCCATTGATTCCCTACGCCATCAAAGGCGTCATCTGGTATCAGGGAGAGTCGAACCAGCGCCGCGCCTTCCAGTATCAGGAACTCCTGCCCACCATGATCAATGACTGGCGCAAACAGTGGGTGGACGCGTTCTCGTTTTACATCGTGCAGCTGGCAAACTTTGGCAACGGCAAGCCCGTGACCACGGAACCCGGCATCCCGGACACCTGGGCTGAACTTCAGGAAGCACAGACGCTGACGGCTCAGACGCTCGACAAATGCGGCATCGCCATCATCAATGACATTGGTGAGCAAAACGACATCCATCCCAAGAACAAGCAGGAGGTCGGCCGCCGCCTCGCTCTCTGGGCCCTGGCCCAGGACTATGGCAAATCCGGCGCTGAATACTGCGGTCCGCTCTACCTTTCCTCCGTCGTTCAGGGAGACAAGATTCGCATTCAGTTCACCCACACCGGCTCGGGTCTGAAAACCCGTGATGGCGGAGAACCGAAAAGTTTCCAAATCGCCGGAGCCGATCAGAAGTGGGTATGGGCCAAAGCCAAGATCGAAGGCAGCGAAGTCGTTGTCTGGAGCGACGCTGTGCAGCAGCCGATCGGTGTGCGCTATGCCTGGGCCAGCTGGCCGGA
>NZ_JBIPNG010000332.1:0-7415 GCF_044373815.1 Prosthecobacter sp. | reverse complement strand
GAAAAAGGCACCTTACGTACCTGCTGCCACGAAATAAACCATGGACGTCACCGAACTCCCCAAGCTCTACACGATTTTCAACGGCTGCGCGCTGCTGCACATCATCCTCGGTCTCACGATGATCAAGCTCGGCCACAAGAAGCCGCACATCGTCAGCATGGTCATCGCCCTGCTGTTCTCCACGGCATTCCTCGGCTGCTACCTCTATTATCATTACCATGCAGGCCACGTGAAGTTCGCCGGCACCGGCCTCACCCGTCCGGTCTACTTCACCATCCTCTTCACGCACATCCCGCTGGCCATCCTCAGCCTGCCGATGATCATCATGACCGTCGTCCCCGCCCTGCGCAGCCGCTTCGACAAGCACAAGCGCGTGGCCAAGTGGACCGTCCCCGTCTGGCTCTACGTCTCCGTCACCGGCATCATCGTCTACCTCATGTGCTACGTCTGGTACGGCCCGCCCATCCGCGCATAACGCAGCTTGAAACGTAGGTTGGGGGTGCGCTGAGCCAAACGCATGCGTTACGCATTTTAAATATTTTATAGCCATACTGGCTCATAACGTCGCGTCGGCATACAGTGAATCCCCTCTCCCCACCGAGGATATGGCAATGCCCAAGACGCCCTCTGGGGAGAGGTAAGGGTGAGGGGCATCCCATTGCTGACGAAGGTGTCCGTCGTCCACTTACCCTGCGCTCTTGGAGCGCTTCGTATTCCCTTCCGTGACCGCACCCGCCTTGCGTCCGCTCACTCCTCAAACTTCCACGACTTCCGCTTCGCCGGTTTGAGGTCCGTGCGCCCATACCTCTTCCGGAACACATCAAACACGATGTCGGACCCGTCCGCCTTCATCTGGTGCACCATCTGCAACAAGACGCCCAGCCGTCCTTTCGGAAACCCCGCCTTGTTCGCAAACCACCCCAGATACTCCGCCGGGATGTCATAGATCGGCACCCCGTTCGGCGGAAAATGCTGCGGCCCATACTTCCCAAACGGCATGAACGTCCGCCCGATCTCTTCCAGATCAGCGCGCATGCGGGCAGCAAGGTCGTCCATACTCAGACGATACGCGTGACCAAGTATGACGAAACCAGAATTCCGCCTCCCTCATTTCAGACCCGCATGCGCCTCGCGCAGCAAGGCCTCCGTTGTCTCCCAGTCAATGCACGCATCCGTGATCGACTGCCCCCGCACCAGCTGCTCCAGCGGCTGCGGAAACTTCTGACTGCCACCCACAAGATTGCTCTCCAGCATCGCGCCAATGATGGCCTTCTGCCCCGCCACACGCTGCCTCACGATTTCCCGGAACACATCCGGCATCCGACGGTGGTCCTTAGCACAGTTCCCATGGCTGGCGTCGATCATGATCGCCGCCTTGAGCTTCGCAGACTCAAGCCCGTCGATCGTCTCCCGCACATCATCCGCTCCATAGTTCGGGCCGTCTTCACCCCCGCGCAAAATGATGTGGCAGTCCGGGTTGCCGCTCGTCGTCACAGCGGATGCCACGCCATCCTCGCTCACCCCCAGAAATGTCTGCGGCTGCATCGCCGCCTTGATCGCATTGATCGCCGGCGTGATGTGCCCAAACGTCCCGTTCTTGAAACCCAGCGGCATCGACAAACCCGAAGCCATCTGCCGGTGCGTCTGCGATTCCGTCGTGCGTGCGCCAATCGCGCTCCAGCTGATCAAATCCGCAATGTACTGCGGCGTGATCGGGTCCAGCAGCTCCGTCGCCGTCGGCATGCCGAGATCCAGCACATCGCGCAAAAATTTCCGCGCCAGCCTCAGCCCCGCCGGAATGTCACAGCTCCCATCCAGATGCGGATCCATGATCAGCCCCTTCCAGCCCACCGTCGTGCGCGGCTTTTCAAAATACACACGCATCACGATGCAAAGCCGGTCTTTCAGTTCCTCCGCCAGCGCCGCCAGCTTCCGTGCATACTCCAGCCCCGCCTCGGGATCATGAATCGAGCACGGACCAAGGATCACAAGAAAGCGCGGATCACGGCCAAACAGAATATCCCGAATCTCCTGCCGCGATTTCGCCACGAAGGCGGTTTGCGCGTCAGTCGGCGCGATCTCGCTCATCAGGCTGCGCGGTGAAGGCAGCGGGACGTTGGAGGCGATGTGAAGGTTGGCAGTCTGGCTCATGGAAAGTCCTCCATAAAGCCGGAACCGCCTTTCTTCAATCTTCCTGCACCACCGGATTCTTCGGCTTCAGCACCGCGAAAAGCACCACGCTGATCACAATGATCCCTCCCGCGATCAGCGGCGCGATGTGCATGGAAGCGTCAGGGCTTGTGATCGCGCTGTGAATGCGCGTGTAGATCAGCGAGGCACAGGTCAGAGCTCCCAGCACCGGCACGATCATCGGCGGCTCAAACCCTCCCTGCGGCTCTCCCGGCCGGCGCTTCAGCACCACCAGGGCGATGTTCACCACGGTAAAGACCGCCAGCAGCAGCAGTACCGTGGATTCAGCCATTTGTTTCACACCACCGCTGAGGATCAGCACAGACACGATGCCAAAGAGCACAAACACCGCCACGTGCGGCGTATGGCGCTTGGGGTGCACGCGCCCCAGCACCGCAGGCAGCAGCCCCTGCCGGCTCATGCCATACAGCAGGCGCGATCCCATGATGTAGTTCAGCAGCGCCGTGTTGCCGATCGCAAAAATCGTGATGCCCAGGTACAGCTTGTCGATGCCCCCCAGCCAAGGCGCGGCCCGATGCGCCACATCCATCAGCGGCGTTTTGCTCGCGGCCAGTTCACGCCACGGCACCACCGAAACCGCCGTAATCGCCACCGCCATGTAAATGAGCGTCGCCAAAATCATCGCGCCGATCAGGCCAAACGGCACATTCTTCCGCGGATTCTTGACCTCCTCACTCACATTTAGAATGTCCTCAAAACCGATGAAGGAGAAAAACGTCAGCACCGCCCCCTGCATCACCAGCGCCAGCGTGATGCCGGAGCCTGCCCCGCCAGCCACCGTGTCTTTCGCTGTTTCCAAATAGTTGACGCCGCCCCAGTACCGGGCACCCACCGCGATGATGAACAGCAGGCCCGAAGCTTCCACCACCGTGCAGAGCACATTCAGCCACATGCTTTCACGCAGGCCGCGGTAAATCACACACCCCACAACAAACACGATCCCGATGGCCACCAGCTTGATGTCCAGCGCAAACCCAAGTGCCTTCTCCAGCTGTTCCGCAATCGCCTGGGATCCGGTCGCCATGCTTGTGAGCCCGCTCATCATCACCGCGATTCCCACCACGTAGCTCAGCAGCGGCTTGTGCAGACCATGCTGTGTCACATAGGCCGCGCCCCCGGCTCTTGCATAACGACTGCCCACACACGCATAAGACAGCCCCGTGAGCATCGCGGCGATCATCGCGGTCAAAAACGCCAGCCAGACCGCATTCCCCAAGGAATCCGCAGCCCGCCCAATCAGCGCATAAATGCCCGCTCCCAGCATGGACCCCAGTCCATAAAACAGCACCTGCCAGCCGCCGATGGTTTGCTGCAGAGAGGGCGGTGAGTCGGTCCTTGAAGAAAGCGCGGCGGGTTCCATGCCCTGCTACTAGCCGAGATCGTGCCGCGCAGGAAGATAAAAAGCAGCCGCCCCCATCGCGTCTTTGAGCAATGAGGACGGCGCACGAGGTTCACACACAGGTCAGTTACAGCACCGGAATCTGGCGCGGCTTCGCCACTTCCTTGAGCGGCAGGCGCAGCGTCAGCACGCCATCTTCCAGCTTCGCCGTCATCTGGTCCTCGCTCACGGGTGCGTTGAGACGCAGTCGGAGCAGGTAGCTGAGCGGCGACAGCTCGCGATGCAGAGCCTTCATGCCTTCCGGCACGGTCGTGCTGCGTTCGCCGCGCACCGTGAGGATGTTTTCCTCAAGGTCGAGCTTCACGTTGTTCTTCGGCACGCCGGGCAGTTCGACGCGTATTTCAAACGCTTCGGCATTGCCATTGACGTTGTAGAGCGGCTTGCGCAGGGATTCGGTAACGCCGGAGGTGGCGGGAGCGCTGGTGCGGGGGGAGCAGGTAGTGTTCATGATTTGTTAAGAATGGATTTTTGGATGGGTGTTGATCAGATCAGTTCAGGGTGATGGTGCGTGGCTTGCTGCGTTCCTGCTTCGGCAGGGTCACCGTCAGGATGCCGTCTTCCAGCTTCGCGACGATGGCTTCAGCGTTGACGATTTCGGGCACGGACACCGAGCGGGTGAGGCTGTAGGAGCTTTCCTTCTCGCCGTCCTTCTCGCGCTTTTCAGCGGACACGGTGAGCATGCCGTTGTTCAGCTCGATTTTGACATCCTCCTTCTTCACGCCCGGCACTTCAAAGCTGGCGAAGTAGTTGTCTTTGTCTTCATGCACATCCACGGCCAGCTTGTCACCGGCCACGCCGGGGAAAACCTCACCGAGGTTGTTGATGAAGCTGCTCAAGGATGGCAGTCCGGCCAGCGGATGGCGGAACCATTCGTCGAAGTCGGAAACGCGGTTGAGGCTGAAGGGGTTGGTTCGGATGAGTTTCATAGCTTGAGTGGTTTGGTTTGAGTTTTTGAGTCGGAAGATTCTTTCCTCCTCATACTCATGCATCAGCCGTGCCAGACGCCCCTTCATCCAATCAACTCATTGATAACCAATAATCTAATTCAATCCACAATCTCCCCACCCGCCCTCAAGGTGTGCCAAAAAAGGTACGTCCTGTCTCTTCAGTGAGACATTTTTGCCAATTAGACCTCTTCTCCAACAGAGGGTCCTCAATGGCACTCGCTGAGACCATGTTTCGCACACTTTCGCACCTCGATGCACTGGTTCACCGCGCCCTGAGTTTTCTCTTTTGACTGCCGTAATATTTCGCCACTCCACTCCGCGACACACCAGCCCCAAACGGGCTGCGGAGCTGAGCCCAGGGTCAGCCGAGCCTCAGCGAGGCGACCCTGGGTAGAGCCAGACCTCTGGGAAGCAAACCGAGCACTCCGCAGCACATCACGCCAGCCAGCAGCGTTGGTCACGCCCTCTCGCCGCAACGCTTGACCGGCATGCTTTAAGCCGTGCGTCCTTACGCCTTGACCGCCCGCTTCTTCTTGGCCTTCAAGTTCAGCATCTCCACCATCATCGAAAAGCCCATGGCAAAGTAGATGTAGCCCTTCGGAATCTCAAAATGAAAGCCTTCACCAATCAAGGCCGTGCCGATGAGAATCAGAAAGCTCAGCGCCAGCATCTTCACCGTCGGATGCCGTGTCACGAACTCACCCACCGCTCTGGCAAACACCATCATGAATCCCACGGAGATCAGCACCGCCGTCACCATGATGGAAATATGCTTCACCATGCCCACGGCCGTGATCACCGAATCGAGCGAAAACACAATGTCCAGCAGCGCAATCTGCACCATCACCGCGCCAAACGCCGCCCCTTTGCTCACGCTGTCGCGCACCTCGCCTTCGGGGTCGCCTTCGAGTTTTTCATGAATTTCATGCGTGCTCTTGTAGATCAGGAACAGCCCGCCAAAGATCAGCACCAGATCCTTGCCGGTGATCGAATGCCCCAGCACCGTAAACAGCGGTGCCGTCAGCGACATCACCCACGTGATGGAAAGCAGCAGCAGGATGCGTGTCAGCATCGCCAGTCCCAGGCCAATGAAACGCCCGCGCGGACGGTCCGCCGCCGGCAGTTTGTCCACCAGGATCGAGATGAACACAATGTTGTCGATCCCCAGCACGATCTCCAGCACACACAGCGTCAGCACCGCGATCCACGCCTCCGGGTTCGCGACCCAGGAAAAGTCGAGCACGTTCAAATTGGCGGTTACAGCAGCGGCAGCGTTGGCAATCATCGGGCCGCGACCCTAGCGGAAAATGCCGCCTCGGCAAACTCCACGATGAATTTGCTACGACAAGCAGGCCCGCATGCCTGGCAGCCACCGAATACCACGTCTTTTCGGTCACTCCCGTCACTTTTGTCCTTCACACGAACAGCCGCGCCAGAGCTGGCGGCTTCAAACGTGCGCCCCGCGTCCCGCCACCTCACGCAGTAAAAAATTTTCCAACAACGAAAACCCGTTCATAGATGCGCCCATGCCGCCCGCCAGCCTCGCAGATCTCGAAGAACGCCTCAGCCGCCCCACACCTGCCGTCATTGAGATGATGAGCCAGCTCCCCGGCGACATCATCATCCTCGGCGCCGCAGGCAAGATGGGTCCCTCCCTCGCACGCATGGCCAAACGCGCCAGCGATGAAGCAGGAACCAAGCGCCGCGTCATCGCAGTCTCACGCTTCAGTTCGCCGGGATCAGCGGAGGAATTCATGCAGCATGGCATCGAGGTCATCGCCACCGACCTCCTCTCTGCCAACGCCGTCGCCTACCTCCCGCATGCGCCCAACGTCATCTACATGGCAGGCATGAAATTCGGCTCCACCGGTCAGGAATCCATGACCTGGGCCATGAACGCCTGGCTCCCCGGCCTCGTGTGCGAGCGCTACCACCGCAGCCGCATCGCCGCGTTTTCCACCGGCAATGTCTATGGCCTCGTACCCGTGGAGCACGGTGGCAGCCACGAAGAAGACGCACTCAATCCCAAGGGCGAATACGCCATGAGCTGCCTGGGTCGTGAGCGCATGTTCGAGTACTTCAGCCAGACCCGCGGCACCCCCGTCTCCCTTATCCGCCTCAACTACGCCTGCGACCTCCGCTATGGCGTCATGGTCGACATCGCACGCCAGGTCTGGAATGGTGAGCCCGTCGATGTAACCATGGGCTGGTTCAACACCATCTGGCAGGGCGATGCGAACGCCCTCTCCCTCCTCAGCCTCGCCAAAGCCCACAGCCCCGCCTGGGTCGTCAACCTCACCGGCACCGCCACCCTCAGCGTCCGCGAAGTCGCCCATACCTTCGGCAAACTCTTCGGCAAACCCGTCCAGATCACCGGCCAGGAAGCCCCCGACGCCCTCCTCAGCAATCCCTACCGCAGCTTCGTCGAACTCGGCATCCCCTTCATCCGCGACGAAGAACTCACCGAATGGGTCGCCCAATGGATCTCCACCGGCGGCGAATCCCTCGGCAAACCCACCCACTTCGAATCCCGCGACGGGAAGTTTTGAAAGCGGGGCCTCCAGAGTTCACCACTTGAATTTTCACCCAGTCACGCCATTCTTCATCCATGTCGCTGACTGCCACACATCTCACGCCCGCGCTGATTCTTCGCGAGTTAGGCAAGCTGAACGTGGCGGACATCGAAGGCGTCCTGCATAAACTTCAGATGCTTGCTGCGACGAAGAAGGGTGCTCTCAAGGCGGATGAGGCAAGACTGCTGGAAGCGATCAATACCACGCTTCCCACCGATCAACGCACCACTTACCGTCGCCTCTCGACCAAGCGCAAGAACGGCTCACTCACTCCTGCGGAGCATC
>NZ_JBIPNG010000331.1:0-7439 GCF_044373815.1 Prosthecobacter sp. | reverse complement strand
CACGCTACAAGCCGCGCAACGTTATCATCCAGGTGGTTGGCGAGGATGAGAATTCCAACATCGGCTATCAGGTCGTGCCATCGGACATCCACATTGAACTGGGCCGCCGTTATCACATTGCTGCACGTGTTTCATGCGTTGGTCATACCGTCACCTTCACCGTGCGTGATCTCGACGCGGCGGGAGCCGCCGCGCAGACTGCCGTGGTCCCCATGGACATTCGTTCGAAACTCAGCATGGGCTCTTCGCAGCTCGTGATTGGTGGTTTGCACAAGCGCGCCCCCACTCACCAATGGGATGGCCGGATCGAGGCTCTGCGCGTGGCCAGTGGCGTGCTGGATGACAAGGCGCTCAATGAAGACGCGGAGAAATGGGCGTCAGGTCTCGTCATCTGGCGTTCTGCAGATCCGCTGACTTCGCAGCTGGCGTGGTCGGGTTCGGACGCGAAAACGGTTGAGGCGGACGATCCCTTCCATCAGGCCATGAATGATCTCTGCCAGGTCCTGCTGAACACCAACGAGTTCTTTTACCTTCACTAACACCATGAGCTGCAATCGATTCGATTTTCCCAACACACGGCGCGAGTTTCTTCAAACCGCTGGCTGCGGCTTTGGCGCCGTGGCGCTGGCCGGTTTGATGGGTGAACAAAACGCTTCTGCCGCCACCACGCTTCCTCAGCGTGCAGCAAAGGCGAAGAGCGTGATCTTCCTGTTCATGGAAGGCGGTCCCAGCCATCTCGACACCTTTGATTACAAGCCGCTGCTGAACAAGCTCGCAGGCCAGTCACTGCCCGCAAGTTTCAAGCCGCCGATCACCGCCATGGGGGAAACCAAGTCGCCGCTGCTCGAATGCAAACGCACTTGGAAGCAGTACGGCCAGGGCGGTCTGTGGATCTCGGACTGGTTTCAAAACGTGGCGCAGCATGCGGACGATCTTGCGGTGATTCATTCCTGCGCCTCGAGCGGGATCAATCACGCCGGTGGCGTGTGTTCCATGAACACGGGCTCTGTCTTTGGCGGGCGCCCTTCGCTTGGTGCATGGGCTTCGTATGGACTTGGCTCCGAAAATCAGAATCTGCCCGGCTTTGTCGTCATCAAAGACAGCGAAGCCACCGTGGTGAACGGCGTGCGCAACTGGGGCAACGGCTTCATGCCCGCCGTGTATCAGGGCGTGGAGTTCAACTCTGACGGCGTGCCAATCAAATACCTCGAAAACCCCAAAGGCGTGGACCGCAAGCGTCAGCGTGACAAGCTCGATTTGCTCGGTGCCTTGAACCGTGACTACGGCGCAACTCGTGTCAGCAACACTGAACTCGATGCCCGCATTCGCGGTTACGAACTGGCCTACAAGATGCAGGCCGAGGCGCCGCAGGCGGTGGACCTCAGCAAAGAAACCGAGGCCACGAAGCAGCTATATGGCATGGACAACGAAGCCACCGCTGTGTTTGGCCGCAACTGCCTGCTCGCCCGCCGCCTCGTCGAAAACGGCGTACGCTTCATCCAGCTCTACAGCGGTGCCGGCAGCAAGTGGGACAGCCACAAGGGCATTGAGGTGAATCATTCGCGGCTCTGCAATGCGGTCGATAAGCCCATCGCGGGCCTGCTTGCTGATTTGAAAGCACGCGGCCTGCTCGACGAAACACTCGTCATCTGGGGCGGCGAATTTGGACGCACGCCCATGAGTGAGCAGGGCGATGGACGTGACCACAACCCCACCGGCTTTACCATGTGGATGGCCGGTGGCGGCGTGAAGGGCGGCCAGACCTACGGTGCCACCGACGACCTCGGCCTCTATGCCATTGAAGACCGCCTGCATGTGCATGACATTCATTCGACCATCCTGTACTTGATGGGGTTGGATCATACCAAGCTCGTCTATAACCACAAAGGTCGTCCCGAACGCATCGACCAGAACGAGGGGCACCCGATGACGAAACTCCTGGGCGCTTGATCGTGGCGGGTGGTGAGTCCGCTTCACCAGGATGATTCCTTTGCAAAGCCTTCGCGAGGTTGTCCGTTTGCTTTGCATGCATCTTCGTTTCCTCGCCATGCTTTTCCCCCTGCTGCTCACTTCCGTGCTAGCCCAAACCGGGCTGCAAAAGGCGGACGTCACTCTGGTGCCGCCGAAGAATCTCAAAACGAAGCTCGCGCCGGGCTACACGATTCCCACAGTCGATATCACCGGTGATAAAGAGCGACAGGTCATCGTGGATCAGGAGAAGGGCCAGTACCTCGGTCATCCGACCACGCTGCTACTCGAAGACAACAAAAACATGCTCATCGTCTATCCGAAGGGACACGGGCGCGGCCCCATCGTTTACAAGCGCAGCAATGACACCGGCCTGACGTGGAGCGAGCGGCTGCCGACGCCAAAATCATGGGAGACCTCCGTGGAGGTGCCGACTCTGCACCGCGTGGTGGATGCCAGCGGCAAGAAGCGCATCATCATGTTCAGCGGCCTTTACCCCATCCGCATGGCCATTACCGAAGATGATGGGGCAAACTGGAGCGATCTGGCACCCATCGGCAACTTCGGCGGCATCGTCACCATGGGCACGGTGGTTGATCTGAAAACACCGGGCCATTATCTGGCGTTCTTCCATGATGACGGTCGGTTCATCCGTGGCGCACCGGCGAAAGCATGGCGCTTCTGGGTTTACACCACGCTTTCCAAAGACGGCGGTCTCACCTGGAGCGCCCCCACACCCATCGCCATGCTGCCAGATGCGAACTTGTGCGAGCCGGGTGCATTGCGTTCCCCGGATGGCAAGCAGATCGCCGTGCTGCTGCGTGAGAATTCACGGAAGTACAATTCATTCGTCATCTTCTCGAACGATGAAGGCCAGACATGGAGTGAGCCGAAGGAACTGCCTGCTGCGCTCACGGGAGATCGGCATGTCGCCAAATACACGCCTGATGGCCGCCTGTTCATCAGCTTCCGTGACACCACACACGTTAGCCCCACGAAAGGCGATTGGGTTGGCTGGGTGGGCAAATACGAGGACATCGTGAACGGTGCCGAGGGTCAGTATCGGGTACGCATCATGGACAATACCAAAGGCGCCGATTGCACCTATCCTGGCATCGAGGTGCTGCCAGACGGCACCATCGTCACCACCACCTACGGCCACTGGACGGAAGGCGAGTCTCCCTACATCGTGAGCGTCCGTTTCAAACTGTCGGAGCTCGATGCAAAGGCCGCCAAATAGCAGATCGTCAATTATTACAGCCATGACTCCATTACCCAACCGTCGTCAGTTTCTCTCCACGCTCGCTCTCGGATCGTTCGCTGCACGCGGGCAGGAGGCACCCAAGTTTCCGCCAACGCGGGTCATCACCAAAGGCCCCGGGTTCCATTGGTTCGCCTACTATGACAAGCTCCAGTTCTCGCCGGACAACCGCTTTGTGCTCAGCAACAAGGTCAGCTTCGAACATCGTTCTCCAACAGCGGACGATGAGATCGAAGTCGGCATGGTCGATCTGCAGGAGAAAGACAAATGGATCCCTCTCGGCAAGTCCCGCGCCTGGTGCTGGCAGCAGGGCTGCATGCTGCAATGGATTCCCGGCACCGAGTCCAAGGTGATCTGGAATGATCGTGAGAAGGATCGCTTCGTCAGTCACATCCTCGATGTGAAGACGGGAGAGAAGCACACGATTCCAAGTCCCATCTACGCGCTGGCTCCGAATGGCAAAGAAGCCGTGAGCTGTGATTTCGCGCGCGTGGCCGACTGCCGCCCCGGCTACGGCTACGCAGGCATCAAAGACCGCTTCTTTGAGGACATGGCACCCGCAGGAAGCGGCGTCACCCACGTGAATCTCGAAACCGGTAAAGAGAAGCTCATCGTTTCACATGCGCTGCTCGCCAAGACCGGCGTGGTGATGGAAAATCATCCCGACTCCAAGCATCACGCTTATCACCTGCTTGTCGGCCCCGATGGCAAACGCTTCATCATGCTGCACCGCTGGACGCAGCCGAAGGGCGGGCATCTGACGCGCCTGATCACAGCCAACATGGACGGCAGCGATCTCCGCATCGTCATTCCCAATGGCTACGCCTCTCACTTCATCTGGCGCGATGCCACGCACATCCTCTCCCAAGCCAAGGACTGGCTCGGCAACAAGGAGTGGGGCGATTTCCTCTTCGAAGACAAGGACAGCGGCATCGTCGAGGAGATCGGCCATGGTGTGCTCGACAGTGGCGGCCACCTGACTTACCTGCATCGCAACGAGTGGATTCTGAACGACACCTATCCCAAAAGCGTGCGTCGCATCCAGACCCCACACCTGTATCACATCGCCACCAACAAACGCATCGACCTCGGCGAGTTCCACTTACCCCGCGAATACTCCGGCGAATGGCGTGTGGACAATCATCCACGTTCCAGCCGCGACGAACGCTGGGTCTGCATCGACGCTCCACATGCCGATCAAGGGCGCCAGCTGCACCTGATCGACATTCAGGGGCTGATGCCCTGATCAACCTCAGTACTTCATTGCGTACGTGTAAGCCATTATGAAACAGGTTCTTCCACTCGCAGCGGCTCTCTTACTCAGTCTGGCAGGTTCCGTCCTCTCCCAGGAGACGCTCAAGCCACTCCGTGCCGGCATTGTCGGCCTCGATACCTCGCATGTGCCCGCGTTCACCAAGCTCTTCAACAATCCGAAGGCCGATGGCGATCTCGCAGGCATCAAGGTGGTGGCGGGTTATCCTGGTGGCACCGACATGCCTGCCAGCAAGGACCGCGTGGCTAAATTCACCGAACAGGTGCGCGGCATGGGCGTGGAGATTGTGGACTCCATTTCCAAGCTGCTCGAAAAGGTCGATGTTGTAATGATTGAGAGCGTGGATGGCCGCATCCATTTGAAAGAAGCGCGTGAGGTCTTCCAATCGGGCAAACTCGTGTATATCGACAAACCCATTGCAGGAACTCTTCCAGAAACCATCGCTCTGTTTGAGCTCGCGAAGAAGCATCACGTCAAGACCTGGTCGAGTTCGTCGTCACGCTTCGGGGCCGACCTCCTCGCTCTGAAAGGCAATGAGAAAATTGGCGACATTCTCGGCGTCACGACCTGGGGGCCGTGTTCATATCAGAGCGGCACGCCGGACTTGTTTTTCTACGCCATCCATGGCGTCGAATCCCTCTTCACGCTCATGGGCACTGGCTGTGAAACCGTGTCACGCAGCAAAGGCCCCATCACAGATCAAGTCACGGGCGTGTGGAAGGATGGGCGAATTGGCACCTATCGTGGAATCGTGAGGGGAAAGTCCGAATTCGGTGCCATGGTCTACGGCAGCAAAGGCGTGCGTCAGGGGGCCAAAACCATCAGTTATGAGGCGCTGTGCCGCCAGATCGGCAAATTCTTCCGCACTGGAGAGCCGCCTGTCAGTGAAGCTGAGACGATCGAAATATTCACCTTCATGGAGGCTGCTGATGAAAGCATTCGCCAGGGCGGCAAGCCTGTCGCGCTGGATGATGTGCTGGCGAAGGCAAAACAAGAGGCGGCGAAGATTGTGCCATGAACTCAGCACCTCCGCCGATGCCCAGGCTAAACACCCGTCGTCATTTCCTATCCACCCTTCCCGCCATCGGTTGGGTGGCTGCGCACGCAGCCGACGATCCCCCATTGCAGGACATCGTCTTTGGCTCCTGCCTCGACACACATGAGCATCCCATGCTCGATCGCACTCTCACGCTGCCGCGTGACCTGTTTATTTTCATGGGTGACAACATCTATGCGGACAAAGGTGGCATCCCGATGATGCAGGAAAAGTACGCGCTGCTCAAAAACAGCCGCTTTTTCAAAGGCCTGCAAAACAAGCCCATTCTCGCCACCTGGGACGATCACGACTTCGGCGAAAACGACGGTGGCGGGAGCTACCCGCACAAAAAAGAGGCGCAGGTGGAGTTCTGGAACTGGCTCGACGAGCCCGCCGCATCGTCACGCCGTCAGCAGGCGGGCGTGTATCACGCGCAGACCTTCGGCCCGGACGGCAAGCGCGTGCAGGTCGACATGCTGGACACACGCTACTTTCGCAGTCCGCTCAAAAAGGTGCCGAAGGACAAGGCCACGCTTGGCGGCTCTTACGTGCCCACGGATGACATTGCCGCCACCATGTTGGGCGCTGCACAGTGGGACTGGCTAGCGCAGGTGCTCCAGCAGCCGGCGGATCTTCGTCTCATCGTGTCCAGCATCCAGTTTGCCCCGCAGGCACATGGCGGTGAATGCTGGGCCAACATGCCGCACGAGCAGCAGCGGCTGCTGAAACTCCTGCAGGGGCAGACTGCGGTGATTTTGAGCGGCGACCGCCACTGGTGCGAGTTCTCGCACAACGGCGTGTTTGACTTTACCACCAGCTCAATGACGCAGAAGCATCCGCGCGGCACCCCCACGCCGAACCAACACCGCTGCATGCCCCAAACCTATCACCTGCCCAACGTCGGCCATCTGCGCATTGACTGGGGCGCTGCAACCATCTCAGTGAAGGTGCTTGGAGAAGACGGCGGCACCAAGATCGCGCAGACTCTGCCCTTTCGTGAACTGCTGATAACCTAGCCCATGCGCTTCGTCATTCCATTCGTCTTCATGGCTACTTACAGCGCTTTCGCTGCAGAAGCGCGTGTGGAATTCAATCGCGACATCCGCCCCATCCTGGCTGCCAAGTGCTACGCCTGCCATGGCCCGGACGAAGACAAGCGCGAGGCCGACCTGCGGCTGGATGTGCGTGCTGAGGCTGTGAAGGCAGCCATTACCCCCGGAAAACCCGAGGCGAGCGAGTTGTGGAAACGCATCACACACTCCGATCCCGATGACGTGATGCCGCCGCCTTCGTCGCCAAAGCAGCTTACCAAAATTGAGCGCGACCTCATCCGCCGTTGGATCGCCGCAGGCGCTGAGTACCAGAATCACTGGGCCTTCGAACCGATCAAGCGTCCCGTCGTGCCGCAGTCGGACGGTAAAAACCCCATAGATGCTTTCATCGCCGCCAGGCTCCGCACGCATGGACTCGAGCCCGCACACGCAGCCTCACCTACCACGCTGATTCGCCGCGTTTATCTTGATCTCACCGGCCTGCCGCCATCCCCGTCAGATCTCGCCGCTTTGTCCGATTGGTCGGAACAAAAATACGAGCAGATCGTGGACCGCCTCCTTGCCTCTCCCAATTTTGGCGAGCGCTGGGCGCGCCACTGGCTGGACACGGCGCGTTACGCGGATTCAAACGGCTTCCTTGGCGATGGCCTTCGCCCCAACGCCTACCTGTATCGCGACTGGGTCATCCGTGCCTTCAATACTGACCTTCCATTTGATCAGTTCACCATCGATCAAATCGCCGGCGACCTGCTGCCACAACCTACGCCGGATCAAATCACCGCCACTGGCTTTCACCGCAATGCCGCGCTCAACACCGAGGCAGGCGTGGACAAGGAGGAGGCACGTTAC
>NZ_JBIPNG010000330.1:0-7446 GCF_044373815.1 Prosthecobacter sp. | reverse complement strand
CCCGCCCTTCGAGCTTCGTTATTGAATTGTCACTCGGGCTTCGACCAATGCCCGTTGACGTACCCAACCACTTTTCACATTATCTTTCCCATCATGTGGCGTTCCTTTCTTTGCATCAGCGTCGTGTTCGCTTCAGCAATCACTGCGGCGGAGCCCACCGCGCTGCGTTTGGTCGCTGACTTGAATCCGGGGGCGGGGGGCTCCGGGTTGATGAATTTCTATGTCTGGGGAGATCAGGTTTGGTTCATCGCCGCATCCGAGCAAGGCGGTAAAACGGTGGCCTCACTCTATCACTCGGACGGCAGCACGGCAGGCACGCATAAGGTCAAGGAGTTCGTATGGCAGACGGGCAGTTCGATTTTTGACAATCCCTTTGTCTTTGAAAACCGTCTCTACTTTCAGGGGCTTAATGCCGCACTGGGCAAAGGCAGCCGGGTCTGGGTGACAGATGGTACCGAGGCCGGCACGCGTCCCATTTCAGAAGACGGGAAAGACGTGTGCGATGACTTCAAGCCCTTCCTGATCGGAGATCGACTGGTGCTCTCACTGCATGGCGACTACCACGGGCACGGCCTCGTGGCGCTCAATCTCCACAGCGGAAAGACGGAAACCATCGCAGTGCCTTTCGACGGCTGGGAGGACTACACTGACGGCGCGATGCTGAATGGGGTCATGCTGAAACTGGACTCGGAGGGCAAAGCTTTTTGGTGCATCGATGGCACACGCGCCGGGCTGAAAAAACTGACGCTGCCGGGGCTGCCTGATTTTGACAACGATGGTGGAATCCCTCAGCTACTCTCTTTGCCAACGGGAGTACTGATGCTGCCGCGTGGCTGCAAGCAGCCTTTGGAATGGTGGCACAGCGATGGGCAATCCGTGGTCAAACTGGCGGCATGGCAGTGGTCAAAGACGGAGATATCCCCGCACTGGTTTGGACGTGTGGGGGAGCGTGGCGTCTTTCTGGCCGGCGACCACATGCGGCACAGCGGTGTATGGAGCAGTGATGGCACGGCGGCGGGCACCGCCGTCCTCATTGACAGCGATCCCTACAAAGACGCCACCTTCTCACTGCCGATCGGGCAGCATGTCACCCCTGTCGTCTGTGGAGACCGGCTCTACTTCACCTTGGACGATGGAGAGCACGGACTGGAGCTCTGGACAACAGACGGCACCAAGCGCGGGACCCACCTGGTGATCGACATTGCCCTCGGCGGCGAAGATGCGGAGATCTTCGAACTCCTCACGCTGAACGACGGGCGCGTGCTGGCCCAGCGCAAGAATGCGGAATCCGGCTCCGACTTGTGGCTCACCGACGGCACCGAAGACGGCAGTCGCAGACTGGCCATCTTCAATCGAGCCTCCCTCGTGGCAGCGCTCCCTGGCGCGATTCTCGTGAACACCGCAGGGCATCATGTCGGGCAGGAATTGTTTGCGCTGGATGTGCCAGCGCTGGCTGCGCCGCCTGGGCCCGAAGGGCAGCGAAAGTGAAGAGGGCAGGCAGATGGATATGCGCATGCCATTGAGCATTTACACACCCCAAGACCCAGCGCTGCGGGACTTGGCAAGTCCCGCTCCTTGTGGGGTTCGCATGCCAAGGAGCGGCACTTGCCAAGTGCCGTGGACTCCGCATTTCAGGCTCCCTGATCGCCTCAACCCGTCGTTCTCAATCCCGACGCAATCGCATTGATCGAAATCAACAGGTCAGAAACCATCGCATCCGCAGCTTCGGTTTTACCGACAGCGGTGAGTCCACGCCATTCACGCAGCAGGGCGATCTGCTGGTGGTGCAGCACCTTGAGCGGTTCTTCGCGAATGTTCAGCGTGTAGGCGAGGCGCGGGCGGCGGCCTTCAATGGTGCCTTGGAAGAGGTCATCGATGATGGCGCGGGTGGCTTCGTATTCGCCGAGGATGGTGCCGAGAAAGCGGTCACGCAAGGCGGTGTCCTCCACCAGAGCGGCGTAGGCACGCATGAGGTCGGTGTTGGCGCTGACCAGGGAGCTTTCGATGTTGGTGAGGACGTAGCGCAGGAAGGCGGAGCCTGGAATCGCCGCAGCCAGGGTGGCATAGCTCTTGGGATCTTCGGTCTTGAGCTTGGTCAGAGCGCTGCCAGCACCGAACCAGCCGGGAAGGTAGAAGCGTGACTGCGTCCACGAAAAGACCCATGGAATGGCGCGCAGATCATCAAGCGAAGCCTGGCCGGTGCGGCGGGCGGGACGGGAGCCAATGCGGGAGTTTTCCAAGGCATCAATCGGCGTGGCCTGACGGTAGAACTTCATGAAGTCCGGCGCGTGCAGGAAGGCGCGATACGCATCACGGCTGTCGGCGGCGAGCTTGTCAAAGAGCGGCTCAAGTTCGGGCGGGGCGCTGGATTCGGTGCAGCGATGGCGTGCGGTGGCTGCCGTGGCAGAGGCCATGAGCAGCTCGGCATTGTAAACTGCGGACCCAATGTGCGCGTATTTTTGCGCGATGGTCTCGCCCTGCTCCGTCATGCGCATGCCGCCGCTGAGGGAGCCATGAGGCAGCGCCTCCATGAACCAATGCGTGGGGCACGCCATGCCGATGGATCGTGGTTGAAAGCTCACGCTGCGCACGATGCAGTGCGCACTGGCTGGCCACGATGCCGCAGTCTTTGTTGGAGTCAGAGTAGCCGACCATCATCTGGAACACCGGCGTACCGCCCTTGCTCTGTGCGAGGAGGCTGCGCTTGGCCACAGGATGCGAAAGGAATGACTCAACAATGCCTGGGCCGGATTCGAGATCGCCCATCGTTTCAAACAACGGCACCACGGGCAGGGGACACACGAGTCCTTCTTCGCTCCAGGCCATGAGCCCGGCTTCACGGGCAAGAAGGAAGACGACGAGCATGTCTTCCACGCAGCGTGTCATCGAGATGATGAGCGAGCCGAGACCCGCATTGCCATACTTGGCGCGGTGATCGGCCAGCACGCGGTAGCAATCGAGCACGGTGTCCGCTTCTGGTCCGGCGGAGATCCCAGGAGACAGGAAAGGACGCGGGGAGACGAGCTCACGATCAAGCAGCTCACGCTTTTTCTCGATGGGCCAGTCGATGAAGGAACCGCCTTCCAGCAGCCCCGCGGCACGCAGAAGCTGATCGAGCGCCTTTTCATGAAACGCGGAATTCTGCCGCACATCCAGCACGGCGGAATGGAAACCGAAAGCGGTGAGATTGCGGCGGAATGGGACAATCTGCTCCTCGACGACGGCCTTGGAGCCGACATCGAGCAGGGTTTGCGCGAGCACGTCAATGTCAGCACGCAGTTCCTCCGGCTGCACATACGCGACCGCCGAAGCGGGCTTCTCAATGGCCAGCACAACCTTCGCGTGCATGAGGTAAACAGCCGCACGCCACGGCTCCTCCTTGTTGCGTTCCAAGATGTTGGCAAGATCCACGCCCGGCTCTGTTTTGAGCTGCGCAGTGAGAGTTGCGATCAGCTCCGTGAGCTGCTGCGGCGTGACCTGAAACAAGGAACTGAGCGGCAGATGAAAGGCGAGGGCTTCAAGCCCACGACGCTGCACCCGCAGCGCATTTTTCCGCATGACCTGCAAGGCATGGCGCGTGACATCCGCCGTCACGAAGGGGTGCCCGTCGCGGTCGCCACCGATCCAGGAACCAAAGCGGATCAGGGGCGGCAGAGAGTCCACTTCAGTCACATCATAACCCGCAGCCTGCCAGGCCTCGCGCAGGTGCACATGCGCACGGGTGAGCGCCTCGGGAAACACATCGCGCAGATAATGCAGCGCATTTTGGAGCTCGGCCTCGATGCTGGGGCGCGTGACGTGGATTTCACCGGTGCGCCAGAGGTTTTCGAGCTGGGTCTGCAGCTGGCTTTGCAGGCGGGCCTGCTCACGCGGTGTGTAGGCCGGGTTCTCATGCCGGTTCATGAGGCTGTAAATCTCGCGGTGCAGCTCGCGCACCGTCTCGCGCTTGGCCTCGGTGGGATGCGCGGTGAGCACAGGCTCCACACAGACATCACGCAATGCCGCGAGGATGTCGGCTTCCTTCAGACCGAGGGTTTGCAGTTGCTTCAAATTGTCCGCCCACAGGCCCTTTTCAGCCTCGGGTCCGCTCTTTTTCTCCCGCAAACGGCGGATTTGTGAGGCTGCCCGCTCCTCCACGACATTGAGAAGCTGAAAAGCGATGGAGTAGGCCTGACCGAGGGAGCGGTTCGTTTTTTGCGGCACCCCGGTGCCGATCCAAGGCAGGCTGGCGGCCAGTTCGGGCTCCCCCAGCTTCTGCAGAACGGCGGAGAAGGCCGCCATGAGGTAGCGCAGGTCGTCTTCGAGAAGTTGAAAGCCGAGGGTGCGGAGGTTTTGCGGGGGAGTTTCGGACATGGCTGGGTGGAGCTTGCGAATCTAAGCAGGAAGGATGCCTGATTCACAGAGCCATGTCGAAAGCCGATGGAAAAGGCAAGATCAAGCGCCAATCGCTGGAATGTCCGCTTTTAGACCGGGTAGGCCCAGGGCTTACGGTACTCGCGTTGCATCAGTTTGCTGGCTTCCGGGTCGCCGATGATCAACTCCTTCTCCGCATCCCACTGGATGCTGCGCCCCGCCTTGTAGCTGAGCATGCCGAGCAGGGGCAGGCAGGTGGAACGGTGGGCGCTTTCGATGTCGGCGATGGGCTGCTTTTTCTTCTCGATGGCATCGATGAAGTCGGCCCAGAGCAGGGCGATGTTGTGACCATCCGGCTCCTGAAGCTGGTGATTGCCGTGCTTCTCTCCCTCTTTGGGATTCACCGGGTAGAAGGTCCAGCCATCGCGCCAGCCGATGTGCAGCACTCCTTTCTCGCCGTAAAAGTAGCAGCCGATCTTGTGCTTCTCGTTGTTGTTCTCGGCAAACTTCCGGTGCTCCCACACGGCGGTGAACTGCTCAAACTCGAACGTGGCCACCTGATGGTCTGGGGTGTCGGTGGTCTGCTCCTTGTCATTGAGCACGGCAGGACCGGCGATAGGACGCCCCCCGGTGCAGAAGATTTTCTTTGGCCCTTTTTCGCCGCTCCAGAGCATGATCTGGTCCAGCCAATGCACGCCCCAGTCGGCCATGGTGCCGTTGGCGTAGTCGAGAAAATGCCGCCAGCCTCCCGGATGCAGCTTGGAATTGAACGGGCGCATCGGGGCCGGGCCGCACCACATGTCCCAGTCCATGCCCTCGGGCACCTGGCTGTTGGGCTTCGGCTGCTCGGGTCCGCCCTTGCTGTCGGCAAAGGCACGCACCATGCCCACCTTGCCCACAACACCGGATTTGAGAAAATTCATCGCCTCTACGTGATGCGGGCCGATCCGGCGGTGCAGTCCCACCTGCACCACGACGCCAGCCTCACGCGCCGCTTTCACCATCGCCTTGCTCTCATTGATGGTATGTCCGGTCGGTTTCTCGACGTAGATATGAGCACCCGCTTTGCAAGCGGCGATGGTTTGCAGCGCATGCCAGTGGTCCGGCGTGGCGATGATGACGATCTCCGGCTTCTCCTTGTCCAGCAGTTCGCGATAGTCCTTGTAGAGCTTCGGGTCGTCTCCGGAGATTCCATTCACCGTGTCACCGGCGTTGGAGGCCACGTCTTCATGCACATCACACAAGGCGCAGACCTTGATGCGTCCCGAAGCCAGAGCCTCCTTCAAAATGTTCATCCCCCACCAGCCTGAGCCGATCAAGGCCGTGCGGTACTTCTTCGCCGGATCAGCCCCGAAGATGTGAAACGATGAGGCGGCAAACGAGGCGGTGCTGGCGGAAAGAAAATGGCGGCGGGAAGTCATGGTCAAGGGGCGATGAAAGCATCGCGAGGCAAAGTACGCCAGCCGTTCGAGAGGCTTGCGGAGAATTGAGGCGGAGTACGTTCGCGCTACGCAAACAGCTCCATCACCGCCTTGCCCTTGTCTCCCACTGTGAAGGGCCGGTTGCTGGGCGACATGACGACTTCGTCAACAGGCAGCCCAAGACTCCAGCCAATCGTGGAAAGGAAATCCTGCGGGCTGGTCTGCTTGTCGGCCACGGCCATGCCTTCCTTGTCACTGGCCCCATGGATGTACCCGCCTTTGATGCCACCACCTGCGAGCAGTGTGGAGAAAACCTTCGGATGATGGTCACGTCCGCCGTTGCCATTGAGCTTGGGACCACGGCCGAATTCAGAGCAAAGCACCACCAGCGTGCTTTCCAGAAGCCCACGTTCCTTGAGATCTTCCAGCAATGCGGAGAGCGCCTGGTCGAGTTCAGCACCGTGTTCATCGAGGCCGTCGTCGATGTTGTTGTGCATGTCCCAGCCGCCCTTGGCGACTTCGATGTAGCGGATGCCTTTTTCCACCAGACGCCGCGCCAGCAGGCAGCCCTGGCCAAATTTGCCCTTGCCGTACTTTTCCTTCAAGGCCTCCGGTTCGTCATCGAGGTGGAAGGCCTCCAGGTCCGTGCTCGACATGATGCTGATCGTCTTGTCGTAGAACTGCGTGTAGCTCTTTACCTCCGAGGTCTTGAAGCGATCGCGGAATCCGGCATCAAGTTGATCCAGCATGGCGAGGCGCTTGTTCATCTGCTCCGGGCTGGCCTCGCTCTTGGCGTATTGCAGGCCCACATCGGGGTCGAGGATGGGCAGCGGGGAAAAGCTGGATGGGAAGAAGCCGTTGCCGTTCTGTGGCTGGCGGTTCACGCAGACATTGGAGGGCAACGTCTTGTGGCTGGAGCCGAGGAAGTGCTGCGCCCAGGCACCGATGTTGGGATGCTTGATGGTCCCGCGCTCCTCGTAGCCGGTGCGGATGACGTACTGCCCGGCGGCATGCACCCCCGTTTTGGAAGTCATGCTGCGGATGATGCTGAACTTGTCCGCCTGTTTGGCGAGGTTCTCCATCGTTCCTCCCAGTTGAAAGTCAGCCTTGGTTTTGATCGGCGCTTTCGGTCCCTGCGTCGGGCCATCCTTCGGGTCCAGCGTGTCGATGTGGGACATGCCTCCGATCATCTGGAGAAAGATGACGTTCTTGGCCTTGCCAAAGCCGGGGCCGGCAGGCGCGGCTGCCTTGGCGGCTTCGGCTGCAAAGGCGCTGCCGCCGAGGCCGTGCAGCACGGTGACGCCGAGAGCGGCGCTGGCCCAGCGCTCGCAAAAGGCACGACGGGAAATGGGATCAAGCTGGTTGTGAAGATTCATGGCAGGGAAGGGTGAGAGTTTATTCCACGAAGATGAATTCACGGGTGTTGAAAAGCACCCAGGTCAGATCGCGCATGGTCATGCCGTTGCTGAGTCCTGCCGTGGCGTTGGCCAGTTCGTCGGGCTTGGGTTTGCGGCTGAAGAAGCTGAGGTAAAGGCTCTCGACCTGTTGCTCCGGTGTCTTCTGCGCGCTGGCCGTTTTCACCACGAGTGAATCATTCTGGCCGATGACTCGCTGGGCCTCGCCATTCATGAGCATCAGCACCTGCGGGATGCTGCCTTCTTCGCTTTCACTG
>NZ_JBIPNG010000329.1:0-7482 GCF_044373815.1 Prosthecobacter sp. | reverse complement strand
CACAGGCAGCTTGTAGTAAATGGATTTCAAAGGAGCGCCGCTAATCGTGAGCGGAGCACAGATTTTCTCCCCCTGCCCGGTGATCATCGCGCCCATCTGGCCGAGAGGATCAGCGACTCGTTTCATTGGACGCTTGGAAAGAGAGGCATCACCAAACAACTCGGTTTTGAAGTCCTGCCCGGCAAGAATGCCGGAGAGCAGGCGAATCGTGGTTCCTGAGTTGCCACAATCGACGGGCTTTTCCGGCGCCTTCAGTTTCATGCCGTTGCCGGTGATCGCCAGTTTGACCAAACCCACGCCTTCCACTTCCTCCAGTGGTTCCATGGTGGCGCCGAGGGCCTGCATGGCATGCACTGTGCAGAGACAGTCCTCGCTGGGCAGAAAGCCATCAATGATGGTGGTGCCCTTCGCGAGTCCGGCAAACATGGCGGAACGGTGGGAGATGCTTTTGTCACCGGGGACGGTGATTTCGGCGGGAATGCTTTTGAGTTTCTTCGACTTGAGGCTGGCCATGATCTTCAGACCGCCGGAAGGAGGTCGCGCAGGGCTTTGGCCTGGGCGAGAAATCGGCGGAGGGCTACTTCGTCCATGCTCTGGAGCATTTCAAGAAGCTCTCGCATGACAGATGAGGCATCTTGCAGGGCTGCCATCACCTCCGTGCGGTTTTGCATCAGAATGCCCGCCCACATGTCCGGGTCGCCTCCAGCGACACGCGTGGTGTCACGAAAACCACCGGCGGAGCTGTCCAGCACCCGGGTATCCTGGCTAAGGGCCGCCAGCGTCGTCAGCACCGCCATGCTGTGCGGCAGGTGTGAAATGCGCGCCACACAGTGGTCATGCTGCTGCGGTGTCATTTCCTGGATGCGACAGCCCAGCTTGACCCAAAAAGTGCGCAATCTGCCCAGATGCTCCGGCTTGGTATGCCCGGTCGGCGTCAAAATGCAGGCCGCTTGGTGAAAAAGATCCCCCCTGGCGTTCGCCAGCCCAGTGCGCTGGGAGCCTGCCATGGGGTGGCTGCCCAGAAAGGCCGCCTTGGTCTGCATGAAAATGGCCTCCAATTCTCCGACCACTCCGCCTTTCACGCTGCCGACGTCCGTGATGATCAAGTCATCCGACAATTCGCATCCCGCGATCTGCTGCGCAATGCCCGGCATATACTGGATCGGCATGCACAGAACGGCGATGGACGCACCCCGTATGACCTCCTGGATGTTGCTGCTGGCGATCACCCCGGGAAGCACTTGCCTGACCTCCTCCACCGCCTCGTCACGTCTGGCCCAGACACGAACTTCCAGACCAGGCATGCGCTGCTGGATCGTTTTGGCCAGTGATCCGCCTAGCAGGCCGGGACTGAAGATGGCAATGGAACGTTCGACGGACACAAAAGGGATGGAAACTGGACAAATCCGAAAGGCCGCAGACACGGCTCAGTAAAACCCCGGCAGAAACGACTCCGCTCCCGCTCCTATGTCAGGAGAGGAAGCGGGCAGTGCAGAAAATCATGGCACGCGGAAAATTTTGCCTGTGTAGGGGCAGCGTGCCTTTTGACCAGACTGGAAGTCACGCACGTCAATGGCCTGGCCATTCGGATCAAACGGACTTTTCACAAAGCCCGGCTTGCCGGTGATACGAGTGGCGAAGGGGATCTCCGCCGGAGCCGCAGGAGCCGGGGGCGGCGTGCTGCCAGGAGGCGTCACAGACACGGGTGGCGGTGCCGTCGTACTTCCGTTCGTTGGCGGAGGGGTGACATTGTCACCGGTCACAGGAGCGTTCGGATCAGGAGTTTGAACCGCCGCTGCATTGGGATTGGTCAGATCCACCCCGTCAAAATACTGCGTCTGCTCCTGCGGCACTCCATAGCGGGGCGGGACATCCAAAGAGCGCCCACGTCCTCCGCGCCCACCAGGAGGCGGCGGATTGGGGCCATAGCATGCGGTGAAGCTGGTGGAGGTCACGATCAGCAAAAATGCCTGCAGGAGTCGTTTCATGGCGTGTTGGATGGAAGGTAAGACAGGATCAGGCATTCACGCGCATGGGCATCAGCACATACAGGAAATTCGTGCCGCTGCGCAGCACCCCGGGACTGATTTCATCAATCAGGTGCAGATGCACTTCATCCGCGCTCAGATTGCGCAGCGGCGCCATCGCAAATTCCGGATTGAAGGCGATCGTGATTGGGACGCCCTTGTAATTGATGGCCACCGTTTCACGTGCTTCCCCGACATCCGGAGAAGTGGCCACGATTTCCACGCTGCCAGGTGTGAAGATAAATTTGATCGAGTTCGATTTTTCGGTGACCAGCAGGGACACGCGAGAGATGGCCCGGAGGAAGGCTTCCCTTTCCAGCGGAATACGTTCCTTCGATTCACCAGGAATGACCTGACGGTAGTTCGGGTAGTTACCGTCGATGAGTTTGCTGACCAGCAGGCTCTCGCCCAGATCAAAGCCAACCTGTGAACCGGTGACACGAATGGCCACCTCGCCGGAGTCTCCCAGCAACCTGGAAAGCTCGTTCACCGCCTTCGTAGGAACAATGATGTCGATCTCCTGGCTTTGCGGGAACTCCAGTTCCTGCTCCACCATGGCCAGACGGCGGCCGTCCGTGGCGACCATCGTCAGGGCGTTGTCCTTGAAGGCAAAGAGAATGCCATTGAGCACATAGCGCGTTTCGTCCGTGGAGATCGCGTAGCTGGTCTTGCGCAGGCAGTCGCGCAGCACCTGCTGCTCGATGCGGAACTCACGCGCATCATCGAAACGGGGCAGCGCGGGGAATTCCTCGCTGGTCAGGCCCAACACTTTGAAATAACTCGGACCACTGCGGATGGAGGCGACGTTTTTCTCGTCGACCTTGACTTCGATTTCCTCGGACGGCAGTTCGCGCACGATCGTGGCAAGACGGCGTGCCGGAAGTGTGGTGGCCCCTGGCTCATCGACTTCGCAGGGAACCGAACAAGTCACGCCGACATCCAGGTCGGTGGTCGTGAGTTCAAGCCTTCCATCCTTCGCCTTGAGCAGCACATTGGAGAGAATGGCGAGCGTGGTACGCGAACTGACCACATGCTGAACCTGATTGATGGCGTCCAGGAAGGATTCTTTGCTGATGGTGAACTTCATATAAAATGCCTGCTGTGGGTCGATTTGTTAACAAACCCCGATGAAACGGCAAGGATATTGAGCGGAAAAATCCGGGTGTCTAACTGCAATCTGAGTTCCTTCACTTTCGTGGCGCGTTTCATTTTCATGGTGAAGTGGATGTTCAGACCGGTTTCACCCTGCCAAACGGCTTGGGGCGGCGTTGCCTGAACTACGAGTCGCTTTTAAGGCTCGTCAATCCTCTGTTTGCATTCCAGAGCCCTCGGGCTTCAAACTTTGGAAACGGCTGACTTCAGTTAAATTTGTCACCAGCAGTTCAACTGCACGGGATTTGGTGGAGCATAGCGGGTTCGAACCGCTGACCTCCTGCATGCCATGCAGGCGCTCTACCAACTGAGCTAATGCCCCGGAAATTAAAAAAAACCGGCTCCCCTGATTTGGGGAGCCGGAGACTAGCAAAGAGCTCTGTTTTGACAAGTGCTATTTCTTCTTCTTCGCATCACCAGCTTTGGTGGGAGCGGAATCCTGCAGGGTTGGTGCCGCCGGAGCTGCGCCTGCCTGTGGCTTCGGAAGCTTTTCAAAGATCTTTTTCGCTTCGGTGACTTCTTCAGGCTTCATCTTGCCTTCGAGCTGCGCGATCACGTTGGCGGTGACATCCATGTCAGCCTTGTTGCCGCTCTTCTTGGCGACTTCATCAGCTTGGCTGGCATAAGCCCAGGCACGGGGAAGCTCTGGAGTGCCGGGAACCACACCGACCGCATACAGGTTGGCGAGGCGAAGCATGGCCAGTGCCACACCCTGCTGGGCTGCATCGGCATAGAGGCCTGCGGCCACCATGCGGCTCTGACGCACGCCTGCACCCTGTTCATAAAGGATGCCAAGAGCAATCTGCGCAGGGGCGAAGCCCATGTCTGCGGCGCGCTGATACCAGCCACCTGCTGCCACCACGTCCTGAGCGACTCCGGTTCCGTTGGCATAGAGACCAGCGAGGCGGTTCATGGCCTGGGCGATGCCAGCCGTGGATGCCTTCATCAGGAAGGTGAATGCCTTGGCAGGATCTTTGTCCACCACGGTGCCGGTTTCATAATACACGCCGACGTTGTAGAAAGCTTCGGCAAGGTTGTTCTGGGCGGCAAGACGATAGAGGTCGAGGGCGCTCTTTGGATTTGGCTGGATCAGGATGTTGTCCTTGTTGTCACGAGCACCTTTAGGGTCCTTGATGATGCCGGTTTCGAAGGCATTGCCGAGGCGGAAGAGGGCCTGAGGGTCGTTGCCATTGGCGGCCTTGGTGTAGTAATCAAATGCCTTGGTCACGTCCTGCTTCACATCAGCGCCATCAGCGCCGACACCGTTTTCATAGATCTGACCGAGGATGCGGTTCGCAGCAGCAAGGCCTTTTCCGGCGGCTTCTTCAAACATCTTCAGTGCGGCAGGCACATCCTTCTTCACCAGCTTAGGGCTTTCCTTCGTGTCAGGATCGCCATTCAGAAGACGGGCACCATAGGTGCTCAGAGCAACTGCGCTGCCCTGCTTGCCGGCTTCGATGAGGTAGTCGAGAGCTTTCTGCTGATCCTGAGGGACGCCTTCCACTCCGGCGGAGTAGATCTGTGCCAGGCCGAGAGTGGCTTCGCCGTCTCCTGCCTTCTCACCTTTTTCCAGAAGTTCCTTGGCTTTCGCTGGGCTCTTCTCCACCACCACAAGACCTTTTTCACCTTCGGTCACGCCTTGCAGGTGAAGCTGGGCCAGCATGCGACGGGACACTTTGTTGTCGGCAGCTTCAGCTTCCTTGATCAGCTTGATCGCTTCCTTCACGGCATCCGGATTCTGCGCACCAGCCTGCATCAGCACCTGGGCGAGTTCGGATTTGGCGAGGATCTGTCCTTTGTCGGCAGCCTTGCGGAACAGAGCGGCGACTTCGTTGATGTTCGCACCGCTGAGCACTCCCCAATGGGCAAGAGCATAGACGGCGTCCTTGTCATCCTTCTGCGCCAGTTCGCGCACTTTCGCGACGGCGTCATTGAAGGACTTGTTGACATCTGGGCCAGCGCCAGGATTCGCCTGAACCTTGTCCTGGTCAGCCTTGAGAGCTGTGAGGATGTCCGTGAACTCTTTGGAAGCTCCTGGCATTTCGGCAGTGTCGATGCCTGCGACCGCGACAAGAGCCGCGAGTTTAAGTTTGAGTGCTGTAAGTAACATAGGTGGTTGTGATTTGGAGGGGCGTTTGACCCGGTAGATCCGGAGGTGTTCAGTTTTCGACACGACCAAAGACACATCAAGCTTTTGATGAAAGTATATTATTGGGTCGCACAAATTCTCACACACAAAATTCTGAGGGGGTGCCGTTGACGCGGTTTTTCC
This sequence comes from Prosthecobacter sp., assembly GCF_044373815.1. Taxonomy (GTDB): domain Bacteria; phylum Verrucomicrobiota; class Verrucomicrobiia; order Verrucomicrobiales; family Verrucomicrobiaceae; genus Prosthecobacter. Next base: position 2,031 of record NZ_JBIPNG010000329.1, on the reverse strand, counting down.
AAATCGTCCGAAATCACCCCAAAAGACGCCAAATCCGACCGCATCACGATTGAGCACGTCATTGACGCAAATCCGCAGCCCTCCATCCTGAACGTCCTCCATGGCCGAAAATTCCACTCCCACCACGACCGCAGACACACCTCAAAACGGTGATGCCGCACCTGCAAAAAAACGGGAGAACTTCAAAAAGAAAAACGAAATCCCCACCGCGGAGGAGCTCCTCGCTTCCTTCAATCGCGCCCTTCCCTTCAGTGACGAAGCCGAAAAAGGTGTCCTCTCCTGCCTCCTGCAGGATCCCCTCGAACGTCTCAGCGACTGCCGCGTCAATCTCCCTGCCCTGGCTTTTTATCACGACGCCAATCGCACCATCTACGAAAAGCTGCTGGAGTTTTACGACAAAAACCTCCCCATCGATCCCGTCACGGTCACTCATGCGCTGCGTGAGCAAAACCTCCTCGACAAGGTCGGTGGCGCAGCCGCCATCTCGGAACTGTTCGCCTTCGTTCCGATCCCCTCGCACTTCCCCTACTATAAGAAGATCGTCCTCGATAAGCACATCCTGCGGGAGCTCATCCACGCCAGCTCGCTGAACATCCACCATGCCTACGAGCACGGCAAAGAGCAGATGGATGAGAACATCGACACGCTCATCGACCACGCGGAACAGCGCGTGCTCGCCGTGCGTGAATCCACCGGCTCCAAGGAGGGCATCAAGACCCTCTCCACCCACGTCATGGATGCCATCGACAGCATCCAGTACATGCTGGAGCACCCCGGCCAGCTGCGCGGCCTCTCCACCGGCTACACCAAACTCGATGAGATGAGCTCCGGCCTTCAGGGCGGTGAAATGTTCGTCATCGCCGCACGTCCTTCCATGGGTAAAACCTCCCTCGCGATGAACATCGTCGAGCACATCGCCGTGGACTGCAACACCCCCTGCGTGGTCTTCAGTCTGGAAATGAGCGCCACCATGCTCGTTCGTCGTCTCCTCGTCTCCCGCGCACGCCTCAGCATGCAGGACCTCTCACGCGGCCTCCTCTCCCGCGCTCAACAAGACGCCCTCGCCAAGGCCACGCGCGATTTGCAGAAGGCGCAGATCTTCATCGATGAAACACCCGGTCTCGACATCATGGAGATGCGCGCCAAATCACGCCGCCTCAAAAAGCAGCACGGCATCCAGATGATCATGATCGATTATCTTCAGCTCGTCACCTCCCAGAGCCGCCGCGCCAAAGACAACCGTCAGATCGAAATCGCCGAAATCTCCGCCGGCATCAAAGGCCTGGCCAAGGAACTGAACGTCCCCATCATCGTCCTCGCCCAGCTCAACCGCGCCGTCGAATCCCGCAAAGGCCAGCGCCCCGTCCTCTCCGACTTGCGCGAGTCCGGCTCCATCGAACAGGACGCCGACATGGTCGGTCTCCTCACCCGCTCCGACTACGCCGGAGCCAAGATGGAAGTCGAAGACGAGGAAGCCGAAGAAAAGAAAAAAGGCGAAGCCATGCTCATCCTCGCCAAAAACCGAAACGGCCCCACCGACGACGTGCTCCTCCGCTTCATCGACCACGCCATGCGCTTCGTCGAGCGCAGCGAAGAAGCCGAGTCGCCTTAAATCGTAGCGCAGGATCCGCCTTGCCACTAGTTCACGCCCGCTTTCTCCGACAAACAGGAGCCTTGCATCGTCAAGACAGTCGCATGCCTAACAAAGTTGTTTCCAAAACCGACCAGCCCCCGCGTCAGTCAGCACCTTGAAAGAGTGGCCAGTTTTCCGTCAATGTCCGGTTAGCCGGTGCCGGATAAACGCATCGGTATTCGAGTCCCCGTTGGCTCGCATGAGCGCGAAGGTCAGCATCATGTCATAGTCAATGGCGACGATGCCGTCCCGGCCTTTGCCGGACATGGCGCGATTGCCGGGACGATTTTGAAACCAGTTGGCCCAGAGCGGTGTTCCAGGATCGTAAAACAGAAACTGGCCTCCCTCTTCTGGGAACACCATGTTCGGCGACGGATAGAGGTTGGCGACAAATGGAT
>NZ_JBIPNG010000328.1:0-7516 GCF_044373815.1 Prosthecobacter sp. | reverse complement strand
ACAAGCCTGTGCCTCATGCTGCTGAACTTGGATGAGGCGGTGACGAAGGAGTGAAAAGCAGCCTTGTTGCTGTGCAAAAAGGGTGGAGAAGCTGTGCGCTTCTCCACCCGGAACTTGATCAAACCCGCTGTTAGCGGCGGCCTGAAGGCTTGTTCCAGCCTTCATGATGTTCTGAGTGGCCACCGGAGGAATGGCCGCCCGAGGAGTGACCACCGGACGAATGGTTGCCCGAGGAGTGGCCGCCTGACGGGTGGTTGTTCGAGGGGAAGTTGCCCGTCGGATGGAAGTTCGACGGGGGATTGCTCGACGGATAGCTGCCCGAGGGGCGGAAGCCCGAAGGGTGATTGTTCGAGGGGTAGCTGTTGGACGGGCGGTAGCTCGGTGGGTAGCTGTTCGAAGGACGGTAGCTTGATGGGCGGATGCCGGGATTCGAGTGGGTCTGATGCTGGCCGCCGTAATAATACTGTCCGTTGTGGTAGTAGCGGTTCGTGTACTGCCTGCCCTGATAGAAGTAGCTGCCGGTCTGGTACTGGCCGCCTGAATAAGAGCGCCCCTGATGGTAGTAGGCGCTGCCGCCATAGCCGCCACCGTTGGAATAGCCGCCTCCGGCCATCATCGGATCCAAACAGGAAGTAAGGCTCAAGGCGGCAATGGCTGGAATGAGGAGGAAGGGACTAAATTTCATGAGGTTCGACTACGGATGGGGTTGTGGTGAGCGGACGATCGACCGCGAGAGTTATGGGGTGGGCTTAAATTCGCCCGGTGAGAAGCAATACGATGAGGATGATGACAAGGAGACTTGCACCTCCGCCGGCATAATGATTGCCGGAACGGAAACCGTAGCCACCACCGCCGATAAGCAACAAAATGAGCAAGATGAGGAGAAGATTCATGGAAGGGGGATGTGTGAGTGTTTGAGAGTGAATCGGGGGCTGGAGCGAAAGCGGATGTCCTGGTGAAAATAACCTGGCAGGTGGTTCCATGGGGCAAACCCGGGCGAGATCCTCATCTGCGCCAGACACAAAAGGGGGGCACAGCCCATGCAGGAAGTCGCATGTCGAGAAGGCTGATCGGAGAATTCATCCGATTTGATCACAGACGCTGATGCCGTGAATCCTGGGGTGAACACCTCATCGCGTCAGCCAGCCCTGCTCTTCATGCTATCTGCAATGCCCTCCATCCTCTCCCATGGCTGTTCCTGCCTTCTCGCCGCTGCCCTCCTTTGCCTGCTGCCGGGCTGTGTTGATCCGCTTCCACCACCTTCCGTTGCTGTCGAAGAGTCGTTTTGGAACGGCGACCACATGAGCGGCAAGCCCTCCATCCGCATCAGCCTTTCGCAGCAGCGCGCCTTTTTCTACAAAGACGGCCAGCTTGCCGGCATGTCGCGCATTTCATCAGGGCTTGAAGGGCGCGATACGGTGACGGGCAGTTTTAAAATCATCGAAAAGGACATCGACCATGTGTCCTCGTTGTTTGGCAATTACGTGGATGCCGATGGGAACGTGATCCAAAAGGACGTGGACACCAGCAAGGACCCCAAGCCCAAGGGAGCGATCTATGACGGAGCCAAGATGCCGTATTTCATGCGCATCGTCGGCGGCACCGGCATGCATGAGGGCTACCTGCCGGGTTACGCCGCCTCGCACGGCTGCATCCGCATGCCCGGCTTCATGGCTGCCGACTTCTACCATTCGGTGGAGTTGGGCACGCCGGTTAGCATCGAACCCTGACCTGGATTTTTGGACCTCAACTCAAACCGGACAAAACTATGAACATCCCCAAAAACCGCGGCCTGCTCGCGCTGGCCATCTATCTCATCATCGTCGGCTTTATCGGCGCTTTTAACGTCAGCCTCGGCGCACTCAGCATCCTGGTGCCCATTCTCGCCATCGTGGCAGGTGTGCTGCTGCTGATGGAGAAGTGAGCACGTGTTGCGCTAAAAGCTGATGTACCCAAGCGGCACATCCGTTTTGGACTTCAGCTTGAAATCCCGGTCCACCATGCAGGGTGCGTCGGGCAGGGCGAGGATTTCTTTGGTGAACTTCGCGCTGGCGTCAGGGCTGGCCTCCACGAGGAGGACGTTCCCAGCGGCATCACGAACGATGAGCACGTAGCCGTAGCTTTTCACCCCGTAGGGGTAGTCCGGATCCTGGCTGTAGGTGAGGCGCACCGGCTGAGTGGTATGCACCATTTTGGACTGCGGGCGGATGTTGATGTCGAACTCCTCCTTTTGCAGAACGATCAGGTCGCCGTTGGGATCGAGGACATTTTTGCCCAGGGTGAAGGCCAGTCCACGGGCGTTCTGCAGATCACGGCCCACCTCCTGATTGCTGAGGTTGAAGTTGTAGGTGTACTCGAAGACACGGTGGTCGCTGTCGGGAGGTCCACGGTTGCTCTTGGCCGGCAGGGTCTGGCAGACCAGGCGGTATTTTTGCACGGGAGCTGAGGTGCCTGCTGCGGTGGGCGCAGGGGCGGTGGCCAGGTCCGGGTGCTGCGCCGCCCAGGTGGCGATGTAGGTGCTGTCCTCCTTGCAGAGGGTCTTGCGGTTGATGGTGAGGGTCTGCTGATCGCTGCTGCGCTTCAGGGTCACATTGTCACCTGAAACGGCGGTGATCTCCGCCTCCATCAGCGAGCCCGCGAGACTGACGAACACGCGGGTGTCCGCCAACGCCATGGGGGCGATGAGGAAGGACAAAACTAGCAGGCGGACGGATCGCATGGGCAGGAATACGGCTGACACTACCCTATTCTGCCGGATGCCGCACGCTTTCAAGCCTCGCGCAGCAGAATCGCATCCACATTGATGCCATCGTAGAGCGCATCGCTGAGAATGACGAGGGGATCGCCGAGCTTGATGAGCTTTTCCAGGCGCAGCAGGTCCAGCGCGTTGCGGATGGCCGCCTCGGGGTCGCCCTCGGTGAACTGCAGCACGAAGGGGTTCACGCCACGCGCGGTGACCAGCGTGCGGCTGACGTGCAGATTGGGCGTGAAGGCAAAGATGGGGGCGAACTCCGGGCGCTGATGGGCAAGCAGATGCGCCATGACGCCACGGATGGTGAAGACGAGCAGCTTGCTGCCGGGGATGCTGTTGGCCAGCAGGATGGCGGCCTTGACGGTCTTGTGCTTGTTGGTCTTGAGCGGGGCATCGCTGGCGAAGCGGCCGGAGGGATACTTTTGCTCGATGCGGCTGATGACGGTGTGCAACACCTCCACGCATTTCTCCGGGTAGCGGCCCACGCTGGTTTCACCGCTGAGCATCACGCAGTCCACCTGCTCGATGACGGCATTGAAGATGTCGGTGACTTCCGCGCGTGTCGGCACGGGGTTTTCGATCATGCTCTCCAGCATCTGCGTGGCCACGATGACCTTGCGGCCATGGTAGGAGCAGCGTTCGACGATCTGGCGCTGGATGAGTGGCAGGTCCTCGATGGGGCACTCGCTGCCGAGATCCCCACGGGCGATCATGATGCCGCCGGAGGCCTCCACGAGGGCGTCGATGTTATCGATGGCCTGCTGGTTTTCGATCTTGGCGATGACGCGCGCCTTGCTCTGTTTCTGCTCAAGGAGAAGCTGCAGGTGCTGCAGGTGGCCGGGCTCACGGGCGAAGCTGAGGGCGAAGAAATCGACACCCAGCTCCACGCCGAGATCGAGATCCGCGTAGTCCTTTTGCGTGAGCGGGGGCAGGCGCACGGGCACGCCGGGGAGATTGATGTGGCGGCGGGATTTCATCTCGCCTTTGGTCATGACGGTGCCGATGACGCGGAGGGTGGAGACCTCGGTGGCCTTCACCTGGATCATGCCGCCGTCCACCATGATGGTGTCGCCGATTTTGAGGTCCTTGCCCAGTTCCGGGTAGTTCACGCTCACGGAATAGGGCGTGCTCGGGGGCACTTCGGCTTTGCTGCGGAATTCCACGGTGTCGCCCACCTGAAGCTGCCAGGGCTGCTCCACATCGCCGGTGCGGATGCTGGGGCCGGTGAGGTCCATGAGGACGGCGATTTCGCGCTTGGAGGCGGCGGCGGCCTCGCGGACGCGGGCGTAAACGGTGCGCACCCAGTCATGGGAGGCGTGGCTCATGTTCAGGCGGATGACGTCGGCACCTTTGGCGATGAGATTGGCAAGTATTTCAGGACTCTCCGTGGCAGGTCCGAGAGTGCAGAGGATTTTGGTTTTGCGCATGGATGGCATAATGAAAGCAGGGGACGGGCCAGCGTTGGCCCTGATGTGCCCGAAAGCAAGGCGCACCTCGCAACGGGGCTGGAACATCCGATGCCGGTTTGATGAGGATGGCCGCAAAAAGGCGCAAAAAAGATCACAAAAAAGTGGGTCGCTTTGGGAGACTGAAAGTAGCGCCCTGTGTCCCTTTATCCAAACAAGGCGCGGTAGTTCTCCGCGATGACCTTCTCCAGTTCAGTCGCTTCCATCCCGCGCACCTGCGCCAGTAGCTCGTAGCTCACGCGGAGATTGGCGGGGTGATTGAGGGCTTTGCCATCGGCGGCTTGCAGCGGGTGGGGGTTCAGCTCATCCGGCGGCCACATGTCGGGGGCGTCGGTTTCGGCGAGGAGACGATCGAGGGGGACGGACTTGAAGACGGCGAGCTGCGCGGTTTTGCGCGGGTGGCCGAAGTAGGGGCTGAGGGAGAAGTAGGCACCGAGTTTGACGAAGCCGGGGATCATCTCGGCGGGGCCGCCGTAGGAATGGAGGAGGAAGCCGTGCCGGGGCAGTGTGCAACTGCGCAGGGTTTCCTCCAGAAGGCCGAAGGCGCGCAGGCAGTGGAGTGTGGCGGGGCGGTCGAGCTCCACGGCGAGGGCGAGCTGCGTGCGCAGGCATTCGAGCTGCGCGTCGATGTCCGGGTTTTCAATCCAGCGGTCGAGGCCGATCTCGCCGACGACGGCCTTGGGATGATCTACCAGAAGCTGCTTGAGCGTGGTGGCCCAGTCCTGGGTGCGTTCTTTGACATACCATGGGTGGAGGCCAAAGGCGGGGCGTATCCACGAGTACCTGCGGGCGAGATCTGCCACGGCGGGCCAGTCTTCCTCACAGGAGCCGTTAACGATCATCTCCACCAGCCCGGTCTGCGGCAGCATGGGCATGATCTGCTCTCGCCATGGGTCGAGGCGCTCGTCCTGGAGGTGATTGTGGGCGTCGTAGAGCACGGAGCGAATTTACGATTTATGATTTGAGAAGGCACAAAAAAGCCCGCGCATGCTTCACAGCACACGCGGGCCGTTGAATCATTCGCGGCTTAGTTGTTGCCGATCATGAGCAGCATGGTGTCGCCTTTGCGCCAGACGCGGAGGAGGACGGTTTTGTCGCTGCCTTTGGCGAGGGTGCGGGCCTCGGCGGCGTTGGTCACGGGCTTGCGGTTCACGTGGGAGATGACGTCGCTTTCTTCCACGCCCATGGCGGCGGCGCGGCTGTCGGCGTCCACCTTGGTGACGATGACGCCGGTCACGTTTTCAGGGATGTCGTGGCGTTCACGCAGGGCCGGGGTGAGGGTCTGGACGGTGACGCCGGAGACGAGTTCACTGATGTTGTCCTTGGCCTGGCCGCCGGGAGCGCCGGGGCGTGGGATGCCGCGCTGTCCGCTGCTGAGCTCCGAGAGGGCTTCTTCGGGAAGGGCTTCCAGGGTGGCGTTCAGGGTGAGGCGCTTGCCGCCGCGCATGACTTCGATGGGGATCTGGCTGCCGGGCTTGGTGCCGCTGACGATGAGGCGCAGACGGCTGCTGCTGTCCACGCGCTGATTGTTGATGGAGACGATGATGTCCTCCAGCTGGATGCCGGCTTTTTCGGCGGGGGATTCGGCACCGACCATCATGACGACTGCGCCGCCCTGCTCTTTAAAGCCGAGGCGTTCCGCGAGAGCGCCGTCGAGATCGGTGATCTGCACGCCGAGGAAGCCGCGCTGCACGGCTCCGTCGTCCAGCAGGTCTTCCACGATGTGGAGGGCCATGTTGATGGGGATGGCAAAGCCGATGCCAGCATTCATGCCGGTGCGGGAGAGGATGGCGGTGCTGATACCGACGACGCGGCCCATGGCATCCACCAGCGGGCCGCCGGAGTTGCCGGGATTGATGGAGGCGTCGGTCTGGATGAAGTCTTCATAGCCCTGGACGCGGCCGCCGCGGCCGTTGCCCTTGCCCACGATGCCTTCATTGCTGCGGCCCAGCGCGCTGACGATGCCCTGCGTGACGGAGCGGCTGAGCTCCATGGGGGCACCGGCGGCGAGGACGATATCGCCCACGCGGAGCTTGGAGCTGTCTCCCAGCGTGGCGGGGGTGAGGCCGGTGGCGTCGATCTTGATGAGGGCGACGTCTGTGAGCGGGTCCGTGCCGATGACGGTGGCGCGGTAGGTTTTGGAGGAGCCATTCACATCCACGTCCACGTCGATCTTTTTGGCATCTGCCACGACGTGGTTGTTGGTGATGATGTAGCCGTCCGGGGTGATGATCATGCCGGAGCCGACGCCCTGGGACTGATGGGCGTCATCGTCGGGGGCTGGCTGCTGCGGCTGCTGTGGGCGCTGGGGCTGCTGCGGCTGGCCACCACGGCGGCGCGGAGCGGGCGTGGGTTCGTCGTCCTCATTCATGCCGCCGCCAAAGGGATCCGTGCCGCCGCCGGGGGCGCCGAAGAAGCGGTAGAAGAAGGGACGGAGCTGCGGCGGGATCTGGTCCACTTCCGGAGCCTTGATGGGCGTGGAGGAGTGGATGGTGACGACGCTGGGCAGGATCTTTTCCACCACAGTGGCGTAGCTCATCTGCAGCTGGCCGTTGTTCGGCAGCAGGCTGGGGTCACGCAGGATCTTCGCGGTGAAATCCGCCGTCAGAGGCTCCTTCAAATCCGCAGGGGGCATCAGCGTTGGCGGTGCCACAGGCTTTGTCGATGCTGGAGGCGGCAATGCGCCCGGCGGCAGTGCTCCGGGCTGCTGGGCGTGGACGCCGGGCAGTCCTGACGCCAGCATGCCGGCGCAGGTGAACGCAATGCAGAGACGAGGTTGGGTCTTCATGGAGTGGTTTTTGGGGTGGAATTTATCAGCGGCTGCGGGGGAGCGCATGTCTCTCAGACGTAGTGACGGGAGGAATGTTGAACATATTTGTGCGAAAGAAAGGGACTCTTTCAGATCGCCCGCCGCAGATACAAAGATCCGTCGCGGCGGCGTTTGGGGCTGTCCAGTACTACGGCGCTCGCGCCCGGAGGAGTGGCGATAATCGTGGGGGGCATCGCAGAAGCAGGGATTTCCATCGGGAACAGCGGGACCGCTCCGGGCGTAGGTTGGGCATGTTTGGCGGGCTGGGCTGCTTTTCATCCGCAACGCCTCCGCCAAACCGCCCGACTCTGGAGGCGTCCGCAAGCCGTGGTGTTTGCCACACGCTCATGGACGGGCGGGCTGTCGCCACACCCATCCCACGACTGCTTACTTGCGCGCTTCGGCCAGGGCCTTGTCCATCACTTCCTTGAGGGTGACTTCGGCGCCGCCGCGGCGCTTGCTCTCGTCGGCGGCTTCCATGAAGGCGTA
>NZ_JBIPNG010000047.1:0-23865 GCF_044373815.1 Prosthecobacter sp. | reverse complement strand
CGCCCAGGGTTATCAAATGTGGGCCGACGCCATCGAAGGCAAGGTCAAGGAGCTCATGAAGTAGTGCGGAGCAAGGCAGTCCGTTTCATCATTATCCAAGCATGAAAACCATTCTCATTCCTCTTCTGCTCGGCGCGACGGCATCGTTCGCGCAACTGGCCGATCAATCAACGCCGGCTGACAAGGTCAAGATCGCCAAAGGTTTCAAAGTGGAACTGCTGTACTCAGTGCCCAAGGAGCAGGAGGGCTCCTGGGTGTCCATGACGCAGGACGACAAAGGCCGCATGATTTGCAGCGACCAGTATGGCGCGCTGTATCGCATCACACCGCCGGCGCTGAACGGCAGCCCGGGTGAGACGAAGGTGGAAAAGCTCGGCATCGATTTTGGTCACTGCCAGGGCCTGCTGTATCATGCGGGTGCGCTCTATGGCGTGGTGAATGATGAAGCTTATCAGGGGCGTGGACTTTACCGCTGCAAGGACACGAATGGTGATGATCAGTTCGACACCGTGGAGCTGCTGCGCTCTTTCCCCGGCAAGGCTGGTGAGCATGGGCCGCATGGCGTGATCGCCTCTCAGGATGGCAAGAGCCTGTATGTGATGTGTGGCAACCAGACGCCTGAGCCGAGCTGCGAGACGAGCCTGGTCCCCCGCCATTGGTCGGAGGATCAGCTCTATCCTATGCTGCTGGGCCGAGGCTTCATGCGTGACGTCCTGGCCCCCGGCGGTTGGCTGGCGCACACGGATCTGGATGGCAAGAAGTGGGAGCTGGTAAACACCGGCACGCGCAACACCTACGACATCGCCATGAACCGCAATGGCGACATCTTCGGCTTTGACGCTGACATGGAGTGGGATACCGGGATGCCCTGGTACCGCCCCACCCGCGTGTGCTTCATGCAGAGCGGCGGTGAGTTCGGCTGGCGCACCTGCAGCAAGAAATTTCCCGCGCGCTGGGAGGACAGCCTGCCAGCCGTGGTGGACATCGGCCCCGGGTCGCCCACGGGTGTGGCCTTTGGCTATGGTGCGAAGTTCCCGGCGAAGTATCAGGATGCGCTCTACATCTGCGACTGGAGCTACGGCAAAATGTATGCGGTGCATCTCTCGCCGAACGGCGGCGGGTATACTGGAGTGACTGAGGAGTTCATGAGCGCCTCGCCGCTTCCGCTGACGGACATTGAAGTCTCGAAGAAGGATGGCGCGATGTATGTGAGCGTGGGTGGGCGCAAGGTGCAGTCGGGGTTGTATCGAGTGACTTATGTTGGCGAGAATGATGCCAAAGACAGCATCGCGATTGGTGGCATAGTCGGAAAAGAAAATCCTCTCTTGGTCCGACGTGAACTCGAAACTTTTCATGGCAAACAAGACCCCAAGGCCGTGGAAGCCGCCTGGCCACATCTCGCTTCCACAGATCGCAACGTCCGCTTCGCCGCCCGTATCGCGCTGGAGCATCAGCCCATCGCTTCGTGGAAGGACAAGGCGCTCAATGAGTCCAATTCCCGCGCTGCCTTGACGGCGCTGATGGGCCTGATCCGCAGCAGCGGTGGTGACAAAGCCTTGCCGCAACCAGTGCTGGCCGCGCTGAACAAGATCGACTTCAAGGCGCTCAAAGGTCTGGATCGTGTCACGCTGATCCGTGATTACATGCTTGCTTTCACACGCATGGGTGAGCCGGATGCGGCGACGAAGGGTTCGCTGATCAATCATCTTGCGCCGCTGTTCCCCACGAATGATCCGGCCTTGAACCGTGATCTTTGCGAGGTGCTGGTCTATCTGGGAGACGCCAGCGTCGTCGCCAAGGCTGAGCCGTTGGTGAATGGCTCGCCGACCCAGGAGGAACAGATCGATTACGCCCGCATCCTGCGCTTTGCGAAGACCGGCTGGACGAAGGAACTGCGCGCTGACTATTTCAGCTGGTTCCTGCGTGCGGCGAACTACAAGGGGGGGGCGTCGTTTGACCTGTTCATCGGCGAGATCAAGCAGAACGCGCTCTCCACCATGACGGAGGAAGAAAAGCTGGCGATCAAGGACGTGCTGGATGCGAAGCCGGAAGCCAAGGCTCCGAGCTTCACAATGAAGCCGATGCAGTTCGTCAAAGCCTGGACGCTGGATGAACTCAGCAAGTCGCTTGGTGTTGGACTGGAGGGCAATCGTAACTTTGCCAATGGTCGCAATATGTTTGGTGCCGCCACCTGCTTCGCCTGCCACCGCTTCAACAACGAAGGTGGGGCCGTGGGTCCGGACCTTACCAGCGTGGCTGGCAAGTACAGCCCGCGTGATTTGCTGGAGCATATCCTGGAGCCAAGCAAGGAGATCAGCGACCAGTATGGCAGTACCGTCTTCACGCTGCAGGATGGCAGCACGGTCATAGGTCGTATCGCTAACATGAAGGAGAACATCATGATGGTTTGCACCAACATGATGGACCCCAACAACTTCACCAATGTTGATGCCCGCAAAGTTGTGAAAACGGAGGAGAGCAAGATCAGCATGATGCCTCCCGGTCTGCTCTTCATGCTCAAGGAGGACGACGTCCTAGACCTCATGGCCTATCTTCTTAGCAAGGGTAATCCGGAAGACTCAATGTTTGTAAAGTAAATCTTTATTTAAGCGGCGGCTACAAAAACAAAGGCCCCAGTTCTTGCGAACTGGGGCCTTATTATTAATGCGGAGTTAACCGTGAACTAGGAACAACTTACTTGGCCTTCTTTTCAGCAGCAGGCGTTTCGCCTTTCTGCTTGGCCCAGCGCTTGCGCTGAGCATCAGCGATTTTCTTGCGGGCAGCAGAGGACATGACGCGCTTCTTTTTGGCTGGCTTTTCGCCTGCGGGTGCTGATGCAGCGGACGACTTGGAGGAGCCGCCGAGGAGCTGTGCCAGTTCCTGCTGGAAGCCTTCGATTTTTTCTTGAAGTGCAGCGGCGCGGCGCAGTTGGGAGGAGGATAGGATCATTTGTTTTATTTATCGGGGTACAATTTCTTGTTTATGAAATAGTTAGCCTAAAGTCAAGCGTGGAACTCTAAGTCTATAACCCAATTGAAGCTAAAGAGCCTGATCGTAGATGCTCTGGAATACTTCGGTGGCATTTGGGTCTATGATGGTTATGCCGTTTTGGTCAAAACGTGCTGTAACTGTCGCCCCTTTGCCCTCCTGCATGTATTTCCAGTTAAGATCGCGGACACGCGCCGCGGCGTCCACAATTGCGCAGGTAATGCGGGCATCTTCAGCGGTCGGGTAGAGTCCGGCCACATCGTCACGGGACTCTTTGGCAAACTTGACTCGGCAGACGGCCACCAAGCCCACAGTCAGACTATCGACGCCATATCCTATGTAGCCTTTGGTGCCGTCCGGACGGGTAACTTCGCGGGTAAAGTGGTTGTTGCTCGTGCGCGAGCCGCCGCCCTGATTCCACCAGCGGAAACCACGATATTGCTGGTCGCTTTCGACTTTGCCGTCAGCGCCGACGATCTCATGACCCTGGTTCACCGGACCTTCGAAATCGGCTGGAGTTACCCAGTTGTTATTAAAATTGATCGACATGCCGTTGTCGAAATCCACGCGCACCTGCACGGCGTCGAAGGCATTGATGCCATCGCGGATCAGGCGCTTCTTCTGGCCCACGGCGGTCAATGAGACCGGCTTGCTGTGGTAGTAGCTCCAGATCAGATCTGTCCAATGGGGGCCGACATAGCTGAAGGGGTCGCTGCTTTCCACCCACTTGAAGGTGCTGGTGCTGACTTCGAGCGGTTCTTCGAGATAGGCGGTGCCATAGAGAGGCGCGCCGATGCGGTTTTGAATATCATCGCGAATACGCAGGTGGTCGGGGTCGTAGCGTTTGTGCATGTCCACAGCGACGATGAGGTTCTGCGCCTTGGCTGCCGCGATGATCTCGTCCGATTCCTGAATGGAGAGGCACATGGGTTTCTCGGTCAGGACGTGCACCCCTTTGGCCAGTGCAGCGAGAATGGGCTGCGTGTGCAGATGATCGGGGGTGGCCACGGCCATCACATCGAGATCAGGGAAGGCGGCCAGGATGTCATCCCAGGGGGCATCGCCGTGGAAGGCACGCGGCTCGTGGCCGGTGAGGTCTTTGAAGGCTGCTGCGGCTTTGAGCGCGGATTTTTCGCTGCGCGTGGCGACGGCGACGAGGTCAAATTTGACTCCGGCGAGTTCGCGTGAGTATTTGTCGAGGCCGACGCGGGCAAGCTGTCCGGCGATGCCGAAGCGCTGCAAGTCCGCGTAAGCACGTGCGTGAACATCTCCGCCGAACATGCCGGCGCCAACGAGGGCAATCTTGATGGTAGGTTCCATGGTGACTCATGGAACGCGAAGTCCGACGGCATGCAAGAGGTCAAGCTGATACCCGAATGCCGGGTTCTCATGTTTTTGGTGAGCCTGCACTAGAGGAGGGACGGAGGGTTGCTGCAGTCGGTCAACGAGGGCACAAAAAAACGCGGGAGTCTTGCGACTCCCGCGTTGGATGGTTTCTCGATGAGAGACGCCTGCTTATTCAGCAGCGGCGGCTTTCTTCTTTGGAGCGGCCTTCTTCTTGGCTGGGGCCTTGGCTGGTGCTGCTTCTTCGGCCACAGGCTCGGCTGCGACTTCTGGTTCAGGGGCTGCGGCGGCTTTTGGCACGTAAGCGTCCACCCACTCGATGTAGGCCATCGGAGCAGAGTCGCTGCGGCGCTGGCCGAGCTTGGTGATGCGGGTGTAGCCACCGACGCGGTCCTTGGAGGCCACGGCGATCTCTTCGAAGAGTGTCTTCACCATGTCTTTATGACGGAGTGAGGAGAGGGCGGTGCGGCGTGCGTGCAGGGTGCCGCGCTTGCCGAGGGTGACGAGCTTCTCTGCGTAAGGGCGGAGGGCTTTGGCCTTGGCCAGTGTGGTGCGAATCCGGCGGTGCTCGATGAGGGAGCAGGTGAGATTCATGAGCAGCGCGTCGCGGTGATCCTGCTTGCGCTGAAGTTTGACGATTTTTCTTCCGTGTTTCATGTCCTAAAATGAGTCTAAAATTCTGTCTGTGATGATTACTCGTCTTCGTCGTCTGCGTCAGGCAGATGGCTGTCCACGAGCTTGGTGAAGTCGAGGGAGTCGGCTTCTTCATCGTCGTCGCCGATCATGCTGCTGCGGGCGAGGAGGGAGACACCGCCAGGGGTGGCCTCAAGCAGCGCTGGATCGAACTTCATGCCGAGAGACAGACCAAGCTCTGCGAGCTTTTCCTTGATCTCGGTGAGGGACTTCTTGCCGAAGTTGCGGTAACGAAGCATTTCGCCTTCGGTCTTCATGGCCAGCTGGCCGACGCTCGTGATGTTGGCGTTGTTGAGGCAGTTGGCGGCGCGGACGGAGAGTTCGATCTCGTTGACGCTCATGTTCAGGAGCTTGCGCAGCTCGCTGTTTTCTTCGCTCTGAGCTTCCGGTGCGGCTTCGAATTCGATGGCCTTGTCGTCATAGTTGACGAAGACGTCGAGGTGATGGCGCAGGATGGCGGCAGACTGCAGGAGGGCGTCCTGCGGGGTGATGCGGCCGTCGGTCCAGATGTCGAGCACCAGCTTGTCATAGTCAGTGTTCTGACCGACGCGGGTGTTTTCCACGCCGTACTTCACGCGGGTGACAGGGCTGTAGATGGAGTCGATCGGGATGACGCCGATGGGGGTGTCAATGCGCTTGTTTTCTTCCCAGGTGGAGAAACCACGGCCGACGCGCACTTCGAATTCGCATTCGAACTTCGTTTTGCGGTCCAGCGTGCAGATCACGAGGTCCTTGTTGATGACTTCGTAGTGGTTGTCGTCCTTGATGTCACCGGCGGTGACGGCGCCTTCCTTGTCAGCAAGGATGGAAAGCAGGCGGGGCTCCTTGGCATCGCTGTGATGCTTGAAGCGGACCTTCTTGAGGTTCAGGATGATCTGAACGACGTCTTCGAGCACGCCCGGAAGGGTGGTGAATTCGTGTTCCGCACCGCGGATTTTCACGGAGGTGATGGACGCGCCTTCAAGGGAGGAGAGGAGGACGCGGCGGAGGGAGTTGCCAATTGTGTGACCGTAACCTTTGTCGAAGGGTTCGGCAGTGAACTGGGCGTATGTTTCGGTTGCCGTGGCCTCGTTTTTCACAAGGCGGGAAGGCATCTCGAATCGGGCAAGACGTACTGACATAGGATTTGTGTTAACACTAACGGCCGGGTTACCTCCGGGCGAGAACCCTGCACATCTCGAAGAGAGGCAGGCGCGGAGACCAACGGCGAATGGATGACGACTCGCAGGGGGCGGGGAGTATGGAAGCCGGTCTTTAGAATGCAACCGGGAATTTTCAGGGGGAAATGGGCCGGAAACGCCCCAGGGAGGGGCTGTTTCCGGCTACTGCTGCGGCAGATTCAGCTCCACCCGCTCTTTGCCCCGCAGCACGACGGCGGGGATTTTCTCTCCTGGAAGGTGGTGCAGCAGGAGGTCTCCGATGATGGCGCTCTCTGTGAGGCGCTGTTTCTGGTCGCTGATCTGAATGATGATGTCGTCCTTCTTAAACCCCGCTTTTTTAGCGGCGGCATGTTGGCCGAACTCGCCCACGTGGAAGATGTGCAGGGCCATCTGGGTCTTGTCCAAGCCCATGCTGGCGCGCTCTTCATCGGGGAGGTCGTCCATTTTCATACCGCCAAAGGCCATCGCCCGCATGGGCCAGGTGCCGACGCGCTTGCCGATGTCTGATTTCAAGCGCCAGCCGGCGGGGAGATCGATTGTGACGGCGGTTTCCTTGCCGCTGCGCAGGACCGTGGCGGGCAAAGACCCCGAGTCGGGCGAGCGATGCAGCACCCAGCTCACGTCGGCGATGGAAACGAGCGGCTGGCCGTTGAGGCGGGTGAAAATGTCACCCGCCTGGATTCCAGCGGCATTGGCGGCGGAACCGTCTGCCACGGCCTCCACTTTGGCGACCTCGTCGGTGACAAGGGTGATGCCGAGGGTCTCGATCGACGGCTGCGGGTAAATCCACTCCACCGGCACGGGCTTGTTCTGGCCACGGTAGTAGGCCCGGAAGGCATCGCCCATCATGTGGCAGTGGACGCAACTGGCCACGACCTTGCCGTTCCAGTCGAGCTTGCTCTGGTACTTGCCCGCGAGTGTCGGAAACTCGATGGGCGTCTGGTAAGGTGTGGGGCCTCCCTGCTTGCCACTGAGGGCGGCTTTGTTGGCCGGATAGCCTTGGTGAATGGCCAGACCTGCTTCGAGCGCTTTTTTGAAACTGGCGGTGGTTTTGTTCAGCGGGTCCTTTTGGTGCAGCCAGGAGCCGTAGCGGCCGTAAATGGTGCCGTCGCCATTGAAGAGGATCGCGGAGAAGGAGAGATCGTAGTCAAACTGGAAGCGGGAGAGGTCGCGCGCGTTGGCATTGATGATGCGCACGCAGACAAATTGATCGAGCAAAGGCACGAGTTCCTGCTCTTCCAATACACTGGCGTCGATGCCGGCGCAGGACATGCAGGGCAGGCAGCGCAGCACCACGAGCAGTGGTTTGCCGGTGGTCTTGGCAAGACGGAAGCCGCCGTCGACGTCATTCCAGTTCCAGCGTGGATCGTTTTCCAGCCGGGCCTTGTCACCGCGCACCGCTCCTTCGCGGTCTTTCACCGTGGCGGCAGGTGCGGATTGAATGAGGAACAGGACGGCGAGCAGCAGGAGTTGCTTCATGCCCGTATTCTGCGGAGTCCGCGGGGGCCAAGGCAAGCCGGGATTTTTTTTCAGCCAGTTTTTGGAATGGACAGGCTTTGGTTTTCTCCGGTAAATCGTGCCACCCTCCACCCACGCGCCTTTTATGTCTGAAGTCACCGCCATTTCCAAGTTTGCCTGTCCGGCCTGCGGTGCCGAGGCAGTCTGGACGCCTGCCAAGCATGCACTGGTCTGCCCTTATTGCGGTACGGTGTCTCCGGCTGAGCTGAAGAACGACGGCACCCTGGTGGAGGAGAATGATCTTGTGGCCATGCTGCGGGCCATCCCCGACGATCAGCGCGGCTGGGCGGCGGTGCGCAAGACGGTGAAGTGCCAGAGCTGCCAGGCCATTTCCGTCTTCGATGAAAAGCGGGTGGCGCAGAACTGCGACTTCTGCGGCTCACCGGCCATGATTGCGATGGACGATGTCGGCTCGCCGATCCGGCCCGGCAGCCAGCTGCCATTCAAGATCGCCCAGAGCCAGGTGCGGGAGGACATCCGCCGCTGGTATTCCAGCCACTTCTGGGCGCCCAATGCTCTCGGGCAGAAGGCCATGACAGACACGCTGCATGGCATGTACCTGCCGTTTTGGACCTTTGACGCCCATGCGGAATGCCCCTGGGAGGCGGAGGCCGGCTACTATTACTACACGACCGACAGCAAAGGGAACCGCACCCAGCACACGCGCTGGGAGTACGCCTCAGGCCACGTCAGCAGCGACTTCGACGATGTTCTGGTTCCAGCTTCGAAAGGCGTGCACACGGCGCTGCTCGAAAAGCTGCAGCCGTTTCCCACCACCACTGATCTGCTGCCCTATGATCCAGGCTATCTCTCCGGCTGGGTGGTGGAGCAGTATCAGATCGATCTTATTCAGGCCGCGCAGGATTCACGCGGCCGGATGGATAACATCCTTCGCAGCCAGTGCTCCGAGCAGATCCCCGGAGACACCAGCCGCAATCTGCAAATCTCCCCGGACTACAGCGCGCAAACCTTCAAGCATGTGCTGCTGCCGGTCTGGCTGCTGACTTACACCTATGGCACGAAGACTTATCAGGTCACCGTGAATGGTGCCACGGGCAAGATCGGTGGCGAATACCCGGTGAGCTGGGTGAAGATCACCATCGCGGTCATCATCGCCCTGATCATTCTTGGCATCTTTATGGGTTCGCAGAACTGACGCTGATCCTCCTTGAACCTATGAATTTTTGGTGGTGCAATCAAAGCAGTGACTGGAGCCTGGAAAGGCCGGAAAATGTCGTTTGTGCCAGTGACCTGATGCTGCGGCTGAATTACCGAAGAACCGTCGGTGAGGTCAAAGCAGGCGATATCATTGTTCACTATAAAAAGCCCCGCATTGTCGCCTTTAGCAGGGCCAAGGAGGATGGACGCCATCATGAAGAACTGCCACTGGTGAGCGGCATTGACTATGGGTCAGGCTGGCGGTTTGCCACTGAGTATCATGACCTTGCCTCAGGCCCTGACAGAAGCCTGTTCATCAATGACCTGACGAAGTTTGCCCAAAAAGATTACGCGGTGAATCCCAATGGTACCGTCAAGCAGGGGTATTTCCTGCAGTTCGACAAAGCGGGGCTGGAGGCCATTCTGAAACATGTGAAGGAAAGCCTGCCGTCGTGGATGCCGGGGCGGACTGATGTGCCTCCTTTATCAAATCAAGAAGAGAAGGAAACCTATCAGGAAGGCGAAGAATGCTCCTATTTTGCTAACCGTTATGAACGAGACCCCAAGGCCCGAGCTGCCTGCATCGACTATTACACGCCCATATGCTGGGTGTGCCGCACGGATCTTGGCGAGCTCTATGGGGCGTTCATGTCGGGGTTCATTCATGTGCATCACATTGTGCCTTTGTCGCAAATAGGCAGGGCATATGAAGTTCATCCGTTGAACGACCTGCGTCCGGTATGTCCAAACTGCCACGCGGCTCTGCACCGCAAAGGGGCTCCAACCATGGAAGAGTTATCAGCACATTTTCGAAGCAAGTGAGCAAGACTTATTCATTTCGAGAACTGCCCATCGCCATCGCGCTGCTCGCGATATGCGCGTTCTTTGCCATCAAGGAGCCTGCGTTTCTGGGAGCGCGCAATTTGTCGATGCTTGTGACGGAGCTTTCGATCACCGCCACGCTGGCGATGGGCATGCTGCTCATCCTGCTGCCGGGGCACATTGATCTGTCTGCGGGCAGCGGGGTCGGTTTGCTGGGTGGCATCGCGAGTGTGCTGGTGTTTCATTATCACCTGCCTGCGCCTGCCGCGCTTGGAGTGGGATTCCTCTGCGGAGTTTTGATCTGGATGGCCATGGGGGCCTTCATCGTGTGCGAGCGCATGCCTGCCTTCATTGTCACGCTCGGAGCGCTGCTGATTTTCAAAGGTCTTTTCTGGCTGGTGATCGACAACGCCACCGTGCCGGTGGCGCCCGGTGGGCAGAGCAATCTCTACTCGCTGCTCACCACCTACTACCTGCCGGTGCAACTGGGCTGGCTGCTGGCGGCGGGGCTTGTGCTCGCGCTGGTGTTCACCGCGCTGAGTGCGCGCAAACGCCGCCTGGAGCATGGATTTGCGGTGGAGGACAAGGAGATGGCGTTCATGCGCCTGTTTATCACCGCGCAGGCCATCGCGCTGTTTGTGCTCGTCACGGGGCAGTTTCGCGGCATTCCGCTGCCTTCGCTCATTCTCGGTGGGGTGACACTGATCGTGTATGCGGTGACGCAGCACACGGCGCTGGGGCGGCACCTGTATGCCATCGGCGGCAGCGCGGAGGCGGCCTTGATTTCTGGCGTGCCGATGAAACGCACGGTGATCGCCGCCTACAGCGGCATGGGGGCCATCGTGGCCCTCACGGGCTTCATGCAGACGGCCTATGCAGGATCATCGACGACGACCGTGGGGGATTTGATGGAGCTCGACGCCGTCGCGGCCTGTGTGATCGGCGGAGTCAGCCTGCGTGGCGGCCGTGGCAATGTGCTGGGTGTTCTGCTGGGTGCTCTCATCATCGCCTGCCTGCTGAATGGGATGACGCTGATGTCCGTGCCACCGGAGCGGAAGTTCATCGCGCGCGGCGTGGTGCTGATTCTTGCGGTGTGGATGGACATGCGCCTCTCCCGGAAGCAATGACGAAATCAGAATGACGAATGACTGAATCTCTGCATTCGTCATGCTTAAACATGTCCGCCGCCTCGCAACTCCTCAAACAGCACCTTCAGCAGCGCCAGATGCTGGGGAAGACGCACGTCGCGCTGCGCCCGGGGACGATGGACAGGCTGACGGGTGTCGTGCGCGAGCCTGCGGTGCGTGCTGCTCCCGCGCCTGAGCCGTCCCGATCTTTTGCTGCGGCACCTGCGCCTGCCGCGCGCATCCTGATCGAGACTCCGCCGCCGGAAACGAAGAAGACGGAGTTGCTGGAAGTGGCGGGGGCGACGATCGAAGAAAAGCTCGCGGCATTGCGCGTGATGGCGGAAACGTGGGAGCCTGCGCTCTCCATGGGGAGCCTGCGCAAGACGATGGTCTTTGCCGTGGGCAATCCGCAGGCCTCGCTGATGTTTGTGGGCGAGGCCCCGGGAGCTGAGGAGGAAAAGCTGATCGAGCCTTTCGTGGGTCCGGCAGGGCAGAAGCTCACGGCCATCATCAAGGCCATGGGGCTTGATCGTCCGAAGGTGTACATCAGCAACATCTGCAAATTTCGTCCTGCCATGGACAATCAGGGCAGCGGCAACCGCAAGCCCACCGCCGAGGAGATGCGCGCCTGCCTGCCCTTCGTCCTCAAGGAGATCGATCTCATCAAGCCGCAGGTCATCGTGGCCCTGGGGGCCACGGCAGCTGAGGGGCTTGGTATTCCTGGCACTGTTGGTGGTCTGCGCGGAAAGTTTCACAGCACGAGCGGCATTCCGACCATGGTCACCTACCATCCGTCCTACCTGCTGCGGGAAGAGCAGACGGGCGACGGCATTCGTGCCAAGCGCGCCGTGTGGGAGGACATGCTCAAGGTCATGGAAAAGCTGGGCCTGCCCATCAGCGCGAAGCAGCGTCGGTACTTTCAGACGAAATAAAACACGCTCTTCCTATGAAGAACACGCGCCTTGCTACCCTGCTGGTGTCGGGATTGAGGGCTTGTCTTTTGCCGGAAGTCCGGGTTTAAATCATCGGTATGAAGGCCAGAGCACTCTCCCGTCGTGATTTATTCAAGCTTGGTACTGCAGGCGCTGCGGTGCTGACGACCCACGCGGAACTGCAGGCGGCTGGGAAAAAGACGGGCCCCGTGTGCGAGGAGGGCGGTTGCTGCATCACGCCCTCGGGAGATTTTTACAATGTGGAGCGCGGCAATCCGCCGCCATACAAACTACCCATCGAGAAGCTGCGCGAGATCGGCATGGTGCGCGAAACGTGGCAGCTTGAAGTCATCGCTGATGCAGCGAGCAACGCGAAGATCGAGCGGCCCATGCTGCGCAGTGACGGCACAGCGCTGACGTTTGAAAAGCTCATGGAGATCGCGAAGACGAAGGCGGTCAGCTATTTGAAGGTCATCACCTGCAACAATCTTGCCGATCCGCTGGGGCATGGTCTGTGGGAGGGCGTGCCGCTGCGCGATGTGCTGTGGCTGAGCGGGCCGGTGGAAAATCTGCGGCATGTCTGGTATCACGGCCATCACAACGAGGACCCGAAGCAGATCTTCAAATGCTATCTGCCGATGAATCGCGTGTTTGAGGATCCGCCCGGCGAACTGCCGGTGATGCTCTGCTACAAGCTCAATGGCGAATTTCTCACCGGTGAGCGCGGCGGTCCGGTACGCATGATTGTGCCGGAGGCCTACG
Organism: Prosthecobacter sp.; assembly: GCF_044373815.1. GTDB lineage: Bacteria > Verrucomicrobiota > Verrucomicrobiia > Verrucomicrobiales > Verrucomicrobiaceae > Prosthecobacter. Next base: position 11,361 of record NZ_JBIPNG010000047.1, on the reverse strand, counting down.
GATTTAAATCGGTGAAGTGGCTGCAGCGCATCGGCTTCACGAATGCGCATCAGTCTGATGACACCTACGCGAACGGGAACAACGACATCAACTCGGGGCTCAAGACCTTTGCGCGTTTTGGCGATCTGCCGGACAAACTCAGCGCGAAGGATGAACTGACACTGCATGGCAATGCGCAGGTGGGCATCTCAGGTCTCAAGCAGGTGCAGTACTGGCTGCGCAATGTGAATGAGCCGTTGCCTGCGAAGGATCCGCACTTCACGCAGGCACCGTGGCAGGAGGCGCAGATCGTACCGTTTGATGGAAGCGGCATTGCGGGCTTCAAAGGCGCGCCGCTGCACCCGGTGCAGTTTGATCCCGTGGCGCGAAAGCCGCGCCAGTGGCCTCTGCGGCACACGCTGTGCCGTTGGACGGCGAAGCCGGTCAAGCTAGCGCCTGGAAAGTATGAGGTGCGCTGCCGGACGATTGATGAAAATGGCCATGCGCAGCCGATGCCGCGCCCGTTTCCGAAGTCCGGGAAGAACAACATTCAGAAGGCGCTGCTGGAGGTGGTGGCATGATGGATCAAACGCCCAAAGTCGTCTTGATAAGGTGCAGTGCGTTCCAATGTTTTCGTATCATGATGCGTCTCCTTGGGATCTGCTTGATGTGTTTGAGCGGCCTCCTGCAGGCTCAGGTGTTGGATGCGGGCAAAATAGTCCGTGATAGCTTTGTCGTGGACAGCGAGGGCTCCTATTACCTGCGGGACCAGCAGGGAGGCGACGATCCTTTTACAACCACGGAGGGCGTATGCGACTTCGGCAGGCTCAAGGAGTTCAGCGGCCGCAATCTGACCGTGATGAATGTATCAGGCGAGCGCTCGCTGGAGGTGCAGGTCAAGGCCATCAGCGACGGGGGCTATAAAAACGCTGTCCTGATTCAATCGTTTGGCGATATCGCGGCACTCCGATCTTCCGGCAAGTTTGGGGTGCTTTTCTACATTCAGACCATTGATCCCCTGGGTGGTTCGGTGGAAAAAATTTCCTCATGGCATCGCAAAGGCCTGCGCGTTTTCAACATCGCCTATGGTCGCGGACACAATCCCGCCAAGGAGGATGTGCTGGGTTATGGCTCGGGCGACAATGGCGGTCTCACGCGGCTGGGTGAAAAGGTCGTGGCAGAGCTGAACCGTTTGAAGATGGTCGTCGACGTGGCTCACGCGAATGATGAGACCGCGATGGATGTTTGTCGCGTCTCCAAGGCCCCCGTGGTCGCCACGCATGCCAACTGCCATGCCGTAACACCGATTGATCGTAACAAGAGTGACCAAGTCTTGAAAGCCATCGCTAAAACGGGAGGTGTGATCGGTGTGACGTCCATTGGATGGATGTTTGAAACCTCATCCGGGAAACGCGATGTGAATGCTTTTGTGAAGCACATCGACCATCTGCGCAAGGTGGTCGGGATCGACCACATAGGCCTTGCGTCGGATGCTTTGTTGAATGGCTGGCCCGCAGATTCTCGTCACTTCGCCTGCCCGGAACTGGCAGCCCCTGACCGCTGGAAAACCGTGGCCTCGGCCCTCGCGGCTAAGGGCTACAAGACCGAGGACATCCAAAAGATACTCGGTTTGAACTGGGTGCGTGTCTTCAAGGCCATTTTACCGCCTTGAAGGATTCAATTTCTGCTGCGAAGGCAACAAACAAGGGACCCGGCCCGGATGCTGCTGTATGGCAGGGCGCATGTATTCATCTTCTGTTCCTTGGAAAGTTTTGTCGTCGAACGTCTCTCTCAATGTTCTCACGGAGGGCTGGACTCTCGCCTGCCCGGATGCCGGGGCTGAAGAGGAAACTCGCAAGTTTATCGTCGACGTGATTTTTGACACGGCGTTTTCTGCCGTGCCGGTGGTGCAGCTTGGACTCAGCGGTTTTGACATCGATCAGCGGGACAGCGCGCGCCTCATCCTGAAAGCCGAATGCATCAGCGAATACGGCTTTCAGGCCACCATCACCACCTGGGCGGGCAGCCGCGTGTATGCCGCTGAGTTCAACTGGCTGGCCATCGGGCCGTGAGTCACGGTTTGCGAAAGCACCAGGAGCGGTAGGAGAGCTCGCCTGACTTCAGCGCCTCGTACACACGCGCGCCCGGCAGTCCGGCGAAGTCGCGGCCCAGGGAGTGCAGAAACTTGGGCAGGCGCTGGCAGATGAGAGCCTCGCTGCGCACGGCATTGATCTCCATGCCGCGCAGCACTTCAGGGCGGATGTCGCGGGTCTGCACGATATCGAGCGGTGATTGGGCGATGGCCTGCTCCCACTCGGCCCACTGGTCGCGGAAGCGAAAGTCGGCGTAGAGGAAATGACCGCCCGTTTTCAGCACGCGTGCGACTTTGGCCAGGAAGCCGGGGAAGTCGGGGTAGCAGTGAGAGGCTTCGACATTGATCACGGCATCAAAGGTTTGCGGCGGGAAGGAGAGGGACTGCGCATCTCCCTGCACGAAGCGAAGGCCACTGGCCTGATGGCGCTTCTTGCAGAAGGCGATGCCGGTGGGATTGAGATCGAGCCCTGTGTAGCTCGCGGGATGCAGCGTGCGCGTGAGCCAGGAGGCACCGCCGCCATGGCCGCAGCTCACCTCCAGCACGTTCTTGCCCTGCAGATCCACCTGAGTGGCCACGTGATGGTAGAGCTGGATGCAGGCGCGATTCGGTTCGTCAGCGGGGTCGAGCTTCAGGCCCACGGGCGGATCCGTTTCAAAGGCGTAGTTCAAAAACAGCACTTCTTCGCTGCGCAGCCGCCGTGTGAGATAGGGATACCACAGCTGCCAGATGGCTTTGCGGACGGGGCCGATGGAAAAGAGGCGTTCGAGGAGGGACATGGAAGGGCAAAGCCTGCGAGATGATGGTGGCGGATGCAACTTGCCAGTTGGCATTCATTGTGCGGGAATAGAACCGCCGCCTGCGCCTCACACCTGGAACTGCATGCTTTGTCCGCCATGAAAGATCGTTCCCACATTCCCTCCAGCGAGGTCACACCTGAGGAGACTTTTCTCAATCGGCGCTTCTTCATGAAGTCCGCCATCTGGGCGGGCTCCACACTGGCCACGGCGGGGCTGTATCGCACCTTCAGCCCACGGCCCGAAGTGGCGAACACGGGGGCCGCCATTGCCACGGTGGCGGAGCCTGCGTTGCAGACGGCCCTGGCGGCGGATGAGAAAGTGAACTCGTTCACCGACATCGCGGGCTACAACAACTACTACGAGTTTTCGACCGACAAATCCGCGGTGGCTGCGAAGGCGAAGAATTTTGTGACTGATCCGTGGAGCGTGCAGGTGGGCGGACTGGTGCAGAAGCCGCGCACGTTTGATCTGGCGGACCTGCTCAAGTTTGAATCCGTGGAACGCACTTATCGTTTCCGCTGCGTGGAGGGATGGTCGATGGTCATACCTTGGGTGGGGTTTCCGTTGTCCAAATTATTGAACCAAGTGGAACCGCTGAGCTCCGCGACGCATGTGGCGTTTGAGACTTACTTCGACATCAAGCAGATGCCTGACTCACGCTATGCAGGCATTGATCTGCCCTATGTGGAAGGTCTGCGGCTGGATGAGGCGATGCACCCGCTGACGCTGCTGGCCACCGGGCTGTATGGCAAGACGCTGCCGAATCAAAACGGTGCGCCGGTGCGGCTGGTGGTGCCGTGGAAGTATGGCTTCAAGAGCATCAAATCGGTGGTGAAGATCACGCTGATGGACCGTGAGCCGCCCACCACCTGGAGTCTCGCGAATCCGGGGGAATACGGATTCTACTCCAATGTGAACCCCAAGGTGGATCACCCGCGCTGGTCGCAGGCGCATGAGCGGCGCATCGGCGAGATGGGCTCGCGGCCCACACTCATGTTTAACGGCTATGCGGAGCAGGTGGCGCACCTTTACAAGGGCATGGACCTCAGCGTGGATTTTTGACCCTTATGACCTTCAGCGCAGACACACGATTTCACCGGCAGCTTTTTGTCTTCAATGGACTGCTGCCCGCCGTGCTCATCCTGATCGACGGCTGGCGCGGCAAGCTGGGGGCGAATCCAGTGGAGTTCGTCACGCGGGCCACGGGTGTGCTGACGCTGGTCTTCCTCATGCTCACGCTGCTGGTGACGCCGCTGCGTAAAATCTACGGCTGGAACTGGCTGCTCAAGCAGCGCCGCCTGCTGGGACTCTATGCGTTCTTTTATGGCTTCGCGCACCTGCTAACCTACCTAGCCTATGATCGTGACTGGCAGCTGGGAACCGTGATCGGCGATGTGTACAAGCGGCCCTTCATCGCCATCGGCATGTTCAGCTTTCTGCTAATGGTGCCGCTGGCGGTCACCTCCACCAATGCGATGATCAAGAAGCTCGGTGGTCCGCGCTGGGCGCAGCTTCATCGACTCACCTATTACATCACCATCGGTGGTGTGCTGCACTACTGGATCATCGTGAAGTCGGATGTGACTTATCCGTTTTTCTTCGCGGTGGTGCTGGCTGTGCTGCTAGGCTGGCGTGTGGTGGCGAGCATAAAAAAAGCGCGAGGTGCTGCACCCCGCGCTTCGTGAGATTTTTGAAGCCCGCTTACTTCTTGGCAGGGGCGGCGTTCCAGACCTTGATGTCGTCAAACCAGCCGCTCTGGCCGGCGACGCCGAGTTCGATCTTGGACTTGGTTTCATGGCCGATGCCGGCGGACTTGAGGAAGGCGACGGCTTTGCCATCGATGCTCACGCGCATTTCATCGCCCACGGTTTCCACCACGACGGTGTATTCCTTGTTCTGCTCCAGCTTCACGGGGAAGGTGGCGCTCTTGCCGGCCATGAGCTTGTTCACTTCGTCCTTCTTAGTGGGGTCTTTGCGGAGCTCTTTGATGATCAGGTTCTGGCTGCCTTCGCGCTCATCCATGATGGTCACCTTGTCCAGACGGATCTGGGCGCGGCAGAGGTGGCCGTAGTGGGCGGCGGTGTATTTGCGGTCGTCGAATTCCACATCCATCATCGTGCAGCCGTCGAAGCGCATCTTCACCTCGATCACGGTATCCTTGGTGGGGACTTCCAGGCCGTAGACGGCGGCATGCGCGGTGATGACGGACTTGCCATCCTTGGAGGGCTCGTCCTTCACGCGGGTCTGCGTGCCTTTGAGAGCGTTGTTTTCAAAGACGAAGGTGTCCACCACGCGGTGCCAGCGCTTGTCGTGGTCGCTGCCGTTCATCTCATCGGAGAAGAGCAGTTCCTTCTTTTCAGCGATGGGCTTGGAAGGGATCTTGGGCGCATCTGCGGCAAATGCGGCGGCGCTGATGAGAAGGAGGGGAGAAAGGAGAAGACGGATGTTCATGGGCGCATGGTAACGAGTAAATTTGGCGAGTTCATGCGCGGAAATTGCCGAACTTAAGTCAGCGCTTGAGTTTCGTGCCCGCGAAGTGTCTGGTCATTGCCTATGAGCCAACCTGCCTGCCCGATGTGCGAGATGAATGATGTCCTGGACCACGCTGACCGCTATGAATGCATGACCTGCGGTCACGAGTGGCCGAAGCAGGAGTTGGCAGATGAGCCGGATGCTGAGCGTGTGGTGAAAGACGCCTACGGTGCGGTGCTCGCAGACGGCGACATCGTGGCGATGATCAAGGACCTGAAGCTCAAGGGCTCCAATGACGTGCTCAAAGTCGGCACCAAATCCAAGCCCATCCGTCTGGTGGACGGCGACCACGAGATCTCCTGCAAGATGGACGGGATCGCGATCGGCCTGAAGGCCTGCTTTGTGAAGAAGGTCGTCAGCTAGGCGGCCGGCGCAGCAGCCGCATTCAGCTTGGGATTGATCACATGGCGCCACCAAGGTGGCAGCAGGACCATGGCGATGGCCCAGAAGTAACCGACCGGAAGCTTGGGGGCCTCGGGCTCGGGGTCCAGGAGGTAATAGGGCTTCACCGCGATATGGTGATAGGAGTGGTGGCCGACGCGGAAGGTGATGTAGCTGGAGAAAAAGTGGTAGGTGTCCCAGGAGTGTTCCGGTCCGGTCTTCTCATATTCACCGTCCGTCTTTTGGCGCATGAGGCCGTAGTGCTGGATGTAATTGACCGACTCCAGGACGATGTGAGCGCCAAGAATGTGAGCCAGATAAAACAGCGTTCCGTTCGGGCCTGAAACCAGAAACAGGCCGATCAGGAGCGCCACCTGGCCCAGGGCGTAGATGAGCATTTTGTTCTTCAGCAGGCCCTCGCCATTGCAGCGGCGTGCCTCCATTTTCCAGCAGCGGATCATGCTGCCGGGAATGGTGCGGAAGATGTAGGAGTAGATGCTTTCATTCAGCCAGGCGGTGTTCTCATCCTGATCTGTTCCGGCGTGGACGTGATGGCTGCGGATGTGAATGAGCTTGTAGTGAGGGTAGAACAGGAAGGTGGTGAGCAGCCTCTGCGTGATTTGATCGAGCGCGTCCTTGCCATGCAGCAGTTCATGCGCCGCGCCAAAACCGATGCCACCCAGAAGGCTTGCGGAGGCGATCAGGATGCCAATTTCCATGGCATTGAAACGATCCAGGGACATGGCCAGCCAGACGACCGAGGCCATGTAAAACAAGGCGTAGAGGCGGGTGTTCCAGTGCAGCAGGGCCAGATGTCCTGCGGAGAACTCGGACTTGTCAAAATGAGCGTCATCCTGCCAGCCGGTGACCCAATCCAGCAGCGGCAGTGCGACCTGCAAAAAGACAATCGGCAGCAGCAGCCACCAGCCGCCGCCCCAAACGCCCAAGGCCAGCATGATAAAAAGAGAATGTGGCAAAAGGCAGAACAGGACGTGGCGGCTCAATGAGGGCTTGCTCTGGCTTTCAGATGCGGAGGATTCCATAATGGCGTGATATATAGGGATGCGACTGAGCCTGAATAAAACTCGATTCCGTTCGGAGTGAACCATGTGAGCGTGTGTCTCCCACGGCCACTAAATCTTTATTTAGCCTCGCGTTTTCGGGTGAAGATGGCGTTAGGGTGGCAGCCACGTACTCTCTCGTTTATTGTCCTTTATTATGTCTGAAATATCATCTGCCCCCTCTCCCCAGCTCTTCTTTGAAACGATCAATGCTTTTCAGAAATCGGCGGCATTGAAGGCCGCGATTGATCTGGGTTTGTTCACCGCCATCGGCAGCACTCCTGCGACTGCTGCGGAGGTCGCGACGCTCTGCCAGTGCCCGGAGCGCGGCATCCGCATCCTGGCGGACAATCTCACGATCCTGGGCTTCCTCACCAAGGAGGGGGAGTGCTATGCGCTCACGCCATCGTCGGCGGTGTTTCTGGTGCAAAGCTCTCCGGCCTACATGGGTGCTGCGGTGAATTTTATGTTCGCTCCCGGTCTGACGGAGGCCTTTGATGATCTCGCGTCCACCATTCGTCGCGGGCGTCTGCATACGACGGAGGAGGGCACCACGGCGGCCGATCATCCGGCCTGGGTGGAATTTGCCCGCGCCATGGGACCGATGATGGCACCCACTTCGCAGGGGGCTGCGGAGCTCGTGCGGCTGGACGCATCCCGTGACACCCGCGTGCTGGACATTTCCGCGAGCCATGGGGCCTATGGCATCGCCGTTGCGCTGAAGAATCCGCGCGCGCATCTCGTGGCATTGGACTGGGAGGCCGTGCTTGCTGTGACCGAAGAAAACGCGCAGGCAGCGGGCATTGCAGACCGCTTCAGCAAGATCGTAGGCGATGCCTTCACCGTGGACCTGGGGAGTGACTACGATGTCGTGCTGGTGCCGAATTTCCTGCATCATTTCAACATCGAGGACTGCACGCGCTTCCTGAAGCGGGCGCATGCCGCGCTGCGTCCGGGCGGGAAGGTGGTGATCGTGGAATTCGTGCCGAATGCAGACCGCGTCAGCCCGCCACCTGCTGCGAGCTTCAGTCTCGTCATGCTCGGCACCACGCCGGAGGGCGATGCCTACACCTTCGCAGAGTATCAGCAGATGCTCACGGCGGCCGGCTTCCGCGATGCTGAGTTTCATCCGCTGCCACCCACGGCGCAGAGCGCGGTGATCGCGGTGGCGTGAGGGGAATCACTTCGCGCCAGGGACCAGCCGGCCTTCGTCGATCTCAATGTATTCAAACATGGTTTCTACCGTTCCGGGGGGCAGGCCGATTTCTTCGAGGCGTTCGTTCAGGCGCTGGGTGCCAGCATCGCGCCAGCCGCGCTTGGTCATGAAGCCGTTCCAGACTTCGATCTCCTGCTCGGTGGGCTGGCGGCCGTTTGCAAAGGCCCAGGCCAGCAGGCTTTCATCGCTGCCGCCTTTGAGCGTTTCGGCCTCGAGTGCCGTGTAATCAATTTTGAGGAACTCGCAGCAGCGCCAGTCAAAGCTGCCCTTCGCGTTGCCACGCATGGGCTGCCAGCCTTCGGGGAGCTTGCCTGCGGCGGTGAGGCGAATCTTGTCCAGCATCCGGCCGAAATAGACGAGGCCGTTCACTTGATCGAAAGGGCTGCGGAGTCCGGGAATGAGGGTGGGGTAGGGGAGTGCCATGATGAGGGAGCAAAGCATGGCCTGCGCGCCCCTTCAAGAAGTGCCTGACTGTGCGCAATGGCTGGAAGCACCCATTGCAATTTGGGCTTTTTAAAAGTATCGGAAGGCATGCGCAGCCAAAAAGTCAGCAACAGAGCCCCAAGACCCTTCAAGACCAAGAATGATCGGTGGACGGGCGTTCGTGTCCCCAAGGTGATTTTCACCGCTCCCAAGCCCGCAGTGCCTGCTGTCAAAGCCGATGCTGAGGCGGACAAGGCGGCTGATGAAAAGTAAATCGTGGGGGATGTGAGCGAGGTGACCAGCAAGCACCATGAGCGCCTCCTCCGATACCGCCAACCTGCTGGGCCGCACGCTGACCAGCAGCGGTGAATCGCTGGCGGTGCTGTCAGAGAAGTCGCCGGTACTGCTGGTGCTGCTGAGGCATGAAGGCTGCACCTTCTGCCGCAATGCCATGTCTGACATCGCGCGACTGCGCCGTCAGATCGAAGGAGCCGGCACACGGATCGTGCTGGGGCATATGAGGACGGCGGAAGATTTTGCTGCGTTTGCCGGGCGCTACGGTTTGGCGGACATCGACTCTGTGGCGGATCCGCAATGCACCCTTTACAAAGGATTGGGGCTGCAGCGTGGTCGCATGTTGCAGCTCATAGGTCCGCGCATGCTGTGGGCCTTGGTCAAATCTACTTTGGCAGGCCATCTGCCGGGCAGGATCAAGGGGGATCCGCTCCAGCTTCCCGGTGCGTTTCTGCTGCATCTTGGGCAGGTGATCAAAGGCCACACCTACCGCGATGCCTCGGACCGGCCGGACTACGTGAGGCTCGCGACGCCGTTACAGGCGGTGTGAGGTTTTGTATTCACCACGTTTTTGGTTGCCAGTTCACGGTGGCTGCGGTGATCGTACTTCATGGCAAATCCTGAGAACGTCCAGATGGCAGCAAATTTCGGTCTCTTCATGCTCGCCGTTGGCGCGCTGGGATTGTTCAGCGGGACGACGCTGGGACGCTGTGGCATGGTGCGGCGTGCGGATACACCGGGCACGTTTTACATCACCTGCGGCTCTCATCTGGCCGTGGGGGCTTTTTGTTATTTCGGGCAGTATTTCGTGCGGACGGTTTAAAGTGAAAGCTGCATGCCGCGATTCCTCATCATTCTTTTTTTACTGAGCCTCGGAGTCTTCGCTCAGAGTCCCGCACCTCGCACGGTGCTCGTGTTTGGGGATTCCATCACCGCAGGCGGTGCACTGTCCAAAGAGCAGCGTGGGCATCTCTGGGTGACGCAGGTTCAGCAGCAGTCGGCGGGCGCGCTCACGCTGATCAATGAAGGCAAAGGCGGGCGTCCGACGAGTTCGCTCAAAGAGTTTGAGTCAATGATCACGCGCCATGCGAAGGCGGACGCGCTCGTCATCGCGCTTGGCATGAATGATTCACGCGACATCACACCCCAGTGTGTGCCCAAGGCGGTGGTGAATGTGAGGTCGATGATTGTGAAAGCGCGTGCGGCTTATGGCGAAAAGCTGCCGGTGCTGCTCGTGGGTCCCTCGAACATCAACAAGGCTGCGCTGGGGCCGACGAAGCCCATCGCCAACGAACGCGAGGCCAAGCTGCGTGAACTCGGCGCTGCGTTTGAGAAGCTTGCGGCTGAAACGAAGAGTGAGTACGTCAGCCTCTTCGGTGTCGTGCCCGATTCATCCCTGCTCAAAGATGGCGTGCATCCCGATGGCGCTGGGAATGACGCCATCGCCAAGGTGATGGGAGAGAAGTTGAAGGCGCTGGGCTGGTAAAAGTAGTCCTCTCGCTCCGCGAGAGGTACTCAACGCGTGACTAGCTGAGATCGTTTTCAATTCATCGAAACATGTGGCTGGCACGGGAGCCGTGGGCTCATCTCGCGGGAGCGAGATGGCTACTGTACTGCCGCTCTTACTTCATCATCATCCACAGCGTGCTGGAGCCGTGGCCGGGGGGGAAGTCCACGGGGGTGCCGAGCTTGAGATAGTCGGCGGAGCGGCGCTTGCCTTTGGCGCACCAGCGGGCGCTGCGCTCCAGGGTGGCGAGATCGAGCTTGGTGCAGTTCGTGGAAAGCAGGATGGCGCATTTTTGTGAGGCCACTTCCAGCGCGGCATTGAGGAGGTCTTCAAAGTGATCCTCCACCTGCCAGCGGCGGCCGTTCTTGCTGCGGGAGAAGGTGGGCGGATCGAGGATGATGGCGTCAAAGCGCTCTCCGCGAACACAGAGCTGGGGCAGCAGCTCAGCGGCGTCGTCCACCACAAAGCGGTGCTTCGTTTCCGCGACGCCATTGAGCGTGAGGTTGTGCCTGCCGCGATCGAGTGACTTGCGGGACAGATCCACGCTCAGTGTCTCTGCGCCCGCGAGCGCGGCCACCAGCGAGAAGCTGCAGGTGTAGGCAAAGGTGTTGAGCACGCGCTTGGGCTTCAGCGCGTGCAGCTTGGCGCGGTTGAGGCGCTGGTCCAGAAACAGGCCGTGGCTGTAGCTGGCGCCGATGTCGAGGCCGTAGCGGATTCCGGCTTCCGTGACCACCGTGGTGAGCGGCAGAGAGGCATCGCCGCTGTGCAGCACGGGCGAGACGCGGTCGGCATTCTTCATCGGCAGGAAGCGGTAAAACACGCGCACGGGCTGCCAGCCGGAATTCGTGCACCACGTGGCCAGCCCGGCGGCCAGTAAATCACGGGCATCGTCGCTTTTGTAGGAAAGGATCACGTCATCTCCCAGACGCTCCACCCAGCCGCCGGGGCCCGAGGCGAGGCGATGCGCGTTGGTGCCTGCGGCTTCGATCGTTTTGCACTGGGCGGGAGTCATCCATGTCACGGATGGAGAGGCAGGACGTAGGTCGGGGGGAAGGTTCACTGCCTCACTCCTGCCG
>NZ_JBIPNG010000327.1:0-7530 GCF_044373815.1 Prosthecobacter sp. | reverse complement strand
CGGACTTCAGTCCGCAGCAGGTCGCCTGCGCACAGCGGGTGGGGGTTCATGCTGCGCGTCGCAATCACGCTGACTTTCGGTGTGGAGGGGCCACTGGGAGGAGAGCGGAGCGCCGTGTGCTTGCGGAGTGCTGCGGACTAAAGTCCGCGCTCCACAGAGCCCAGCGCGCGGCGCAGGCGGGCCAGGGTGTGGGCCTGGCGCTTGCGGGACAGGGCGCATTCCCAGAGGCGGAGGACGGTCCAGCCGGATTTGCGGAGCTCGCGGATGACGAGGCGATCGCGCTGGCGGTTGCGGGCGATCTTTTCGTCCCAGAATTTCCGGTTCTGCCGGGGGCGGGTGGCGTGGCGGGGGCAGCCGTGCCAGAAGCAGCCGTCCACAAAGACGACGACGCGCTGGGCGCGAAACACGAAGTCAGGCCGCACACGGGGCCGTCGCGTCTTCTTCTCTGCGGCCCGGGGATGGGGCATGCACAGGGACAGGTGCCGCCGCCAGCCGGTGATGTGCGCGGCGCGCAGCATGTCCCGCAGGCGCAGCTCCGTGGCGGCATTGCCGGTGGAGCGGATGCGGCTCATCACCTCGCTGCGCTTGGCTGGGGTGAAGACGTCGGGCATGGGGTGGAGGGGCGGTGGGTGCAGCCTGCGTTTACCCGGCGGAACTGGCGGCCGCAGCACCTGAGCGGGCTGCGGTGGCAGTGGCGGCTGCGAGGAGGTGGGGGCTGGTGCTGGCGCTCATGGTGGCGAGGCTGGCCACGCCCATGCCGAAGCCTTTCATCTCGTTCATCCAGAGCGGGGTTCCCGTCAGGGCATCCAGCGCATACAGGTAGCCGCTGATGCTGACGAAGAGGCGGTCGCCGTCCGGCAGGAGGCTGACGAAGCCGCTGCCGCGCGACAGCAGGCTGGCGAGTCCGGTGACCTCCGGGGCCTGCCAGCCCCAGAGGATCTCGCCGCTGTCCCGGTGCACAGCGGCGACGCGGCGGTTGAAGCCGGTGAAGAGGAGGTCGTTGAGGTTCATGGTGGAAAGGGTAGCCGGGCGCGGGGACGCGCCAGTGGAAGATGGGGCGCGGTTTGGAATGGGGGGGCGGGGGGAATGAATGGCCACTTTGCTGGCGCTCACCCGCAGCAGACTCTCGACAAACCGGCTCCCGGTGGATACACTGGTGGCATGTCCTCGCTCGCGATCCAGCTTCCTGACGACCTCAGCCAGTTCGTCGCCGCCTCGGTGCAGTCCGGCGACTATCAGGATGCGGATGCCTTTTTCGTCAGCCTGCTGACCACCTTCAAAGAGCAGGTGGAGGCACCGCTCTCCGAGGCGGAATCCACCAAGCTGGCCGCGCTGCGTGCGGACATCCAGCACGCCGTGGATCAGGCTGACCGGGGCGAGGTGGTGCAGGGATTTGACGTGACCTCCTTTCTCGCGGAGCGCCACCGCGAGCGTGCCGCGCTCAAGACGGCCTAGCACGCATGCCCCGGGTCGATCTCACTCTCTCTGCGCAGTCGGATCTCAAGGAGATCTGGGAGTATGTGGCTGCTGACAGCGTGCTGCAGGCGGATCGGCTCTTGGGCCGCTTCGCGCTCAAGTTTAACCATCTGGCTCTTCATCCTGGTCTGGGTCGTCCGCGTCCCGAACTGGCCCAGCACTGCCGCAGCTTCCCGCTGGGTAGGTACTGCTTTTACTTTCGCCTGACGGAGGATGGGATTCTCCTGCTGCGCGTCCTGCATTCAGCGCGGGACATTCGGCAGATCAGTTTCCCGGCTTCGTAGAGGGAGGGATCAGTGAGGAAAGTTGCCTTGTGGCTGTGGCCGAAGGGATCCCCTGTTCCGCAGGAACAGGGCAACTTTGCTGGCGTGCGGCGACACTTCAACAATCGCAAACCACTGCAAACCATCGCCAACGATGGCAAACCGCTTGGGCCTCGGCGGCGCGCTAGGATCGAGGACGAGTTCGAGTAGGAGGACGAGGACGATTGGCGGCTGACGCCGCCACACCTCACGGCCTCCGCGCCTGCTGCAGGGCTTCTTCCTTCAGCTTCTGGATCGTCGCATCGCCCTGGGCGATGAGGGGGTCGAACATGGGGATTTCCTTGGCGTTCTGACCCTGCTCGTGTTTGCGGAAGCCGAAGAGGTAGGTCTCGTTGTGCGGACGCCAGCGGTTGAAGAAGAGGGTGTCTTTGGCGATGACGGCGCGGCGGAGGTTTTCCAGCGCGGGGGAGGGCGCATCGGGGAGCTTGAGGCCGAGGCCTTCGATGAGCTTGGCGCTGAGCTTTTCATAGCCTTCGCGGGTGTAGTGCACGCCGTTTTCGGTGAGGGGCTTGCGGATGACGCCGGGCTTGGGGAGGCCGCCCATGAGCTCGAACCAATCGACAAAATACGCGTTCTGCATGAGGGCAAATTTGTGCAGGGCATCGCGCAGGCTGGAGAGGTTGCGGTTGGCGGCGCTGAGGTCTGGCAGCGGGGGCGGCAAGGTCTCCAGCGGCGGCGGGGTGGCGATGATGACGCGCACGCCGGGGGATTTGGAGCGGATGAGGTCGAGGAGATTGCGGTAGCCGGTGAGGAAGTCCGGCAGGGAGCCGAGGCGCTCGAAAGCGAGCTCGCTGCCGTAGCAGAGGATGACGACGGTGGGCTTGAGCATTTCCAGGTGCACGGAGAGGCGCTGCAGGCCTTCTTCCGGCGGGCCGAAGTAGGAGCGCGCATGGCCAAAGACGGTGTCGCCGCTCCAGGCGAGATTGCGCACGGTGACTTTTTCTTCGCCGAGGGCGAGCGCGAGCCGGGGCTCAAAGGAGCCGTAACGCTGCTCGCGCTCCAGCACGGTGTTGCCGATGAGGACGACGCGGTCGCCGTCCTGAAACTGAAAGGAGGAGGGCTGCGCCGGTGCGGAGGCAGCAGGGGCGTCCGTCTCCGGAGCTTGAGCGGATGCAAAGGAGGCGCTCAGAAGCACCACGAGGCCGGCCAGGGATTTCAAATTCATGCGGGCGCTATTGGAGCGGAGGCGGTGGGAGTTGTCTAGGGGGAGGTTTGGGGTTGTTGGCGGTGGGTGGTGGAGGGCGCAGGAAGAGACGCGAGCGGTGAGGAATAGGGCCTATAGGTCGAATAGGTCCTATAAGACCTATTTCAGAGGGCGTGTGGTCCCCCTCCCCCCTACCTCTTCCTCAGCACCAGCAGCACGTCCGCATAGCTGTCGTCAAATTTGCGGGGCTCGGTGAGGTCATACGTAAAATCGTAGCACTCCAGGTACTCCAGCTCGGGGACTTTGCGGAGGAGGGCCTTCATTTGGGCGGCGCTGTAGGTGCGGAACTGCCAGCGGGTCTCCTGCGTGTGGGTGCGGCCGGAGTCGGTGATCTTGAGGCGGGTGCGCAGCTGCTCCAGGCGCGTCTTGCGGTCGGCGGGCCAGGTGTGGGTGTTGCACACGACTTCGATGCTGCCGCGCCTGGCCACCCAGCGTTCGTGCTCGTCTTCCTCGCGGTCATAATCCGTGAGGTGCAGGCCCAGGAAGAACACGCCGCCGGGGCGCAGGGTGGCGGCCACGCGGCGCAGGCACTCGGCGGCGTCCTTTTCCTTGAGCAGGTACTTGAAGGTGCTGACGAGGCAGTGGGCCATGTCAAAGCCGCCCTTCACGCCCTTGGGCAGGGTGAAGCTCTGCATCCAGTCCTCCCACAGGCGCGCCTTCACCCCCGCCTTCTCCAGCCGCTGCTGGGCAAAGGCGATCATGTGCGCGTTGCCATCGAACCCGCTGACCTCCCAGCCGCGACTGGCCAGCTCCAGCGCCAGACGGCCGCTGCCGCAGGCGGGCTCCAGCAGGCGGTGGCCCTTGGCGGGAGTGGCGTACTTGGCGTAGGCCTCTTCCAGAAAGTCCGCCTCCTTGAGGGTGCCGTCGTCAAAGACGATGTCGTAGTAGAGGGGCGTGTCGTACCAGTCGCGCTGTTCGGTGGGCATGGGGGGCACCATGGAGCAAACGGAGCGCTGCGCCACTCCGGCCGTAGGTTGGGTGTGTTTGGCGTGCCGGGCCCTCCCATTCACCCGCAGCCCTCTCCGCCAAACCGCCCGACGGCGAGGACGCCCGCACGCGCATGGCGTTGGCAGCACGCGCATGGCGTTGGCAGCACGCTCATGGACGGGCGGGCTGTCGCCACGCCCATACTACGTCCGGAGCGCCCGGTTTGGGCAGATCTGAGATCGATGGGTGACAGCGGAAGCGTGAGGGATCAGGATGATCCCTCTCCTCTCTGGCACCCCACAAGTAGCGCCCTCCTCCACAAGCCGCTTAAAAATCCCGCCCCTGCTGGCACCCGAAATGCTGCTTGATTGTTGGTGACTGGTGGAGATTGATTGCGCCCCGTGCCCCGCTTCCCCTTCCGATATGATTGTTTGGGATAATTTCTTCTGGTTTACCAGCTACATCCTCGTTTTCACCGCTCTGTCCGCCTTTGGTGCGCACAGAATCAAAGTGTTATACCATTATTGGAAACACCGCATGGACGTGCCGGTGCCTCCCCATGAGTTCGCCGAACTGCCCGTCATCACCGTGCAGCTCCCCATTTTCAACGAGCTCCACGTGGTGGAAAACCTCCTGCGCACCGTCAGCGCCCTGGACTACCCGCGCGACCGCCTGCAGATCCAGGTGCTGGACGATTCCACGGACGAAACCGCCCCGCACGCCGAGAAGCTCTCCGCCGATCTGAAGGCCCAAGGCTACGACATCGAGTACCGCCACCGCACGAACCGCAACGGCTTCAAGGCCGGCGCTCTGGACGAAGGCATGACCTCCGCCAAGGGCGAGTACATCTGCATTTTCGACGCCGACTTCCAGCCGGCACCGGACTACCTCAAGCAGGTGATCCACCACTTCACCGACGAGAAAGTCGGCATGGTGCAGGCGCGCTGGGGGCACCTGAACAAGAATTTCTCCCTCCTCACCAAGCTGCAGGCCCTGTTTCTCGACGGCCACCTCGTGTTGGAACAGACGGCCCGCAGCCGCCACGGCGAATTCCTCAACTTCAACGGCACCGCCGGCATCTGGCGCCGGGCCGCCATCGAAACCGGCGGCGGCTGGCAGCACGACACCCTCACGGAAGATCTGGACCTCAGCTACCGCGCGCAGCTCAAGGGCTGGAAATTCATCTACCTCAAGGACGTCGTCGTCCCCGCCGAGCTCCCGCCGGACATGGACGGGTTCAAGAGCCAGCAGCACCGCTGGACCAAGGGCAGCATCCAGGTGTGCAAAAAGACCCTCGGGAACGTGTGGCGCAGCGACATCCCCCTGAGCCTGAAGATCGAGGCCACCTCCCACCTCACGTCGAACTTCGCCTACCTGCTCACGCTTTGCACCCTGGTGCTGATGTACCCCGCGAATTTCGTGATGGGCAGCAGCTGGCACAAGGCGGTGTTTGTGGACGTGCCCGTGTTCTTCTTCGCCTCCCTCAGCGTCATCATCTTTTACATGACCGCGCAGGGCGCCCAGGGCCGCTGGGGCTGGCTCAAAACCCTGCCGTATGTGCCCATGCTGCTCGCCCTCGGCATCGGCATGAGCATCAACAACGGCAAGGCCGTGCTGGAGGCGCTGCTCAATCAGTCGTCCGAATTCGTCCGCACGCCGAAATACGGCATGGAAAACAAAGCGCAGGCCAGCAAGCAGCGCTCCCGCTACAAGGCCGGCAAGTCCATCGCCCTGTGGATCGAAGTCCTGCTCACCGGCTACTTCGGCTGGATGATCGCCCTCGCCGCCCAGCGCGGCCAGTGGGGCAGCATTCCGTTCCTCCTGCTGTTCTTTTTTGGATTCGGGTACGTGGCCGCCGGATCGCTGATGAAGCGTTTTTCGATGTCCGCGTTTCAGGCTCCGCAGCCGGCTCCGGCGGTGGTGTGAGGGGTGGGGAGTTGACCAGTTGCGCCGCAACTGGAGTTAGCAGATGGTGCTGACCAAGGAAGCACCGCATGCACGTCAGCGCAACGAGGTCGCCACCATCAATGAGCATGAACAAGAAGGGTCTGGAAACTGTGATCGACGGAGTCTTGTCTCAGCAGGGCTTTAAAAAACGGGGATCGACATGGTATCGCCAGAATGCTGGAACGTTGCAGGCAGTTGATTTGCAGAAGTCGGCTTACGGGGGACAGTTTTACGTTAATCTCTGCTTCGCTCCCGAGGGTATGTCGGTCGAGGGCATGCCCTTTCCAAAGGTCCACAAATGCCCTGTGTGGATAAGGATTGGTTCGGCTTTCGCCGACCACCGGAGTCAATGTGAAGAGCTGTTCGATCTCGAACAGCAAGGCGTCGCCGAGGCGGAGCGCACCATCGGAATTCAACAGATACTGATTCAACTGGTGGTCCCATTTTTTAACCAGCTTCGAGAGTCAAATGACTTGAAGCTAGCAATTGAGAACGGGACCTTCAAAGGCGGAGCTGTAACTCTCGCGGCGCGGAAACATCTTGGAATTGAACCTTAGCCCGATCTCGGAAGACAATCGTCTTCATGGATCGAAAGCGCGTAGCGCTGGCATAACGGTAGCCGTGGGTGAAACCCACGGTAAGCAGACAACCCACCGTTGCCAAGATTGTGGAACCGCGTAGCGGTGACACAAATCTCCGCGCACCCATCGCCTCCGCCATGGCCAACACCTACACGCAGATCCTGTATCACATCGTGTTCTCCACCAAGGAGCGTGCCACGGTTCTGCGGGAAACCCGGCGGGAGGAATTCTTTCGCTACGTCTGGGGCGTTCATCAGGGCCTGAATTGCCACCTTCACCGCATCAACGCGATGGATGACCACGTGCACATCCTGATGTCCTTGCATTCATCCCTGTCGCTGGCGGATTACATGCGCGAACTGAAAGCCAACACCAGCCGGTGGATCAGCCAGGAGGGCATCTTCCCGGGATTCAACGGCTGGCAGGACGGCTATGGTGCCTTCACGATTTCGATCCGCGAAAAGGATGCCGTGATTCGTTATATCAAGGACCAGCAGGTGCACCATCAGCACACGGATTTTCTGGGAGAACTGCGGCGCATGCTGGATGAAGCCAAAATCAAATACGACGACCGATACATCGCGTGATCGTGGACTTGGGCTGATGCGGAGGTTTGTGTCACCGCTACGCGGTTCCACGGAATTCGAACGGTATGGCCACGCGGTTCCGTGGGTTAGCACCCACGGCTACCATTGTGCCAGCGCTACGCGCTTCCGGAGTCGAGCTGCGAAATAGGCGCAGGTTGAACGGTGATGCCATCGATACGCGCTTTGGATGTGCCATGCCGCTGATTGGGTCATTGCAGAGGCCGATGATTCAATCCCCCAAACAACCCCGCGTAACTTTCCCGCCCTCCCCGGGTTATTCCTCCCCGCATGAAATTGTTCCCCCGCGCCTTCGCATACTCCCTCACGCTCGCTCTCGCCACGCCCACGCTACTCACCGCCGCTGGCAATGACTGGCCGCGTTTCCTCGGGCCCACGGGGGCGGCCATCGTCACGGAATCCAAGGTGCCGCTGAAGTGGAGCGACACGGAAAACCTGCTCTGGAAAGCGGACATGCCCGGGCCGGG
>NZ_JBIPNG010000326.1:0-7546 GCF_044373815.1 Prosthecobacter sp. | reverse complement strand
GTCATTGTCACCAATGGTGAGGAGGGTGGACTCCACGCCGGGCAGGGCGCGGATGCTGCGTGCGACGCGCTCGCCGAGGAGATCGGTGGAGGCGAGGGTGGTGCCTTCGGGGACGCGGATGTTCACAATGAACTCGGCTTCTTCCGTGGGTGGCATGAAGCTTTTTTGCACGATGCCCATGAGCGTGGGCAGGGAGGCGAGCGCGCCGAAGCAGGCGAGCAGGATGACCCAGCGGTGGCGCATGGAGAAGCGCAGCATGATCATGTAGATGGCCTCGATGGGGCGGTAGAAAACATTCACCACGCGGTCGAGAGCGCGTTCGATCCAGCTCTTGCGACGGCGGCCGAGCATGCGTGCGGCAAGGGAGGGCACGAGGGTGAAGCTGATGAGCAGGGACACGGCGATGGCGAAGGCCATGGTGAGGCCGAAGCTCTTCAAGAACATGCCGACGATGCCGCTGAGGAAGGCGACGGGGACGAAGACGGCGAGGAGCGAGAGCGTGGTGGCCATGACGGCAAGACCGATCTCACGCGTGCCATTGATGGCGGCGTCATGCGCGTTTTCGCCTTTCTCCTCCATGTGATGGACGATGTTTTCCACCACGATGATGGCGTCATCGATGACGATGCCGACGGCGAGCGCGAGGGCGACGAGGCTGATCTGATTGAGCGTGACATCCTGCGCCCACATGACGCCGAAGGCGGCGATGATGGAGGTGGGAATGGAAAGGGCGGCGATGACGGTGGCGCGGGTGTTTCCAAGGAAGAGCAGCACGATGAGCGCGGCAAACACGGCACCGAGGATGAGATGCTCCTGCACGGCGTGGGTGCTGGTGCGGATGACGAGGGAGTTGTCACGCACGACATTGATCTCGTAGCCGGCGGGGAGGATCTTTTTCACTTCGGCCAGGCGCTCCTGCACGGCATCGACCACCTTGATGGTGTTTTCGCCGGATTGCTTGCGCAGAGAGATGACGACGCTGGGGATGCCATTGCGGCGTGCGGCGGTCTGCGGCTCTTCTTCGCCATCGTCCACGCGGGCGACGTCGCCGAGACGCACGAGGCCGCCGTCTTTTTCACGCACGACCATCTGGCGGAGCTCCGCGACGGAGGCGGCTTTGCCGAGGACGCGCAGGCCTTCCTGGCTGGCGGCGTCCTTCACGGTGCCTGCGGGGATCTGCACGTTTTGGGAGCGCAGCGCTTTCTGGACATCAATGGCGGTGAGATTGAAGGAGCGCAGGCGCACGGGGTCCATCCACACATTGATCTGGCGTTTGCGGCCGCCGAGCAGGGTGGCCTGACCGACGCCGGGCACGCTTTCAAGCTGACGGCGCAGGATTTTGTCTGCGTATTCGGTGATCTCGCGCGCGGGGCGATCTGCCGTGAGCGCGACGTTGAGGATGGGCGAGGCATCGGGGTCGAGCTTTTCGACGATGGGGGGATCGGCATCGTCGGGGAGATCGACGATGACGCGGTTCACGCGGTCGCGGATTTCCTGCGCGGCGACGTCCACGTTCTTTTCCAGCAGGAAGACGACGATGACCTGGGAGATGCCTTCGCTGGAGACGGAGCGCAGTTCATCGATGCCGCTGACGGTGTTCACGGCTTCTTCGATCTTGTCGGTGATCTGGGTTTCGACTTCCTTTGGCGTGGCGCCATTGAGGCGCGTGGTGATGGCGACGGTGGGGAAGTCCACCTTCGGAAAGCGGTCCACCGGCAGGCGGGTGTAACCGATGATGCCGACGACGACGAAGACCAGCACGATGACGCTGGCGAGGACGGGGCGCTGAACACAGATGCGGGCGAGCCATTGCATGATTTAGAAAGGGGGAGGGGGGATTAAGCCGGTTGTGTGCGATTGTGCTTATTCATACCATTGGGACGCTGGAGGGCGCGGAGTGGCAGGGACGTTCGCCCGGAGCCGATAAAATTCGGCGCTCCCAGCACAGAGATCTGAATGCGGAGCGGTGTGTGCTTGCGGGGTGCTGCGGACTCGGAGGTCCGCGCTCCTGGTCGCGTTGGAGGGCTTCGATGCGCTCATGGTGGTGCGTTAGGATTGAGGCGTGGTCAGTACGGGGACACCGTCGGCGGCGTCGGGGCCGGGAGAGAGGACGACGTTTTCGCCCTGCTTCACGCCACGGCGGATTTCGATGCGGTCTTTGTCGGTCTCTCCGACTTCGACGAGACGCTCGGTGAGCTGGCCGGACTCGACGACCCAGATTTTTTGATTGGCTCCGTCGGCGCGCACGGCGTTCGCGGGAATGGTGACGGCGGTCTGCGGTGGGAGTGCGAGGCGTGCCTCGGCGAAGAGGCCGGGGCGGAGGCGGCCGTCGGTGTTGAGCACCTCGGCCTCCACCTGGAGATCGCGGGTTTCAGCGCGCACGGCGGCGCCGATGAACTTGACGGTGCCGGTGAAGACTTCGCCAGGAAACGGGGACACGCTGAACTCCACGGTCTGCCCCACTCGGATGAGTCCGACGGAGGGCTCCGCGACATTCACGAGGAGGCGCAGATGGTGAAGGTCGACGACTTGCGCGACCTTGGAGTTTGCCATGACGTATTCGCCTGCGGTCACGAAGCGCTCTGACACGGTACCGGCAAACGGGGCGCGGATGGTGGCGTCTTCCAGGGACTTCTTGCTCATGTCGCGGCGTGCTTCCGCGGCGGAGAGACTGGCTGCTGCACCATCGCGATCTGCTTTGATGCGGGCGAAGTCTGTTGCGGCCACGGCCTTCATCTGCACCAGCGGCTCGTTGCGCTTCACCTCGCTCTCGGCGAGATCGAGCTTGGATTTCGCCTGCACGACATTGGCTTCGGCTTCGGCGAGATTGAGCTGCGCGGTGCGGTCGTCGAGCTGCACGAGGACATCGCCGGTTTTGACAATGGTGCCGCGCTCGACAGGGGTCTCGATCACCTTGCCGGTGGTGTCGGCTGCGACGGCGGCGTTTTGTGCGGCGGTGATTTCACCGGTGAGGCGCAGGTAGCGCGGCATGGGGCCTTGCTGTGCGGCGGCGGTTTTAACGGAGATGGCTGCGACAGGTTTTCTCGCAGCGGCAGGTGCGGCAGCGGGTGCTTTGCTGCAGCCGGTGAAGGCGAGACCCAGCGCGCTCAGGGCGAGTGCGGGGGCGTATTTGAGGAGGGGGGAGGTCATGACTGTTTTTTCGAGCGTGAGGCGGGTTTCGGCTGAGTGGCGCGGCGGGAGGTGAGGGCACCGAGAACGAAGTCGGCGATGTTGTCTGCGAGGCGCTGCACTTCGGGCGCGGTCTTGGGGACGGGCGGGCCGAGGCGGTCAACGAAGACGCGGCAGTGATCGTAGTGGATGCAGAGGCCGATGATGTGATGGCAGTAGAGGACACACTCTTCATCCACCACGCGCCTGCCCATGACGGCGGAGATGATGCGCTGAAGCTCCTCATGGAAGGGGCGGACGATGAGCTTGATGAATTCGTTGAGGCAGGGGGTGGGCTCGCGCATTTCGTGGGCCATGATCTGGCTCTTCACGGGATTCTTGGCGCGCTTGAGCAGCACATGATCAAGGAGGTGATGAATCCAGCGGCGCAGGGTGTCTTCGGGTGAAGCGCCGTCTGCGAGGGTGACTGGGGCGTCTTCCTTCATGCTGTCCTGGCAGGAGGAGAGGAAGACCTCGCGGTAGAGGCCGTCCTTGCTGCCGAAGTAGTACTTCACGGCGGCGACATTGGCCTTCGCCTTCAGGCAGATGGCGCGGAGGCTGGCCTTCTCAAAGCCGTCTTTGGCGAAGACGGTGGCGGCGGCCTTCAGCAGGCGATCGCGGCGCGCCTCGGCATCATGTTCACGGGATGGAGCGGAGTTAAACATGCGTTTATAAACAGGTGTTTAACTTGTGGCGGGCGGATCGTCAACTGGTTTTGGGTGACGAGGTGAGGGTGAGAGATTTGGCGAAATCAAAAAAAAGAGGGCGTGGAGTCTTTTCAGACTCACGCCCAGGTCAACGCTTTGGCTCTGCGGTGCGGTTGAACTTCAACGCTGACATTAGATCTAACGCCGCTCTCGGATAAAGCGGATGTACGCGCTGTTAATTTATTTCACAGAAACTCCTAGAAGCTCGCTCGCCTTGCTCAACCCGATGCCCGCGACTGGGGCGTTTTGTATGATGGCACAGCCTCACTGGTGATCATGGGGATGCATCAGCACTGAGCATTGACAGGCAAGATGATCTATCTTGCTTTATCTCAACGCTGCCTGGAACGGTCCTTGCCCGCAGGGACTTTGCTATTCCAGGCGGATGCGGGCGATGTAGATGGCGGCGGGGAGCGCGACGTGGCGGTTGTCGGGCGGCTTGCCGGTGCTGTCTTCGTGAGAGGAGTAGTAGCTGACCCAGAGTTCGTTTTCATGCCAGACCATGCCTGGGTAGCCGGTGTCGCTGCCGCCGCTGGGGATGGTGAGGGCGATGTCATAGTGCTGGCGGTCCATGCTGGCGATGACGGTAGAGAAGGGCTTGCGGTAGCTGCGGCCTGCGGCGATGAGGGAGTGGTCCGGGAGGACGATGAAGTTTGGCCCGCCGAGGCGGTGCTCTGTGGTATGCCATTGCCATTCGTGGTAGGGCGGGCGGCTGGTGCCGATGTACCCAAAGGTGGTGCCTCGCTCACGACGGACGAGGGCGATCATCTCGCCATCGGGCTGCATGCGTACGGTGGCTTCATTCGGGCGGCCGGGGACATCGAGATGGGTGACGAGATCCCACTTCAAGCCGTCGGTGCTGGTGACGAGTTGGGCTTTCCAAGGATAGGGGCCGGTGGGCACGGGGCCGTCTGCCTCTGCGGCGGCGGCCACGGCGGGATCGGGGTGCTGGGCGCGGAGGTAGGGGTAGCTGATGCCGTACGCTCTGCCCTGGAACCAGTCGATGCGCCAGAGCCACTGGCCTTCTTCCATGACTTTGGCGGGCGGGGTCCAGGTGCGGCCGTCGGTGGAGAACATGACGCGGGGCTGCTTGGTCTTGAGGAGCGGGGGCGTCGTCTCTTGATTCCACACAGAGCCGCCGGCAACGATCATGAGCTGGCCGTCGGGCTTGAGGGAGAATTTGGGATCGCGCAGATCGACGCCGTCTTCGGCGATGAGTGCGGCGGATTCCCAGGCGAGGCCATCGGTGGAGCGGAGGACGCGCACCTTGCCGTCATCGCCTGCGTGGGAAATGCCTTCGCGGAAGCAGCAGAACCATTGGTCGCGGTAGCGGGTGAGGTCGGTGAAGGAATTGTAGGCGCCTTTGTCCCAGATGCGCTTGGAGGTGACGAGCACGGGCTTGCGAACGGGGTCTGCAGCGGCGGCGGGCCTGTCGCTGAGGAGCGTGAGGGCTGGGGCGAGCAGGAGGAGGGCGAGCCAAGGGCGTGTGCGGCGGAGCATGGGCATGGGGCTTTAACGCGATGAGTGGGTGAGATTCCTGATGAAATGATGCTGGTGGTGGGGGGGCTTGATTTATGATTTATGATTTGGAGGTGGTGATGGGCGATGTGGGGCTGAGATAATTGATGGCAACTATTCGCGATGGGGCGCGTTGATGCGTGCGGCCTTGAGCCAATTACCACTACCAGCATGCATTCTCTCTTTGTGCGCGTCTGCGCTTTCTCCCTCTTCCTTGTTTCATTGGCTCAGGTGCATGCGGCGGCGAAGCCGAACATTGTTTTTATTTTGGCGGATGATCTGGGGTATGCGGAGGTGGGAGCGAATGGGGCGGATCATTACAAGACGCCGAACATTGATGCGCTGGCGCAGGGTGGGATGAGGTTCAGCCATTTCTACACGGCGCCGCTGTGCGGGCCTTCGCGGGCGCTCATTCTCACGGGGCGCTATGGCTTCCGCACGGGGGCGGTGACGCAGGATGGCAGCGGCATGATGACGCGCACGGGGGAGAAGGCGGAGGTGATGGCTCCGGTGGTGCTGAAGAAGGCGGGCTACACCACGGCGATGATCGGCAAGTGGGGGCAGATTTTGCCTGCGGGCGATGCGGCGGAGTGGGGCTTTGACCATGTGCTGAGCTTTCATGGCAGCGGGATCTACTGGAACAAGGCGGCGGCGGGGAGCTGGGTGGAGAAGTATGGGCTGCGCGGTGACAGGGAGGGCGAGGGCGGGGTGCGTGCGAAGCCGGGCCCGTATTACATCGACGACAAGAAGCTCACGTTGGCGGACGCTGAATACATGCCGGATGTGCTGCATGCGGATGCGGTTTCGTTTGTGAACGCGCACAAGGATGCGCCGTTTCTGCTGTATTACTCGATGTCGCATGTGCATTCGCAGATCCTGCCAACGCCGGACAGTGTGCCGCCGGATCTGAGTGCGGATGCGGCGACGCGGCAGCAGCGGCTCTACTCCGACAACATTGCGTACATGGACAAGCTGATCGGCAAGCTGGTGGCGGAGCTGGACCGGCTGAAGCTGAGGGAAAACACGGTGATCCTATTCATGGGGGACAATGGCACGACGAAGGCGAATGCGGAGCGGGCCACCATCGGCGGGCGGCGCATGGTGGGGCAGAAGGGCAGCATGGAGGAGGGCGGCGGGCATGTGCCTTTCATCGTGAACTGGCCGGGCATGACGCCTGCGGGCCGGCTGAATGAAAACTTTGCGGATGCCTCCGATTTGCTGCCGACGTTTGCGGAGATCGGCGGTGCAGCGCTGCCGGAGAATCGGGTGATGGATGGGCGGAGTCTGCTGTCGCAGATGAAGGGAGAGAAGGAGCCGGCGCGCACGTGGGTCTTCACGCAGCTGGGCGGTCACTGGCATGTGCGTGAGGCGGGCTGGAAGATGGATGAGGCGGGGCAGCTCTTTGACATGAAGAACGCGCCCTTTGAAGAGATCGCGGTGCCTGCGGACTCCAGTGATGCGGCGGCGGTGGCGGCACGGCAGCGGCTGAGCGCGGTGCTGGCGGAGCTGAATCCGGGGGCGGGCTTTCGTGGTGAGGGGGATGGGCGCGGGGACAAGTCGGGGAAGGGGAAGCCGAGCGCTGCCACGCCACCCATCAACGCGGATCTGGCGGAGCGCGGGGCGAAGTTTGACAAGCTGGATGAAGCGAAGGCGGGGAAGCTGACGCGTGAGTACTTCACCACCCATCAATCCGATGCCCAAGGCGCGGGCGAACGCTTTGACAAGTATGACACGGACAAAGACGGGCTGCTCTCGCGCAAGGAGTTCATCACGCGCGGGGGCATGCATCCGGAGGGGAAGTGAGGCTGGATGCCCGTTCTTCGCTCAAGCTTGTTGAACCTTGCTCAATAGACTGACAAGAAGAGCGTTCATGGTGGAAGTGAACGCATTGCCTGAATGAGACAAACTCGCGGCGGGGCTCATGGCAGACGCTGCTGGCAACCGGCGTCATGTGGCGGGGCGCTGGGTTTGCTTACCGGATTTGCTGCCAGAACCCAGGGGAGCACTCGCTGAGGCTCGGCACCCCTGGGCTGAAATACGGAAGACCGTTGGCCTTCAAGACAAGGACGTCAGTCTATCGCGCAAGTCTCAATAGACGGGCAGGCTGGAGGCTGGGCAGCGCTGCTGTGATGGAGATGGCAGGTTCTGGTATG
>NZ_JBIPNG010000325.1:0-7588 GCF_044373815.1 Prosthecobacter sp. | reverse complement strand
GCTCAGAGCCCGTCGAGTTCTTCCGCGAGATGTACAGCAAGAACCTCTCCCTCGACAGTTTCATTGATTCACAGTGGACCATGGCCAATGCCCGGCTCTGTGAATTCTACGGATTGCCGGAGACAAAATCAGGCGCCTTTCAGCGTGTGTCGCTGAAGCCCGAGGATCGTCGCGGCGGCCTTCTCACCATGGGCGCGGTGCTCGGACTGACCTCCGACGGCACGCGCCATCGTCCCGTGCATCGCGGCGTGTGGCTGAGCGAGGTCGTCCTCGGCAAGCCGCCGCCCCCGCCACCGGCGAACGTGCCCGCCATCGAACCCCCAACGGCGCAAAGCCCCAAAGCAACCTTGCGCCAAAAGATCGAAGCCCACCGCAATGACGCGAACTGCGCCGCGTGCCATTCCAAGATCGATCCGCTGGGTCTCGCCTGGGACAACTACGATGCCATCGGCCAGTGGCGCACCCGTGAAAAAGTCCCCGCTGGTGTCGGCGAAGACCCCTTGATCGATCCCTCCGGCACCATGCCCGACGGACGCACCTTCAAGGACGCCGCCGAGTTCAAACGCCTGCTGCTCGAAGATCGCGATGAAGTCGCCCTCGCCTTCATCGAGCACCTCTGCACCTACGGCCTCCGCCGCGCCCTTTCCTTCGACGATCAAGACGACCTCAAAGCCATCCAGGCAGAAGCCAAGAAGAACGGCTACCGTATCAAAGACATCATCCGCGCCGTCGCCCTTTCCGACCTCATCCGCAAACGCTGAATCGACAACCATCACGCCACCCATTTATACCATGAGCAACTACCTCTCCCAAAACTGGCTGATCGACCGTCGTCATGCCCTCCGCGCTCTCGGCAGTTTCATCTCACTGCCCTTGCTTGAGTGCATGGTGCCGCTTAAGGCTGCGGCGGCTGAGAAGATCACCGCAACGCCGAAGCGCAGCGCCTTCATCTATCTGGCAAACGGCGTTCACTCGCTGAACTACCAAATCACCACTCCCGGCAAGGACTACAAGTTCTCGCGGTCGCTCATGCCTCTAGAGAAGCACCGTGAGGTCATCACACCCATCAGCGGCCTCCATCACCCGGGCGCGCTGAGCCATCACCACAATTGCATCTCCGTCTGGCTCACCGGCGGCAAGCTGGGCCCGTCCGACCGCAACACCATCTCCGTGGACCAAAAGATGGCCGAAGTCTCCGCGCCCCACACGCGCTACCCCTCCATGGAAGTCGCCATCACGCAGGACTCCCTTGCGTGGACGGCGGATGGAGTGCGCTTGCCCGCCATGCGTCGTTGCAGTGAGATTTTCGCCTCCCTCTTTGAAGAGCCTAAAGGTGGGAAAACAGCACAGCGCAGAGCCTTGCGCCGCAAAGGCAGCGTGCTGGATGCCAACCTCGCGGAAGTGCGCCAGCTCGAAAAAAAGATGGGGTCTGCCGACAAGGGCCGCCTGGAACAATACCTCACCTCCGTGCGTGAGGCGGAAATCCGCACGCGCAGGGCGGATGCCTGGCTCGACACTCCCCTGCCCGTCATCTCCGAAGCCGACCGCCAGCGCACCAACCGCGACATCGCCGCCACCAAGGCCGGCGATTATTTCCGCACGGTCTATGACCTCATGGTGCTCGCCTTTCAGACCGATGTCACACGCGTGGCCACCTTCAGTCTCGGCGGCGAGGGAGACGCCATCTCCATTCCTGAGATCGGCATCACCGAGTCGCGCCATCAGCTCAGTCACCACGGCGGCGATTTCGGCTACATGGAGAAGCTCACCAATTATGACACCTTCGCCATCGAGCAGTTCGGCTACTTCCTCACCCGCCTAGCGGAGACCAATGACCTCAGTGGCAAGCCGCTCCTCGGCTCCACCATGTCGCTCTTCGGCAGCGGCATGTCCTACGGCCACAGCCATGGCAATGCCAATCTCCCGCTGGTGTTCGCCGGCGGCACGGACCTCGGCCTGAAGCACGGCAGCCATCTCGACTTCAACAAAAAGGGCGCCAGCTTCCAAGGCTACGCACTCGGCGCAGACGGCGCGCTGACCACCGCTCACTACCAGCTTTGCAGCCGCCCGGCAAACTCCGACGCCCACATGAGCAACCTGCTCCTCCTTATGGCCCAGCGCATGGGCGTGGAGATCGACCAGTTTGGCGACAGCAATCAAGTGATCGCACTATGAAGCACTTCCTCCTTGTTCTTGGTTCCTCGTTCTTGGTTCTTGGTGGATGCGCCGCATCTGCGGAAGACGCGCCTTTCCGCCCCGAGGTGGGCAAATTCCCTCCTTTGGAAAAAGCACACACCTACCGCGGCGAACTCGTGTTCGTGGATCATGCGACCCGCCGTGGCAGCATTCGCGTGCAGGGCTCGGGCATGTTTTTCCGCAATGATCCGCATCCCTTCGCCATGCTGCCTTATGGTATTGTGCGGTATCACGGCGCACCGGCGGATCTGCGGGACATCCCGCTCGGCACCGTGCTGCACGTGCGTGCCTACCTTCCACCAAACCCCAAGACCTCCGCCGTGCCGGTGCTGCCGGTCAACAACAAGACCTTGGATGCCAACCACAATCGCGGCGCCGGCATCCTCCCCGCCGAGAACCACGTCCTGTTCCTCGAGGACGAACCCAGCCACTGCCAGCGCGAGGGCCTTGTCTGGAAACTCAAAGACCTCGACATCAAAAACAACGAGGGGATGATCATCGCCACCCGTGAACCCAAGCAAGGTGGCGACAGCAAGGCCGCAGAGGAAAAACTGACCTTCGATGCCGCCACTCGCGTCTGGCGCGGCAAGGAAGTCCTCGGGATTGAGGAATTGATCGCCGAAGGCATCTGGCCTGCGGAAGGAAAGAAATCCCTCGGTGGCCAGGCCGTGCAACTCGGCATCACCTGGAAACCCACCCCCGATGGCATTTTCACCCGCTTTCATATCTCGGACATCTGGCTGGACGATGCCTCCTTGCAGCGCAGCGCCCACCACCAAACCGAAACACACAAGGCCTTCATCCGCGGCCGCTGGATGCCCGCTTGGATTGATGCCGTCGAGTACGGCAAGTTCGGCCGCGCGACGGTGACCGCCACGTTGTTCGGCGGCATGGACGCCGCCCTCTACGCCGATTTCACCAAAGGCAGCACAGCCATGATGAACGCCGTCGAGAACACCTTGAAGCACACCCATGGCGCCTACGGCCCCGGGCACATGGCCTCACGCGGCACGCTGCAGGACGTCATCAAGACACCTGAAGAAGCCCCACTTGGTAGCAGCGGCATCCAGATCCGTTTTGAGACCGACCTCATCATTGAAGGCATTCGCCCCGGCAGAACGGTGCGTGTCCGCCCCAACATCTGGCCCCTCGTTAACGTGCCCCGCGAAGAATACCTCAGCGACGGCTCCACCAGCATCGACGAGCGCTTCCCTTCCCCATCCATCTTCACGAAATACTGAGGCGGAACGAAGCCCCAAAGACATGAGATTCGCCATCGCTCTCCTCACCACCCTCGGGTGCGTGCTCAGCACCACCGCACCTGCCGCAGACGAGCCGTTCAGGCCTGTTGCAGGCAAGTTTCCACCTTTGGAAAAAGCCCACTCCTACCGGGGCGAACTGGTCTTTGTGGACCACGCCAACCGTCGCGGCAGCATCCGCGTGGCGGGCAATGGCGTGTTTCGCCGGAACGATCCCCACCCCTTCGCCATGCTACCTTATGGTATGGTCCGCTATCACGGCGCACCGGCGGATCTGCGTGACATCCCGCTCGGCACCGTGCTGCACGTACGCGCTTACCTTCCCCCGGACCCGCAGATCTCCGCCGTGCCGGTGCTGCCCGTCAACAACAAGGAGAAAGACGCAAACCACAGTCGTGGCATCGGCATCGCCCCCGCCGAGAACCACGTCCTCCTCCTCGAAGACGAACCCAGCCACTGCCAGCGCGAAGGCTTGGTCTGGAAACTCAAAGAACTCGATCTCAAAAACAACGAAGGAATGATCGTCGCCAGCCGCGAGCCCAAGGCTGGCGCAGACGGCAAGGCCACCGAAGAAACCCTGACCTTCGACGCCGCCACCCGCATCTGGCGTGGCCGTGAATGCCTCGCACCGGCAGACCTCATCGCCGAGGGCATCTGGCCTGGCAGCGGCAAGAAATCACTCGGCAGCCAGTCCGTCCTGCTCGGCATTATGTGGAAGCCCACACCAGGAGCCGTGTTCACCCGCTTTCACATCTCAGACATCTGGCTGGACGATGCCGCCACGCAGCGCGCCGCACAAAGCCAGACCGAGTCCCACCGCACTTTCATCCGCAGTCGTTGGATGCCCGCCTGGGTGGATGCCGTCGAGTACGGCAAGTTCGGCCGCGCAACCGTGACCGCCACCCTCTTCGGCGGCATGGACCCCGCCCTCTACGCCGATTTCCAGAAGCGCAGCCCGGTGCTGGTGAATGGCGCCGAGAACACCTTGAAGCACACCGAAGGCGGCACCGCCGGCCCCTCCCAAATGGCCTCCCGCGGCTCCATCCTCGACGTCACAAAGTTACCCGGAGAAGCCCCACTCGGCAGCAGCGGCATACAGATTCGTTTTGAGACCGACCTCATCACCGAAGGCCTCCGCCCCACCCGCGTCGTCCGCATCCGCCCCGCAGCCTGGCCCGATGTCCATCTTCCTCGGGAAGAGTACCTCGACAGCGGAAACTTCAGCCTCGAAGACCGCTTCCCGACGCCATCCATCTTCCCCAAGTATTGAGGCCTCTACGTTCTTCAGTATAGTCTCGCCACCTTTCCAAACCATGAACACACCTGAAAGCTCCCCCACGCCAACTCGCCGCAGTTTCGTCAAACAATCCGTCGCCGCAGGATTGAGTTTCAATTTCCTGCCTGCTTACCTGACGAGCGCCCGCGCCGCGGACAATCCCAAACTGCCACCGAGCCGGCGCATCAATCTGGGCTGCATTGGCATCGGCGGACGTGCAGGCAGCGTCATCCCCGGGCTCACGGAAGGCGGCGCAGCCGTCCCCGTGGCATTCACGGACGTCGATTTCGTCACCGCCAAGGGCTTGGAGAAGAACCTGCAGGCCTTCCCGGACGTGAAGCGCTTTCACGACTTCCGCGAGATGCTCGACAAGATGGGCAAAGACATCGACGCGGTCAGCGTGGTCACACCGGATCACACCCACTTCACCGCTGCCATTCACGCCATGGCACTGGGCAAGCATGTGTATGTGGAGAAGCCGCTGACGCACACGTTTGAGGAAGCGGCCATCCTCATGCGCGCGGAAAAGAAGTTCAAGGTGGTCACCCAGATGGGCAATCAGGGCCACACCTCCGCCGGTGCGGACCAGTTCAAGCAAATGCTCGCGGCGGGCATCGTCGATGACATCGTGAAGATCGACGCCTGGAAGTCACCTTCGCTGTGGTTCATGAACGCAGCCGAGCGCGCACTCATCAAAGGCTATCCGCCCGAAGAGCCGATGCCCGAGTCCCTGAAGAGCTGGGATCTCTGGTGCGGTCCACAGGAGGTGAAGCCTTTCAGCAAGATGTACCACCCCTTCAACTGGCGCGGCTTCCACCTCTACGGCGGCGGTATGTTTGGCGACTGGGGCGCTCACATCATCGACTTCGCTCATCACCACCTCAAGCTCGGCCTGCCCACGCGCATCACGCCCATTGCGCTCGCCGACTACAATCAGATCAGCTACCCGCTGAGCTCGGACATTCGCTTTGAATTCCCTGAGCGCGGCGAAAAACTGCCCGCCGTGGAGCTGCACTGGAAAGCTGGCGGCGACACCAAGATCGACCTCGCGGAAAAATTCCTCGATCGCGACGCGGACGGCAAATTGATGACCCCAAACCTCGGCGGCGCCGGCTCCCTGCTCTATCGAAAACAGGACGATTACATCGTGCAGCGCGGCTCCCATGACCGCCATTCCATCGTGTATCCGCGCGCCAAGATGGTCGAGTTCAAGGACGCCATGGCCCTTCATCCGCCGAAGTACAATCACTTCCAGAGCTTCGTCCAGGCCTGCATGGGCAACGGCAGCACCGAGTCTCCCTTCAGCGTCGGCGGCGCGCTCACCCAGGTGCTGAATCTCGGCACCATCGCCGAGTACCTGAACGTCGAACTGCAGTTCGACCCGAAGACCAGGCGCTTCATCAACAACGACGCCGCCAACGCACGCCTGGCAGGCCCGCCCCCACGCGCCGAGTGGGCCGACTGCTACAAGCTGGCATAGGATCACGACATTGGTTGGACGGGCGTGGCGCAAGCCCGCCCGTCTGCCAACGTTCATCACGCTCTGGAGCACACGCAGATCCTCTCGGTTACCCGGTTTGGCGACGGGCGCGGTGAAACATGGACATGCGCTCGACGCCAAACACAACCACCCTACGTCCTGTGCATCGCGCCACGACGTAGGATGGGTGTGGCGACAGCCCGCCCGTCCATCAGCGTGCGGAAAGCACTCAGGCGTGCAAATTTCCGCCTCAGGAGGAGCTCAGGCTTGCACCGACATCGCCGACTTCACCTCATGAAGTGACATGTCACGCCACAGCATGCCATGCAGGCTCGTTTTTCCTCATTTGACCCGATACTTGTTCATCCACCGATTCGCGCAGTCCGTCTGCTCGCGGATCTCCGCGTATCTTATTAGGTCTCGGTCTTCGCCTTGTCACAATCACTGCATAAGCAACTTGTCTCTGTTACGATACGAAATCGCATCTTCAACGCTTCACTTATCATAAAACGATGATGGCAGCCCAGACATCTGTAAGTCGATGCAACAAGCTTCTTTACCTCGGCCGCCTTTTTAATTTTTTTGAGCTTTGCCGTTGAGTCTAGGCTATTATCCCAATTGCCCTGTGGATTAACCGACCCTATTTTTCCGACGAGTCCTACCCCGGGGATCACAGAGACCCCGGATTTGTAAACAACGCCTCTACAGGTTGTCCCCTTATGTGGCAGCATACACAAATGCTGATGCTTTTCTTTTCGCAAGTCAATGATGTCCTTGCTGGACTCGGATGAGTGCGATCTCGCCAGCTCCCACTCATCCCGCTTCGCCTCATTTGAGCCGATACTTGCTCATCCACCGCTTGGCACAGTCCGTCTGCTCGCGGGTTTCCAGACAGCACTTCCGGCGGGCACGAATCCACTGCACAGGATCACTGCCTGCGGGGATCAAACCCGCCCTCGCACACCAGGCCACGATAAACTGCCCCGTCCGTCCGCAGCCCGCGACGCAGTGCACCACCACGGGCTCACGGGCGGCTTGGTGCGCATCCATCAGCGTGATGAAGTGCTCCATCTGCGCATCCGTTGGCACTCCGTAGTCCGGCACATCGATGTGATGGTAGGCAAAGTGAGGCGGCACGTCCTTGCGGTTGTCAAACTCGCAGCAGTTCACCACGGCCCGGATGCCGTGCTCGTCGTAAAGGTCGTACACATACGGATCAGGCCACCACGACGCCGCGATCACCCCCTCCACAATCCAGGTGAAGGGTTCGGTGCGTTCAGGCTGGCCTCGTTCAGGCCAGTACCAGGGGCGGATCAATGAGGGCAAGGGGTACGACCTCTCTCATGCACGTTGGTTCACGAAAATTCAAGCCGCCAC
>NZ_JBIPNG010000046.1:0-24066 GCF_044373815.1 Prosthecobacter sp. | reverse complement strand
AAGACCGTCGAAGAAACCGCTTTCGACAAACAGCCCGGTATCGCCAAAATCACCATCAACTGCGTGCGCGAGCGCATGCTCTTCGACAAAACCGAATTCAGCGTGAAGCCCGGCCAGCCGGTGAGCGTCGTCTTCAACAATCCCGATGCCACCGCCCACAACCTCGCCATTTGCCAGCCGGGAAGTGTGGAGGAAATCGGTCTCGCCGGCAACGAGATGGCCAAAGACCCGGAAGGCATCAAAAAGGATTTCATCCCACCGACGGACAAGATTCTGCACCATACCAAGCTGCTGAGTCCCAACGTCAGTGAGACTCTGCGTTTCACTGCTCCCAAATCACCCGGAGACTACCCCTACCTTTGCACCTTCCCCGGCCACTGGGTGATCATGCGCGGAGTCATGCATGTGAAGTGAAGGGGCGTCCTCTTCTGTCGTCAGCTTTTCTTCGCCTTTTTTGCTGCTTTCTTAACTGCCTTTTTCTTCGTGGATTTCTTTTGGGCAGGTGGAGGCGCTTCAATCGCGGCATCTGCGCTCAGATCGATTCCAAAGATCGCAGAGAGGTCGACACCGGCTAGATCACCTTCAGAGGCGGATAGATCGGTGATAGCGGCGCTGCTGGCATTGGAGAGCAACTCCGCCTGATCCACGCCACGCAGGGTGAAGAGCAGTTCCGGTTTCGTGTCGAGAAGCACCCCGACTCCGTAGAGCACGGCGGAGACATGTTTGCACATGTCCGCATGGTCGGGACAAGAGCAGATGAAGCGAATCTCTTTTGGCTTCGGAAACAGGCCGTCGTCGGGATCGGTGAGCACCTTCATCAGGCCATCGCCCAGTTTTCCTGCGAGCAAATCCAGCATGGAGCCGACCTGTCCTGCGCTCGATTTCACGATCTGCTTCCACTGCTTCTTTGGCAGCGGCTCGATGGTGATGCTCGTGTCATACAGCTCTGACCCCGCCACCACCGCACTGAGCCTGCCTGATTCGATCTTCAGGTCGTACACCTTACCCTGCCGCAGGTAGCTGCGTCCACGCGGAAGCCGCGACTCATAGTCCTGATAAGACTCCAGGTTGCGGCACCAGGACTGCCCCCAAAACGTCGTGCTCAGTTTTTTCTGTCCCGCTGGAGCCGGCAGCACTTCAAATTTTTCCCCACGCTTCTTTCGCTTCGCGATCTCGCGCTGCACCTGTTTTTTTCGTTCTTCAACATCTTGGTAAGACCACCACATGGTTGTCTTTTTACACGACTGCAGAGTTCACATCAAGAGCGACGAAGCTCAACAGTTCCTCCGCCCCCATGTCCGTGAGCAGCTTTTCGGCTCCGCCGTCACCGGTGATCAGATCGTGGGCGAGGCTCATCTTTTCTTCGATCAGGGCGTCGATGCGTTCTTCAATGGTCCCCTGGCAGACAAATTTGTGAACCATGACGTTCTTTTTCTGTCCGATGCGGAAGGCGCGGTCGGTGGCCTGGTTTTCGACGGCTGGGTTCCACCAGCGATCAAAGTGGATGACGTGGCTGGCGGCGGTGAGATTGAGGCCGGTGCCTCCGGCTTTGACGCTGATAACCATAAAGGGCGGGCCGTCGGGCTGCTGGAAGGATTCGACCAATTGCGGGCGCTTCTTCACTGCCGTACCGCCATGGAGGATGAGGCCCTCGCGACCAAAGACGGTTGTTAGGAAGCGGGCGAGTGGATCGCAGGTCTCTTGAAACTGTGTGAAGATGAGCGCGCGTTCGCGGCGCTCGGCGAGTTCGCTGCAGATTTCCGCCAGACGCGTGAATTTGCCGCTGTCTGCGGGGTTCCAGGCACCATCGCCGTTCCAATGACTTGGATGATTGCAGATCTGTTTAAACTTCAGCAGGAAGCCGAGCACGAGACCTTGGCGCTTGAAGGGTTCCATCTCCTTGTCTGCGAGCATTTTGGCGAGTTGATCGACGAGCTTCGCATAGATCGTGGCCTGACGTTTGGTGAGGCCGCAGAAGGCTTTGGTTTCGATCTTGTCGGGCAGGTCACTGATGATGCTGCGGTCCGTTTTCATGCGGCGCAGGATGTAGGGCTGCACCAGTTTGCGCAGCGGTGCAAAACCAGTGCTGCTTTTGGCGCAGCGTTTCACCGCATCCGCAAAGGCGGCGGAACCACCGAGCAGGCCGGGATTGAGGAAATCGAAGAGGCTCCAGAGATCACCGGGACGGTTCTCCACCGGTGTGCCCGTCAAAGCAATGCGCGTGGTGGCCTGCAGACGCTTCACCGCTTTCGTACTGCTGCTGCCGGGGTTCTTGATGGCCTGGGCTTCATCCAAAATGACAACGCTCCACGCGTGCTGCTGCCATGATTCGGTGCGTTGCAGAAATTGGTAGGTGGTGAGCATCGCATCGCAACCGCGCAGTGCTTCGCCAGGATGCTGCACCGCATGATCAAGATGTTCGCGCGAGGTTTGCGACGGATGTGCGATGAAGAGTTTTAAATCGGGCGCGAACTTCGCGACTTCGGCCTTCCAGTTGCCAACGAGCGAGGCGGGGACAATGAGCAGGCCAGGAGTTTTTGTCTCTTTCTGCCGTGCGAGCAGCAGTGCGATGACTTGCAGCGTTTTGCCCAAACCCATGTCATCAGCCAGACAAGCGCCGAGTCCAAGTCGGCTCATGAACTGCAGCCATGCGAATCCCTTGATCTGATACGGTCGCAGCGTAGCGCAGAGATTGGGCGGCGCTGGCGAAGCATCGGGATCGCGCATCTGCTGGAGCACTGCGGCAAGGTTTTTGCCTGCCACGATGTCGCTCCAGTCATGCACCACCTCTGTGCTTTCTTCTTCCACGGCTGCCAGACGTGGATCAAAGCCCGCGAGCAAGCGCATGCCGTCAAGAAAACCGATGCCGCCTTCGCCGGTGGCATGCTGAACCCTTTCCCAATGCGACATCACCTGCTGGAGTTGGGCACCATCGACCTCGATCCAGCGGCCGCGGAGTGAGACGAGGCCGGTGTCGGCGCTGAGGAGCTTTTCCCATTCGGCGTCGGTGAGGGGTTCGCCTTCAAAGCTGGCGGCGATTTTGAAGTTGAGCAGGGCTCCGGCATGGAGGGAGGATTGCTTGGGGGCATCGATCGTCACGGAGACGGCGGGGCGGGGGCCTTTGCCGCTGCGCCACCAGTCGGGGAGTTTCATGACGATGCCGCTCTCTTGAAACACGGCGGTGTCGCGCAGAACGCGGAAGGCCTCCTGGGGAGACATGGCCATGGGTTGAAAGAGGCGCTTTGTTTCCAGCCACTCGCGGAGGAGTTTGGATTTTTCTGCGGCGGTGCGCACGGGAGCCAACAGGGCATTGAGTGCGGTTTGATCTTTTTGACCGGAGTAAAGCTGCAGTGCACGTGCGAGCGGCAGGTGCTGGGGCTGGCCGGTGGCGCTGAGTTTTTCGGTGAAGGTGGCCAGGAAGGCGAAGGGGCGCTGGGTGTCGGTCTTGTTTTCGGCGAGGTGGAAGGTCACGCGGCCGACGACATGCCAGGCGGGGCATTCTTCACGAAGCCAGGCTTCGACGCCCTGGGTGGCAAGCTGGGCGATGTGCTGGGCCAGATCGAGCCACCAGTGTTCGAGAACCTCGGCAGTGAGGTATTCAGCGCCAGCGAAGGGTGGTGCCGCGGCCATGAAGTCGGTCAGGGAGGGGGCGGGAATACTCAGGGCATCCTTGGTCTGGCAGAGGCGGGTGAAGAACTGCTGGGCAAACTCCCGGAGCCATTTCCATGGCGGTTCCAGTTCGGCGGTGAGCAAATCGGTGCTCAAAACGCGGAAAATGGCGCTGGGAGAGCCGGCGGCGGCGATTTTCCTGTCCGCCGCCGATTCCGCCACGCCTTCGTGGGAGAGAAAACCTGCGGGGGTGAGGACGGGGGCGAGCATGGGCTGTGTTTGGACGAGGAAGCGTTGTCAAACAAGGAGTGGGAATGTGGAAATTCAGCAATCCTCGTTTCCCAAAGGCCACTGTCCATGCTATCGCTCCGGTTCCCCCGCCGCTGACCGGCGTGGGCCTCAATTCCTCGCATGTCCAGCCTCATCACCGACCTTCCCATTCTGCTCCGACCGTTCGACGCACGCACCCGTCAGGAGGCAGAACGCCTTGCGGACGATGATGCGGTGAGGGGACTTGAACTGCTGGAGGATGAAATGATGGCCGAGGTGCGGCTGGATGACCGCCCGGCACAGGTGCGCTGGCTGCGTGGCGAGCTTGGCTGGCACGGCGAGACCGACGTGGATGATGATCAGGAATTGGAGAATCTGGCCCTGTGCACCACGCTCGTGGCCTTGCAGCGCCGTGAGGCCCGTGGCACGCTGCCGATGATCCCGGTGGAGGAAGAGGACTTTGAGCATCTGCTCACCGCGAAGCTCGAACGGCCGCTGACGCCTGATGAAGAGAATTATCTGA
Organism: Prosthecobacter sp.; assembly: GCF_044373815.1. Taxonomy (GTDB): domain Bacteria; phylum Verrucomicrobiota; class Verrucomicrobiia; order Verrucomicrobiales; family Verrucomicrobiaceae; genus Prosthecobacter. The sequence continues at coordinate 19,664 of NZ_JBIPNG010000046.1, read as the reverse complement.
GCAAGATGGAGAAGCGCTACGAACGCGTGCGTCTCACCGGCAAGATCTTTGACCAGGACATGGTGCGTCTGCATCCGAAGTGGGCGATCCAGAGCCTGGACCCCGTGGCGCTGTGGCCTGAAGCGCCTAAAACCTTGCGTGAGTTCTGGAACTACATCGCTCTCGCGCTCGCGGACAAAGGACTCGCGGTGCCGGCCTTCCTGCGTGGCATGTCCGACATCGACGGCACCCGTGAAGCCCTGCGCGAATGGCGGCACGCCAGCACGGTGCCGACCTGGCAGAAGCGCATTCGTGAATTCATTGATTCACGTCAGGATGATCGGCAGGCCCACCGTCAGCCGCCGCGTGTGTGTGATTTCCGCCTGCTCATCACGGTGAATGATGCGCGCCTGCAGATGCGCCTTGAAGGCGAAACGCCATCCCCGTACACCACGGTCGATGCCGCGCTGCTCGACAACCTGCGCCGGGAACACCGCGATGGACGCATTGTGACTTCAGGCGGTTCGGAGCTGCTGCTGGTCTCCTGTTTGTCGCAGAGCGATGAGAACTGGAACGACTCCTTCCGACTGGAATCCAAACACCATGCACTATGGCTCGCGACGCTGTTCCAACAGCCGGCGTTGCAGGAGCGCATGATCACCCTGGATGAAGTGCCTTTCCAACGTGCGGCCGAGCCTTTGAGCTGGGTGGCACGCCTGAGCGAAAACGGCCTCAATCTGACCCTGCAGCTTGAAACAGCGGACGGTACTCCCGCTCCGCTGCCGCTGCGCATTCTGCGCGGGGTGCAGACCTTGTATCTGAGCACGGACACTTTGTTCACAGGTCCAGTCTGGCTGCATGACGAGTCACGCATCGACGCGGGTGTCACCATGCCGCTTGAGGCGCTGGCCACCGCAGAGGGCATTTCCTTCATGCGTGAGATCGACATCCCGGTGCCTGACGCGATCAAGAGCCGTGTGCGCCATGAAGATCTGCACGTGAACATCACCGCCGCCTGTCTGGCCAAGAACTCGCACTCCAGCGGAGCGGAGTTTGTGACACTCAAGGCGGAGGCCGTTGATGGTGAAGGACGCGTGCGTGAGATGCTGCGCTTTTCCGGCTGGCAGCCGGTGGATGAAAAAAAAACGACTGAATCTGACGACACCATTGTCTGCCGCGACCGTCGTGCCCTGCGCGACGCCGAAGAGCTGATGAACCAGCTGCGCCGTACTTGGGACATGGAAAATGATGCCTGGCGCGTGCGCATGGCGAAAGATTTCCCGGATGTGTTTCATGCCTGGGCCGGGCAGCTCCCTGAGAACGTCAATCTGAAGACGGATGAAAGCCTGCAGACCATTCTTGCGGATCCGCTGATTGCACGCGTGCGCATCGAGGCCACCCAGGCCGGCAGCATTGACTGGCTGGACCTGCGTCTGGTTTTTGACATCGAAGGGATGGACCTCAAACCCGCCGACATCCGGCGCCTGATCGCCGCGAAGGGTGAGTTCGTGCGTCTGGCTGATGGCAGCTGGCGCCGTGTGAAGCTGGAGCTCAGCGATGAGCAGCAGGAGATGCTCGACCGTCTCGGCATTGACCTCAATGAGAACAGCGACGAGTCCCATCGCCTGCACTGGCGGCAGCTCGCGCAGGAGAATGCAGCGGAGATCGTCAATCCGAAGGCCTGGAGCAAGATCGTCGAACGCATGGAAGAGGCGAAGCTCGATGCGCGCCCTGACGTCCCCGAGGGGTTGAACGTCACGCTGCGCCCTTATCAGGTCGATGGTTTCCATTTCCTGACCTACCTGACTTCGAATCGATTCGGCGGCATCCTGGCGGATGACATGGGTCTGGGTAAAACCCTGCAGGCCATCACGTGGGTGCTGTGGCTGCGCTCACGCAAAAAGGCCGACGGCCCGCACCTGCCCGTGCTCGTTGTCTGCCCGAAATCGGTGCTCGACGTCTGGGCGCTGGAGTTTAAAAAAGGCTCGCCGGATCTGCGGGTGCTTGTGCTGCATGACCGCGATCTGTTCGATCTGAACCTGGTGATGACGCAGATCGACGTGGTGGTGATGAACTACGCGCAGATGCGTGGTTTTGATGGCGAACTTGCTGCCGTCCGCTGGCTTGCAGCGATTCTCGACGAAGGCCAGCACATCAAGAATCCGGACTCGAAGGCCGCCAAGGCAGCGCGCCAGATTCGTGCCGACAACCGTCTGGTGCTGACGGGTACGCCGCTGGAAAACCGCCTGCTCGATCTTTGGAGTCTGATGACCTTTGCCACACCCGGAGCCCTGGGTGAGCGCGCCTACTTCCACCGCCACTTTGACCGTCGCAAAGATCCGCGTGCCTCGGAGCGCCTCGCTGCGCGTCTGCGTCCGTTCCTGCTACGCCGCACGAAATCCCAGGTGGCCCGTGACCTGCCTTCGCGCAGTGAAGAAAACCTGCTCAGCGAGATGAGCGGCCGTCAGGCAGAGCTCTACAAAGAGGAGCTGGCCCGTGCGCAGCACATGGTGCTGAACAGCTCCGGCTTTGACATGGTGAACCGCCGCCGCTTTGCCATTCTGCAAGCCCTCACGCGCCTGCGGCAGATCTGCTGCCATCCGGGTCTCGTGGACAAAACGGCGGAGAATGAAGAGAGCGCCAAGCTGACCTCCACCCTGGAAGTGATCCAGGGACTGCATGATGAAGGCCACAAGGTGCTGCTCTTCAGCCAGTTTGTCTCCATGCTGAAGATCATCCGCACGAAGCTGGAAGAAATGAAGCTGCCCTACCACTGGCTCACCGGAGCCAGCACGGACCGTGCGGGAATCGTCAAAGCCTTCCAGGAAGATGAAAACGCCAGTGTGTTCCTGCTGTCCCTTAAAGCCGGCGGCAGCGGTCTGAATCTGACCGCCGCGTCCTACGTCATCCTGTACGATCCATGGTGGAACCCTGCGGTGGAGAATCAGGCGATTGACCGAGCGCATCGTATCGGCCAGACGCAGCCCGTCATGGCCTACCGCATGCTGACGAAGAGCACGATCGAGGAGAAGATCATGACCCTGCAGCACAAGAAGAACCTCATGGTCAACAACGTGCTGGGCGAAGGCGGCTTCACCAACCTGCTGGAGAAGGAAGACTTCGACTTCCTGTTTGATATTGAGGCGGAGAAAGTCGCCTAATGCAGTCCGTCCATGTTCGGCATGGACGGCGGTATGGTGGAGCGGAATAACGTGCACCCGCGCCCCTTCAGGGCGCTTCCTGAAGTGATGATGCGTGGTGGCTCATGAGACCCAGGGCTTGTCGCTGCGCTCCTGCGCCCTGGGCTGAGTCCGTGGGTCTTTCAGACCCGGTGCTGTGCGGTGCCTTGAGGAGGCATTCTGCAGGGTGTTCGGCACTGGCTGCTGCTTTCGGGCGTCTTGTGGTGTGCGTGAGGTGACCGGCATGCGAAGAATCATCGGCTGCCGCTTTCGAGCATTTTCTGGCACTCGAGCGTCATCCAGTCCGTCGAAAGCGGTAGCTGCGTTCGTTCCTCACTGCGCGACCGCAGTCCATATAGGGGCGTGGCCAGCTACAGGATGCGGCATTGATGCTGTGACGACGATGCGCAAAGAAGGTATTCGATTTTGACCAACACCCCGAACGATCAAGTCGCCCAGGTTTACAACCGAACGCCGGCGGTCTTGCCTGCTGAGTCTTGGCAGGGTTGGCCCGATGGGAGAACGCCGACGGCAGTTACTTACTGATTGAAGATGAACTGCCGGGTGTTGATCAGTGCGTAGATCAGGTCCTCCACGGTGCTGAGGCCCTTGTCCTGGGCCTGAAGGCAAAGGTCTTTTTCCCTGGCGGTGGGCTTGCGGGAAAGCACGGCCATATAAGCGGCGTCGATTCTTTCGTCGGCAGACCGGGCCCTGCCCACGGTGAGCATGAGCTGGCTGTAGCGGGCAACAATTTGCGGCAGGAGCTCCCCATTCATCAATACCAGAGCCTGGGGGACGGAGGCTTCACTGTTGCTGTTCTCGATGAATTCCCGGTCGCTCTGGCCAAATTCGCGCAGGAAATGACCGCGCGGGGCGGGGCTTTCGATTTCTGCGGCGCGCAGCCACTGGCGGGACTGCCTGGCCCGCGAACTGTAGTAGTCCCGCCATTGCTTCCGGGGGATGGCATAGTACATGGCCTCTTCGCTCCAGGCCTTTATCTCAGCTTCGGCGGCCTCCGCCTTGGTCGTCTTGATCTTGCCATCTCCAGGGGCCATCGTGTGCTCGTCGTTGGCAGCGCCGGCCGCCTGCATGCCGGCACTGGGGGCGGCTTGAATCGGAACCTCCCGATTGGGTTCATAAGCAATGGTTGCGAAGGGCTTGCCGGTGACCTTTTCGAACAGCTTTTTTTGGCCGGGAATGATCACTTCCGTCATGACGGTGCGGCGGGCATTGCTATAAAGGGCCGTGATCTCACGGTTGATGGATTTAACTTTCGCATTGCACTCAGCAGCGCGGGTGATGGCAGCCTTTTTTTCAGGTCCGGTGACTTTGGCGGCGATGGATTGGTATTTTTTGGCCTCATCGCGGGCCTCCGCCATCAGCTTCTTCATGGTCTCCACACCTTCCGGCTGCTCCTGGTACTTCTTGGCGGCCGCTTGAATGCTCTTGAGCGTCTCAGCCGGGTCGGCGATTTTTCCCACCGTCAGCCTGCGCTGCTCCAAGTATTCGCGGGCGGCCATGTTTAGCATGTCGGGATTCGGGTTGATCAGCGTCACAAAGCTGTCCCACAGTTGCTCGGCGGTCATGCGGCGCAGCAGCGGGCCGGTGAAGTGGCAGGCAGTCCCGGGCGTCAGCTCTTCATGTGATGCTTGGCGCTGGTAGGTGCTTGTGTTGAAAAGGATGCGCAGATACGCCTTCATGTCGTATTTCAGGCTCACCATCAGCTTTTCAAGATGGCTCAACAATTCGGGATTCACCGCCACGGTATTGTCCGTGAGATCGTCGAGCGGCTCGATCAGGGCGAGGCCGAAGGCCTTTTTCCACAGGCGATTGACCACGACCTTGTTGAAGCGGTCGTTGTCGGGATTCGCCAGCCAGCGTGCGTAGGCCTGGACCCGTGTTTCACCTGGCAGAGGAGTGCATGCATGGCCCATCATGGCAGCCGCTTCGACGACGGATTTGGGCTTCGCATCGTCATACCGGTAATCCTTTGGCAGAGTGACCTTGCGCCTCTCGTCAAAGGTCACCTTGGGATAGTGCGGGTTGCCACGATACAGGGCCTGATTGTATAAACGCTCAGCCTGGTGCAAGGCCTCCTCAGCCTCCTGGCGTGCTCGCCTCACTTTCTCCACCTCCGCCCAGTAAGCGAGGCGGTCGGCCACGGAGGCCGTGTTTTTGGGCCATTCAGGCTGTTTGAACATGGTATGAATGGCCATGCCTTGATCACGCACAAGGTCGCTGATGCCGCCCACGACACCGCCGCCGTAGTCTCTGATCTCCGCGCCATAGGTGAAGGCCGCCATCTCGTAGAACTGCTTCTGTGTCCACTTGTCAAAGGGGTGATTGTGGCACTGGGCGCACTCGATGCGGGTGCCCAGGAAGACGCGCACCGTGCTTGCCGTGTTGTCCAAGGGCATGCCACGATCACGTTTGTAGTAGCCAATCGCACCATCGGACCAGGTCTTGCCCTCTCCGGCGATCATCTCCCGCACGAACATGTCGTATGGCTTGTTGCTGCGCAGGGCATCCTTGACGAAATGAACATACGCTGGGCCCGTTCGCTGGGCCTTGGATTGTACACGCAGCACATCCGCCCAGTAATGGAAGTAGTTCTGCACATAGCCCTCGGAATCGAGGAGCTTGTCGATCAGTGCCGCCCGCCTTCCCTCTTCTCTGGAAGCCAGAAACTCCTCAGCCTCACGCGTGGTGGGAATGCGGCCCACCACATCCAGATAGATGCGGCGCACGAAAACGTTGTCATCCGCCGGGGCGTTGGGCGTCAAGTTGTTAGCCGCCCAGTCACGCGCCAGAAGCGCGTCAATTTCAGCGGCGGCGGCGGAAACGTCGGTGTCGGCCCGGGCGAGCGTCCCAAGCCAAAACGTGACGATCATTGAACATGCCAGGAGGCTTTTCATGCGAGGTGAAACGCAGAATCAATCCTTGCTGTTGCAGACGGTTGCGTCGTCCCACAACTATGAGTTGGAAAAAGCATCAACTTCAGCGCGGTTGAAGCAACGATGTGCGGTGGCTTATGTGACCCAGGGCTTGTCGCTTCGCTTCTGCGCCCTTGGCTGAGTCCGTGGGTCTTTCAGACCCTATAAGGTGAGGCGTTTTGACGAGGGGCGGCAGGGTTTTGTATGGTGGCCTACAATGGAGGCAGCGAGATCATCAGTTGCCGCGTGTTCTGTGCGATGCATAATCGTACGCTCCGTGCGCACGCTCCTGTAGCTCAACGGTTAGAGCAGGGGACTCATAATCCCTTGGTTGCGGGTTCGAATCCCACCGGGAGCACCACTGGAGAATGCCGGCATCCAACCACGTATGACGGTCATGACCTTTGATCCACCGCTGCAACGCACCTTTTGATCCGGCACCTCATGGCCACCACGAGCGAAACACCTCCCAATCGCAAATCTGAAGCCGGGTTGTTTGATCTGGCCATGGCAGACGTGACGACCATCGACTCAATGGACCCGAAGTGTCTGCAGAGTCCTGAGCAGGCCGGGGAGATCATCGGGGGGCGCTACATTCTGCGTTCTGTTCTAGGTGAAGGCGGAGCGGGACAGGTGTGGCATGCCGAGCAGACGAAGCCGGTGAAACGGGAGGTGGCGATCAAGATTGTTCGTCCTGGACTGCTCACGCAGCCGGTGGCGGCTCGGTTCGAGCGTGAGCATCAGGTGCTGGCGCGCATGGAGCACCCGCACATCGCCGCCGTGTTTGATGCCGGGGAGCTGCCGGATGGCAGAACGTATTTTGTGATGGAGGTGGTGTCAGGAGCCGCCGTCACGCAATGGTGCCAGAAGCGGAAGCTGCCGGTGCGCGAACGGCTGGAAATCTTTGTGCAGGCGTGCATGGCGGTGCAGCATGCGCATCAGCGCGGCATTCTGCACCGGGATCTGAAACCCTCGAATGTGATGGTGGTGGAAGTGGATGGCCGGCCGCTGGTGAAGGTGATCGATTTTGGGATCGCGAAGGCGCTGGAAGGGGATCTGGCAGGAAGAGCGGATGCGACCCTGGTTGGCATGGTACTGGGTACTCCGCGCTACATGAGTCCGGAGCAGGCCTGTCTGAGCAGCCTGGATGTGGACATCCGCACGGACGTGTATGCGCTGGGGGTGCTGCTGTACGAACTTCTGACGGGAACGACGCCGATTCCCGCTGAAGCGGGCAATGAACCGCCGCTGCCCGAACTTCTGGAGCAGGTGCGCCACAACGAAACCGAGGTGCCCAGCCAGCGTGTGCTGCGGCTGCCCAAGCCGCTTTGCTCCAATGCCAGAGCACTCTCACGGGAGCTGCGCGGCGAACTGGACTGGATCACGCTGCGGGCGCTGCAGAAGAACCGTGAGCTGCGCTACCCCACGGTGCTGAATCTGGCCGAGGATGTGCAGCATTACCTGCGCAATGAGCCGGTGTCCGCCGGGCCGCCCGGAATCACGTACCAGTTTCAAAAGTGGCTGGCGCGAAACCGCGGTGCGGTGAGCACGGCGGCAGCGGTGGCGGTGTCACTGGCTGGAGGCATAGCGGCCACCTGGTGGGCGCTGGAGCGGGAGGAAGTGCAGAGGCAGGAGGTGCAGCGCCAGATGCTGGAGGCGCGGAGCAAGGCCGACCTGGCGCTGCAGGTCAGCGCGCAGCTCAAAGACCTGATCAACAATGCGCGCAAGCATGTGAAGGTGGGGATGAACACACAACTGCTGCGCAAGCTCGCGGATGAATATGCGGCAGGCATGTCACGGTTTGCCAACCAGCCCCGGGCGGAGGCGCAGCTGGCGGAGCAGCTGGCGCACCTCTACGTGACGCTGGAGGAGCCTGCTCGTGCTCAGCCCTGGCTGCTGCGCCAGTGGGAGCTGCTGAAACAAACTGAGGGCGAGCATTCGAAACCGGCGCTGGATGCGCTGTACACGCTTGGGTGGAGATACATCGGGCAGGGGGAACCGGGAAAGGCAGTGGAAGTGCTGCGGCAGGCGCTTGCTGGCTATCAAGCGCTGGCCGCAAACAACCCACCAATCTGCGAACAGGTCCTGCAAGTGCGCAAGGAACTGGCACGGGCGCTTTCACGCAAGGGCCAGCGGCAGGAGGCGGTGGTGCTGATGGCGGAAGTGATGGCTGAGAAGGATGATTCCGATCCGGTGGAAAAAGCTGTCTGGCTGCGGGATCAGGCGGAGATTTTAAAGATCGCCGGCCGTCTGCCGGAAGCGGTGGGGGTACTGGGGAATGCCATCCAAATGCTGCCGTCTGACGACGCCTTTGTGGAGCAGCGGGTTTATTTGCTGCACATGATGGCCGACCTGACGCGCAAGCCTGCGCATTATGAGAAAGCACTGGCGGCCTCCGCTGAACGCATCCGCATTTGCGAAGAACAATTCGGCCAAGAACATTCGAAGCTGCTCAACGCCTTGATCGCCCATGCCACGCTGGCTTGCACCGTGTCCGGGTGCCCAGGCGGCGAGGAGGCAGCGAAGCGCGCCGTCAGCATGGCGCAGTCTGCCGGACATGAATCACGACTGGCGGACGCATGGATATCCCTGAGCGAGACGCTGCGGATCAAGCGCCAGTTCCGTGAATCTGAACAAGCGCTGCGCGACGCCATTGCCGAAGTCTGTCAGACCCAGGCGGAGACCTGGCGGGTGATGGAACTGCACCGCCGGCTGGGAGATCTGCTGACGGCGCGCAGTGATTTTGCCCCGGCCCTGGCCGAGTATGAAACGGCCGCCCAGGGGTGGTTCGACAAACCTTCATCGGGACGACCACCGGAGAAGGAAAGGCTCCTTTTTGTGAGCTTCATCAGCTTTTGGAAACTGGCCGCCGAGGCGAATTCGCCCGTGGCTGACGAGCACGAACAGGCCGAGTGGGAGCGCAGGCTGAAGGAGTGGGAGGCTGCACGGCCAACCACCGCATCTGCGCGATGATGACGAAGTGCCGCCGCGGTGAGCTGCTCAGTCCCGATTGAAGAAGCGGCCGATGGATTTGCCGGCACGCTGCAACAAATTGGGCTCTTCCTTGGGGGTGGACTTTCTGCGTGAGGACGAACCGGCCACCGATGACGACGGCGATTTCCATTGCGGCTCATCGGGCTTGTCCATCAAAGCCAGGGAGGCAAGGGTGGGGCCATCGAGCAGGCCATTGGGAAGGAGTCCGTTTTTGGCCTGGTAGAGGATGATGGCGTTATGCGTGCTTTTGCCTTCCTTGCCATCCTGAGTGGAGCTGTAGAGGGACTTCTCTTTCAGAACGCGCTGCACTTCATAGATCAGGTGACGGCGGCCAGGCTCAGAGTAGGTGGTCTGCGGTGGAGTGGGGAAAATGCGTTCGATGGACCAGAATCCTTCCGGGGGCTCGGACACGGGAGGCTGGATCATCGCAGCAGGAGGCTGTGCGGCGGCGATCACTGATGGTGCGGTAGCCGGCATGTCCTGCGTCACTGGCTGCACTGGAGGAGCGGGTGGTGCTGCCGCCGTCGTAGGAGCCGCAGGTGGTGGTGCCGCAGGAGTTGCTGGAGGTGTGACCGGAGTGACGAGGGCTGATGCTGGGGCAGCAGGTGCTGATGTCAGCATCGGCACAGCGGGATCCGGGGTTTTCGGCGCAGCATCCGGCGCTGGGGCAGCGGGTGCTGCCGTCAGCAAGGGGGCGACCGCAACCGTGGCTTTCGGCGCCACATCCGGTGTTGGAGTCGCAGGTGCTGCCGCCACGGCAGGAGCAGGCTGTGGAGTGGTGGATTTAAAATAAAACGCTGCTCCGGCAGCCAGCACCGCCACGGCAGCAGCGGCATAGACCGGGGTGTGGCTTTTGTGCTGGGCCTTCGGTGGGATGAAGGGCTGGGTGGTGACGTTGGTATTGGATTTTAAGCCGAGCAGTTCGAGGAGCTTGCCAGCGCTGGGAGGGCGCAGATTTGGATCTTTGTGAAGGCAGGCGGCGATGACGGCCTCCCACTCCTTGGGAATGCGATCGCTCGCCTTGATCTCCAGCTCTTCACGGCGCTCAATCATCGTGGAAGGGATTTTGGAGGTGAGCTGGGAAGGGATGTCTCCGCGATAAAAGGGCGGCTTGCCGGAAAGCAGCTCATAGATGGTGGCTCCGAGAGAGTACACGTCATCTGTGGGTGCGGGGCGCTCTCCCATGGCCTGCTGCGGGCTCATGTAGGGCAGGGTGCCGCTGACTCCGAGCTGGGAAATGGAAAGCCGCTGCATGGTGTCGGAGATACTGCGGGCAATGCCGAAGTCGGCGATCTTGGCCGTGTCATCCATGCTCATAGCCATGATGTTCGAGGGCTTGAGGTCACGGTGGACGACCTTGCGCTGAAAGTGCGCGTAATCGAGTGCCTCGCAGACGCCTGGGAGCCATTTGGCCACCTGCTCGGTGGTGAAGACTCCATGGTCGGTGGTGGCACGCAGTTCGGAAAGCGTTTTGCCATCCACAAATTCCATCGAAATGGCGGCCTCATCCTCATCGTCCACAAAGTCGTAAATTCGCACGATGTTTGGATGAGAAAGCTCAAGGCCGCGACGTGTCTCGGTTTTGAGTTCTTTGACCGCAGTGGGATCGAGGCCAATCAGGCTGGGGAGAAACTTCAGAGCCACCGGGCGCTCAAGCTTCAAGTCGTCTGCGAGCCACACGACGCCCATGCCGCCACGTCCCAGAACGCGGTTCAGGCGGTAGCGGTTGAAATAGACAGCGCCTGATGCCGGAGTGCGGACCCTGATCGTTTGATCAAAATCTTCTGCCGCGCCTGCTGCCGGACTGCTTGAGGGGGGGATGTCCATGAAACGAGTATTGAGCGAGGCGCTAATTTATGCCGGTGAACAGGAGTGTCATTCAACTTTTGCTGCAACGGGAGGTGGTTTGACCGCTTTGTGGGCGGTTTTGTTGGAGGATTTATGTGAGCTACTCAGTGACCCAAGCGAAAACGTTGTCGTCCCAGGTGGTGAGATCGCCGTCTTTGCCGGCATGCCAGACGAGTACATCCTGCTGGATGCTCTTGCCTGGTGACGCGGGGTTGGGAACGTGGCCGTCAGCGTTGAAATCAAAGGTGGCGAAGAAATGGCCGGCTTTGAGCCCGCTCAAGGTCGAGGTGGAAAGCTCCCAGGGCTTGAAGTAATTGACCTGCGAGGGGTTCAATGCCGAATCAACACCTCCAATGGCGGCGACCATGGCCTGAGTGATGGGATAGGCGGTCTTCTCGTCGAACGCAGTTCCGGCTGGCAAAGGATAACCGTGCTGGTGCGAGTGGAAGCCGCGCAGGGCGCTGATGATTTTGCGGCACTGGTCGCGCAGCAGCGAAGCATCCGAATAGTCGGAACGCGAGTGTTCGGGAGGTGTGGGTGCGCTGGTCGTGCTCTCTTTGCCGTGGTTCATTTTCAGTGGCGGCGTCCACCAGAGGTAGAGCAGGAAGAGGCAGCCTGCGCCGAAGAGGAGGATCATGAAGGCAAGCAAGGGACGCTTGTGTGAGGAGGTGCTGGGTTGGGTAGTGTGTTCCATGGACCGAAGTAGCCTTCCTCTTTAGCCATGTGACGCGGTGCTGAAAAAATCCGCTCACCGCGAAAAGATGCAGATGAGCGAATGGATGGCAGCAATGCCGGCTGGCTGAATCCGGCGGCGGCGCCTTGTCATGGCCTCCTTGGACAGATCAATGCTGGGAAGCGGAGAGCGAGCCACCACCGGGCTTGGGGCCGGAGGGTTTGGCCGCCTGCCAGTTCCCGCTGGCGCGGAGGCTGTTGCCTGCGGGTTTGGGCTCTTCTCCACTGACTCCCTGAGCCGCTTTGTGACCGCCTAGCTGGGGGGCGCTGTTGGTGCGCTTGAGCATTTCAGCCACGCTGGGTGCTTTGGACAGGCCTTCCTTTTTCACTTCGACCTCCACCTCCACGTCGGCATCGAGGTCATCTGGATCGGAGACTTCCAACTCGTCCTCGGCAGCTTTGACGGTCAGGTCCTCTTCCTTGTTCTTGGCGGCGATCTTGGTCTTGGCAGCCTTGGGCTGGTCGTTATTTTGGGCCAGATTGTCCTGATCGGGGATTGCAGGCGCCATGTCTGAAGGCGGAGGATGATTGAACTGGCCCGGGGGGGGCGGTGCCGGATGGTTTGGAACCATGCCGGCGAGGGCGGGGTTGGGCTGGACCGCCACCGGCTGCTGCACGGCATTGTTCTGAGCTACCACAGGCTGTCTGGCGGCCACCACTGCCTGGGCATCATTCATCAACTGCTGTTTCATGGCCACGGGCACGGCCTCAGCGGCGGCGGCGTCGAGCTGGCGGCCCAAGGCAGCGAGATCCTGCTGAGCGGCCAGCTTTTTGTCCGCGTAAAACTCCTTGCGACCTTCTGTGCCACCACTGGCAAGGCTGCGGAACTTTGCACCCAGGCCGCCCCGCTCCAGCTTGGCTGTTTCGTTGTCATAGTGGGCGATCTTGGCCTTCACCTCGTTCATCTGCTCCTTGATGCCCATGATCTGCCGGGCGTCCGCCGGGCTGGCAAGGAGGGTGGGATCGGTCTTGATGGCCTGTTTGGCCACTTCCGCCATCTTGGTATATTCTGCGTATGCCTGATTGAGGGCGGCCTTGGGTGCAGTGACCGCCGGTCGCACGCCGACGGGCATTGGCTGGGGCGGCAGCCCCTCCGCCTGACGCTCCAGATTCCGCTGCTGCTCCGTTGCGATATAAACAGCGGTCTGCTTTTCTTTCAGGACAACCGCCCCGAGATAGGAGGTTTTTGGTGCCAGATCGCAAATCCCGCCCGCAGTGCAATTGTCAAAGGTCTGCCCCGCGTCGGCATTTTTCCAGCGCACGTTATCAAAAGCGGCTTTTTGCGCGTCCACGGCGGCATCATACGTGGCATCGTTGAACTCAGGTACCACCTGGATGCCGCAGTCGGGGCTGCGCAGCTCCGCCTGAAGGGCCGCCAGCCGCTCGCATGCGCCATCGATTTCCGCCGGAGTCAGGCGACCGGGCTGGTTTTCGGTGGCATCTGGTGCCACGATGCCGCTCAGGGTGGCGCGCAGTTCCGCCGGAGAGACGGCCAGGATCTTTGCCTTCGTGTCCTCATGCATCTGTCGGGGGAAGCCAGCCACTGCCTTGGAGTCAGTAGCTCCCCAATTCGTACTCTCGCGTTGCAGGATGTCTTCGCGGTTCATCGAGGGGAAGGCAAGATCGTTGTCGATGCCAGTCACCTTTCCAGATGCAGGATCCACGAAGATGTTGCCAGTATGGCGGTCCAGCTGCCCGCTGAGATAGTCGGAGACTTCCAGGTCTGAAAGACCCCGCTGGGTGACCGGACTCCTGTAGTTGGCCTCAAGTACACAGGGCACTTTATCCTCGCCGGGATTGACCCTGTAGTTGCTCTGCACGCCTTCTCCGTCCGCCATCACACTAAGGCCAAAAGCTCGACCATTTGCATCCACCCCGAACTTTTCCTCCGTGATGGCATTCAGGCCAACCACTTTGTCCAGCGCACTGGACGCCACAGCGCGCGTCAGCATGTGTCTATCCTGCTCGTGCCGTTCGGCGTGTTCGCGATCTGCGTAAAGGCGTGGGGACTCACTGTCCGCTTCCCGGTCCTTGGAGCGGCTGTAGTTACGCTGGTATTTTATCACGCCACCCGTCTGGCCGCCGGCTCCCATGACATTGTCGCCCAAGGCGCTGGCCACGTATGTTACGTTCGCCTGCATGACGCCCTCATTGTCTGCGGTCTGGTACGTTCCTTGCTGGATGACTGGGTGAGTTTCAAAATCGGCTCTGGGCATGGCGTGTGTGGGGTCGTTCGCCAGGAATTAGCCGCCGCATTTCAAACTGTGACACGCGGATGAAAACAGCGTCACAAAGTGTGGCCTTTGGGCTAGCACCCATGCAGCGCCCTTCCCAGCATGTTCTCCTTCCTCAAATTTCTCGTCGCCGTCGGCATCGCCACCTTTGGCATCTGGTATGTATTTCAGTATGACAGCATCAATGAAGTCACGGGAGGGGTGGCCTTCCTGTGTGTGCTGGGGGCGATGGTGCTGCTGAAGTGGCAGCCGGATTTCTCCAAGAAGGACTACATTGTGAAGTACAAGAACCTCAAGTGGCTGCCGGGGGAGTTCACGCGTCATTGGCTGATCACGGGAGACACGGGCGTGGGGAAGACGACTTCGGGATTCAATCCGCTGCTGCACCAGATCAGCGTGAGCCGGCCGAACTGGCGCGGCCTCATCCTCGGTGCCAAGGGGGACGAGCATTTCTTTGCGCTGGAGCACTTCACCGGTCATGGCCGGCCGGAGGCGGTGTGCGTGCTGATGGTGCGCCCGGACCGGCTGGACCGCAAATGGCAGCCCAAGGAGCGCTACAATCTCGTCTCAGACCCTCGTCTGCCCTACACCACTCATGCGAAGAACCTTGTGGATACGGGGGCCTCGCTGACGGAGGGGGAGCAGTCTTCCTTCTTCAAACCGGCTGCGCAGCAGGCGCTGACCTGTGCCTTTGAGCTGCTGGAAACTCTGGGCAAGCCGGTGAACGTGCTGCGGGCCTACGAGTTCCTCACAGACAAGTCGAACATGGAGGCGCTCTTCAACGAACTGCTGGATGCGGAGAGCACGCCGGAGCGCATCAAACTGGCGAAGTACTTCGACCAGACCTTCCTCAATGCGCAGGCGGCGGAGCAGAAGGAAGGCCTCGTGGGCACGCTGAAGGTCATGCTGGGGTTCTTCACGCACCCGGACATCGCGGAGATCTTCTGCTCCGACCTGCCCAACACCATCGACATCACCGATGTGGACAAGGGGCGCGTGTTCTGCACGGCGATGCCGCAGACCTTCCAGACCGAGCGGCGCTATATCAACACCTACATCAAGCTGCTGTTCTACACTCATGCGATGATGCGTTTCGACAAGCCGAAGAAGGAGCGCAAGACGGAGAACCTGCTGATCGCGCTGATGGATGAGTTTCAAGCGCTGGCCACCGCGAGTGAGGACGGCATCTCCGACCATAATGTGATCGACCGTCTGCGTGCGGCGAACTGCTGCCTCATCCTCGGCATGCAGAGTGATGCCTCTTTGTTCCCGGTGCTCGGCAAGGAAACGGCGCAGGTGCTCACGCTGAACTGCCGCTCACGAATCGCCTTCCGCCAGCCTGACCCTGAAGGAGCGCAGGCTGTGGCAGAATTCATCGCCAAGGTGGAGACGAAGAAAGTTTCCAAGTCCTCAGGTTTCCTGGGCAAAGACAGCAGCAAGACCGTGAACAAAGAATGGGATTACGAAGTGCAGCCCGGCGAGCTCATGAAGATGCCGGACGCCACGGCCTGGATCATCCATCCGTCCAAAAAGAAAGTCCGCCTGCGCATTCCTGCCATGGATGGCGCCGGGAAGATCCCGGACTGGTGGAAGTGATCCCCACCGACAACGACTCGTCCCCACCAACTCTCTGACCGTAGTAAAAATCAACCATCCATGCCGTCCCTCACTCCACTTTTAGCCAACTTCAATGCCAACGAACTCACGCTGCTTTCCAGCTTCGGAGACTCGCGCTCCTACCAGCCGGGCGATGTCGTCATCCGTCAGGGGGATGAAAATGACCATCTCTATCTGGTGCTGAAAGGAAAGCTGGAAGTGCTGCAGGAGGTGGATGGAGCTGATCAAGTCGTGGCAGTGCTGGAAGCCGGAGATTCGCTGGGCGAGGTGAGCATCTATGATCCCGGTCCAGCTAGCGCCACCGTGCGTGCCGCCTCTGACTCCGAGGTCTGGCTCATCACACGTGACAGTTTGGACCGGCTGCACACGGCCAGTCCGAAGGTGGCCTATCGACTGCTGACGCGCATCACCACCTGTCTTTCCAAGCGCATGCGCGACATGAATGACAAGCTGGTGGATCTGGCCAACCGCTGAAGCTGAAACTCTGCAACCTCATGGGAAACCCTCTCCCCAGAATAGTATGGGGCTGAGGGGCCTACTTTTTCTTGTGCCGGATAAGAGGCAGCGCCAAGCGGTCCAGAGGGCTGGTGGTCCAGCGGCCACCGAACTGGGGCAGGAGCATGACCGCCTTCCGTTCGGGTTTTGGAGATGAGCTGAGTTTGAGCGGGCGTGCAGGCGGGGGATTGGGCTGGCCGGGGCTGGGTTTGGTGCTTACTCCCCAAGTCTGCCCGGCGGTGTCGGAAGAGATGGAAGTGTCGCTTGGAAAACTGCTCCAAGCGCTGTTGAACATCTGGATCAAGCGGCCTCGCGGGTCGGCCCAGCCGATGCGTCCGTACTCGGCTTCGAGCCGGAAGTGGAACTGAGGGCGGTCAGCTTCGTCTTCTGAGATGGCGCTGCAAAAGATGACGCGGTACTCGCCGGGGGCCAGCACCAGGCCGGAGGGTCCGGGCTTTATGTAAGCACCAAGGCGGTCCTCAACAAGTTCCCGGCCCTGGTAATGGATGAGTTTCCAGCCGGTCAGGTCCACAGGCTGGGAGCCTGGGTTGTGCACTTCGATCCAGTCCGGGGTGTCGCCCCGGGCGGTGCGCAGGGTGCCGTTGTTTTTCGCCTGGACTTCGGTGACGACCACGGGTGGATCAGCGGCGGCAGGCATCCAGGCTTCGAAATCCCAGCGGCTACGGTCCGACCACGCAAAGGGGGCTCCCGTTTCCGCCTGCATGCCGCCGGTCCAGACGTCGGAGTGGATGCCGTGCTCATCGAACAACTTGTTCAGCTCTGTAAGCTCTGTGGCAGAGTGCACGCTGGCCAGTTCGACGTCGGGCATATTCTTCATCTGGGCCTGTGCCTGAAGCCAGGTCATGCGGTTGTTGAGCAGGGAGAAGGTACCGTTTAGCGGGACCACAGCGACGTTTTGGAGCAGCGGCGCTGCTGCCGGGCGCATTTTCTGCAGCACCTGCCTGTTTACTTCGTCGAACAAATAGATGAGCCCAGTCGTGACGATGACGGTGGTCATCATGGAAATAATCGGCCGATTGACGATGGTGCGCTGGATGGCGGGCTGGGTGATGCGGTCAGAGGTCTGTTTGATGGCTTTCTTGAGCTCTGCCGCGTTTTGGTAGCGGTCTGCCGGACTCTCGCGCAGCGCTTTGGTGATGATTTTATCCAATGCAGGAGGGCTGCCGGCTTTTTTGGAGGGAGGCTCGAAGACGCCCACCGGAAAGTGGCCGGTGATCATTTCATAGAGAGTCACTCCCACGCTGAAGATGTCCACGCGGTGATCGACCGATGCGTTCGGCCGGCGCTGTTCCGGCGCGGCATAGACGGGGGTGCCCATGATGAGGGAACTGCGTGTCTGCGTCGTGGTGGTGGATTCCGCCTTAACCAGCTTGGCCAGTCCGAAGTCCGCCACGCGTACGCTGTTGCGTCCGTCGATGAGGATGTTCGTGGGCTTGATGTCGCGGTGAATGACGCCGTGGTCATGGGCGAACTGCAGTCCTTCACAGACTTGGGCGATGATCTCCAGCACGCGAGGCAGGGGCAGCTGCTCCTGCTTGAGGATCTCAAAGAGCGAGGTGCCATGCACGTACTCCATCACAATGAAAAGGTGCCCCAGGGCATTGCGGCCAAAATCATACACCGCGACGATGTTCGGATGCTGCAGCCGGGCCAGCAGGCGTGCCTCACGATGAAATCCGTCCACGAAGAGCGCGTCCTTGCCGAGGTCCGGTGGGAGGATCTTCACCGCCACACGGCGCTCAAGGGAGTTTTGCATGGCGGAGTATACGGCACCCATGCCACCGCGATCAATGAAGCGGAAATCGGTGTAACCGGGGAAGCAAGACTCGAGTTCTTCCGCGAGCGGCGGCTCCCAGTCGGTGGCCTGGCCGCCAAGCACGCCTTCCATGAGGCCGACGGGATTGAGACCCTGCAATACGGAAGATCTTATCTGAGTGTGGGAGTTGTCACCGGCATCCGGTCCGGGTGAAGTGGCACTCATCAGTCAGGGATTTCGCAGGAGAATATTTGCAGAGTTTGAGACCGCGCTCGTGCCTGCAGTTGAAGTGGAGCCAGTGGCATGCCTGAGTTATCCAAACATCAGTCTTTGTGTGACTGATTTTTTTCGACATCCAGAGTTTCAAGAACGTATAAAAGTGCTCTCTGATAACTGTTCATGGCCAAGACTCCTCCAACCCATCATGGCGCTTTCCCAGTTACACGCTGGAGCATGGTGCTGGCCCTGCGCGAAGGGGGAGACGTAGGTACAGGCAGGCTGGCACTGGACGAATTGTGCAAGATTTACTGGCGTCCGATCTACTCGTATGCGCGCTTTCAAGGCCTGTCTCCGGCGGATGCGGAAGACATGACGCAGAGCTTCTTTAGTTTTGTATTGGAAAAAGCTTTATTCACCACGGCAGACGCGGCGCTGGGAAAGATGCGGAACTACCTGCTCACGGCTTTCAGCCGGCATATCAAGCACTGGCAGCGGCAGGCCTCGGCGCTAAAACGCGGCGGTGGCAAAGAGATATTGTCCATCGAAGCTTCGCAGGCGGAGGACGAGCTTTCCATCCAGCCACCGGACCATCGTACTCCTGAGATGATCTACCAGCGCATGTGTGCTTTACGCATCATCGAGGCGACAGTGGAGCAACTGGCCCAGGAGCAGGAGGCGGCGGGCAAGAAGGATCAGTTCCAACTTCTGCGCCCCCGGCTGGACCCCACCCTGGCGGGTTCGGGGAACGATGCAGAACTGGCCGCACGTCTGGGCATGACCCATGATGCCGTGCGCCAGTCCATCTCACGTTTGAGAAAACGTTTTCGGGAAATCATGCGAGATCTGGTGGCTGGCACGCTGGCCGCACCGACCGATGAGATGGTTCAGGAGGAGCTGACCGCGCTGCGCAATGCTTTGGTGAGCCGGGAATAGACCGCGGGAACAGCGGTGATGAATAAATCCTGTCACAGCAGGCAGCGGTTTGGTTACTACACGGCCAGCAGATGGTGCTCACGCGCCGCGAGCTGAACTCCAAAACATCAAACTATTCATCACCCACAGAAATGAACTCCATTGCCATCACCACTCTTGGCACCAACATCCTGCGCTTCACGATGCCACTCGCCGCTTCCTCCAGCGACCTGACCAGCAAGTTCAGCGGCATCATCAACATCCTCAACCTCGTCGGTCTGGTGCTGGCCTTTGGCGGCCTGCTGTTCTCGGCGGTCATGTTCATGATGGGCAACACTGAGCGCGTGCTTTACGGGCTGGTGGGCGCCGGCATCGGCGGTCTCGCCTTCATCATCACCAAGGTCATGTTCTCCACCGCCGGCGGTTCCAGCGACGTGGATTCCATCGACATGGGCAACTAATTCCCTGGCAATGGAGCTCTCTCCCTGATGTGCCCTGATGGGTACATCAGGGCTGGGAGGCCATTGTTACTTTTCGGCGATCAGACCATGGAACAACAAGGCGTCAAACTGCACGAAACCAACGAAGGCCGCGATTCCCAGCAGGGCATCGCCGGTTTCGAGGGAGCCAACGCGCTGTGGTTTATTCTCGCCTTCGGCATGGCGCTGATGATCTTTCAAAAGATGGCCAATGCGCCGGACGCGAGCATACCCATGGCCATGTTGATGGCATCAGTACCGCTGGT
>NZ_JBIPNG010000324.1:0-7616 GCF_044373815.1 Prosthecobacter sp. | reverse complement strand
CAAAGGCGATTGCCATCCTTCCACCTCCTGCCCGACTCAGTCAAAGCCGTGGCCAATCAGAAGTATCAGACGTGCAACAATCCAAATCCCCAGCGCCAGGAGCAGGTAGGTCATGCCTTTGCGCACGTTGTGAAGCTTGGCCTCCAGGACAATGCATTTGGAATGGACCTGCCCCAGCACTGAGCGTTTGACCCCATCGTTCGACTGTCGGCAGAACAAATCTGCATATTCGTCCCCCGGAATATTGGCGATCTGGCCTGAGAAATAAAGGTTGGGATGCCGGTTCGCATCAGGGGCTTTTCTCACGGCCCGAGGAAAAGCTGCGGAGATGCCACGCCCGAAAGCAAAACTCATGAAGAGTATGAAAAGTGCGTACAACGCCAGCACGGCATACTCAAACCATTGCATGCCCGCCCAGCCTTGCAGGCGCAGTCCCGGCCCCATGTTCACAATCATGGCCATCAAGACGGCGGAGGTGCTCAGAGTGAGCTGGGCTTTCAAATCCGCCCGGTTGATCTGCTGCTCAACGTCCTGATAAAGCATGTAAATCAGGCGCGTGACATCGACCTGTGTATCCTGCACGAGCGTGGTTACGGTGCCGAGGAGATTGGCTGCTGAGGTGGAAGTTGCGGCGGGCTGCATGAGAGATTACCGGCTTCCATAGGCACCAGCTCACCGGAGGCAAGATGGAGGCCTTAAACTGTCAAAATCGTCACGTATCCCTTACCGCCCAGCCATGGATCTGTCCGGCATATGGAAAGCATTCTCAATAATGTGGACGCGCGGCAGCTCGCCCTCAATGAGGATGACCTCGGCGATGTCGAAGCGGAACTTGATGCGTGGATTTCCCAGCAGGCGCAGCCAGTCCATGGCTCCGCGCTGAATGAGGCGCTGCTTGTCAGGCCCCACCGCATCGGCGGGGCGGCCAAAGGCGGTGCTGGTGCGGGACTTCACCTCGATGAAGGTGAGCACATCCCGATGCCGGGCGATAATGTCCACCTCCCCTCGGTTTCCACCCCGGTAGTTGCGATAAAGCACCTTGCGGCCGTGGGTGGTGAGCCAGCGTGCGGCGATGATTTCGCCCATCTCTCCGATTTCCCCGCTGCCCATTTTTCGTCCGGCCAGACGACGCTGAAACGCGGCCAGAGGACGTGCGCGCAACCAGAGCGCCGCTGCCCGCACACGGGCATCTCCCGAGACCCGCCGCCGCAGCCAGCGCCACAGACTTTGAGGCCGGGAGATGAGCCGCTTCATGCCAGATCGAGTTCGAGCTGTGCCACGGGTCTGAAACTGCGCCGATGATGCGGACAGGGTCCGTGCTGCTTCAATGCCGCCAGATGGGCAGGCGTGGGGTAGCCTTTGTGAATTTCAAAGCCGTACTCCGGATGCTGCCGCGCCATGGCCACCATGAGGCGATCCCGCGTGACCTTGGCGATGATGCTGGCCGCCGCGATGGAGTAGCTGAGGCTGTCTCCTTTGACCAAGGCGACCTGATGCAGGGGGAAACGCTTCACCGGCTTGCCGTCGATGAGGGCCGCATCCGGCACTGGCAGCAAACCCAGGGCGGCACGGCGCATGCCTTCCCAGGTGGCCTGAAGGATGTTGATGCGGTCGATTTCATCAGGCTCGATGCTCACGCAGTGCCAGCGGATGCGTGCATCACTGGTGATCTCCTCGTACAACCGCTCGCGCTTCACTTCGCTGAGCTGCTTGGAATCATTGAGCACGGCATGCGAGAAATCTTCCGGCAGCACGACCGCCGCCACACACACGGGACCGGCGAGAGGGCCACGACCGGCTTCATCAATCCCGGCCACGATGCGAAAACCCGCAGCGCGCAGGGTGTTCTCGTGGTCGATCGTTGGCATGGTAAAAAGAATGGAGCGAAACAGCGACTATTTCACCTCGATGGGGAGGGTCACTTGTGCAGGGGCTCCGCTTTCAGGTGCCTGCCAGCGCAGCACTTCGGTGCCCGGCTTGGCGGGATCTTTGGACAGCTTGTAAATACGGATTTCCAGCGCGGCTTTTCCGCCTTCCGGCCTTGGCACCGGCTTCATGTGCAGGGTGATTTCGTTGTGCCCGTTGACGAGACCGCCGATGAGAATCTGCTGATCCAGCCCATCCCGCACGGGATCGTAATTGATGCCGTTCATGCTCATGGTCGTTTCATAGCCGAAGCTCTGCAGCTTGCTGCCCGCCTTGTAATCCGGAACACGGCACAAAGGCGGCGGCGCAGGCATGCTGCCGGGCGGCGTGTATTCGGGGGTGTCGAGAAACTCGGGGCGCTTGCCTGCTTTCAGTTCCTTGACCACGTCCGGCGCACTGTCCATACGGGAGATGCGGTTGCTGTCATATTTCCATACCCCGTTCTCTCGGCCAAACTTCAGTTTCAGCAGGTTTTCACGGACGAGTTCCTTGTCCTGCCCCATGTCGATCCTGCCAAAGTAAACGAGATGCGCGGTGTCGCCCACCGCCTGTGCCTCAAGCAGACGCAGGCCGGCCAGGGCCGGAGGCTGCACATCGGAGGCAAACACGGCATCCGGGAACGTTTTGCGCTCACTGACCACCATGTTGCGAATCACCGTCTGACGGTAGAGGGTGATGCTTGATGCCCAGGCCCTGGCATCTTTGCTCTGCATGGCATCGCGCCATTTATAATACACCTTTTCCAGCGCAGCCTGCAGTCCGGCCTCGTCCTCCTGAGCAAAGGCATGAGGGCAGAGTTGAAACAGGCTTAATCCAAGGAGCAAATAGAGGAAATGGCGCATGGCGGTTGCGGTGGGGACTACGAAGAAGAGCTCGTTTCACGCAAAAACAACCGGTCTCCATCATTTTATAATTAGCATCCCGGGAAATTTGCTGTGATAGTTTTAATCCAGAGTAAAACCATTTGCTGATTTGGCGATTCTGGTAAACGTCAACGTCTTTACCCCCAAAACATGGAGTCCCACAGTGAAGGTCAGCCCCGCACCCCCCCGATTGATCGCAATCGGGAGTTGCTGAAGACCGCCCGAGAAGAAATCTACAAGACTGTCGGCGGTGTGAACCTCTCGGCTTATATTTGGGAGCCCGAGATGGACAAGGCTCCCTCGTACCCCAAATCCGTGGCAGCTTTCTTTTTCAGCAGCGGCTGGGATAATGGCCAGGTGGCGCAGTTTGCCCCGCATTGCGTTTACTTTGCCTCGCGTGGCATGACGACGATCTGTTTTGATTATCGCGTCGCCACTCGTCACGGCACCGGTCCGGTCGAGGCCATGGCCGATGCGCGCTCCGCCATTCGCTGGATTCGCATGAACGCCGTCGAACTGGGCATCAACCCCGGCAAGATCGTCGGTGTGGGTGGTTCTGGTGGTGGGCATGCCATCGCCTCCTCAGCCATCCTCAGTGGGTTCGATGATCCTTCAGACGCTCTGGACTGCAGCCCGGCACCCAATGCCATCGTGCTGTTCAATCCAGTGATGGACACCTATTCCAAACACGCCTTCGGGCGCGACCGCTGGCCGGACCAAGCGACCAGCAAAGCCGCAGACCTCATCCGCGCCATACGCCCCGGCCTTCCCCCCATGCTCATCATGCATGGCACGGGTGATCGCGTGGTCCCCTTTGACGGCTCCTATGAATTTGCGCGCAAATCAAGCAAGAAGAAGAACCTCTGCCGCCTGATCGAATTCGAAGGCCAGGGTCACGGCTTCTTCAATTTCAATCTCTCCTTTGAGATGTACGAAGCCACGCTCATGGCGATGGACGAGCTCTTTGTGGAACTCGGCTTCCTCGAACCCGACCCCGAAGCGGGCCTGGGCAAGGTGGAATAGACCGCCTACCGCCTGTGGCGGGAATGACGAGCCGAGCGAAGCGAGACAGACGAACGAAGTGAGCCCGGAGGGTTAGTAAAACTAATCAAATCAGAAATCCAAATGACGAATTTCCGCTCACACGCCGTTTCGTCATCTGAACACTCGTGCATTCTTTCGTCATTTTGAGTTTGCCACTCGTTACCCTTTCCAACCCAACGCATCGAACAACCATGCTCCGCTCTCTCCTTCTCGCAGCAGTCGTCTCCACAGCCCATGCCGCCGACTGGCCGCAGGACCACAGCGATCTCAAAGCCGATCCTAAAGCGCAGTACGGCACGCTCGAAAACGGTGTGCGCTATGTCATCCTGCCACATGATGAGCCGCCTGGCCGCGCCAGCATCCGCCTCTATATGGATGTGGGTTCGCTCATGGAGCAGGACGACCAGCAGGGCATGGCGCACTATCTTGAGCACATGGCCTTCAATGGCTCGCGGCATTTCAAAGGCGGCGAGATGGTAGAGTACTTCCAACGCCTGGGCATGGGCTTCGGTGCTGACACCAATGCGCACACCTCCTTCAAGGAAACGGTGTACATGCTCGAACTGCCCAAGGTGGAGCCAAAGTTCATCACCGAAGGCCTTCAGCTTTTCCGTGATGATCTGGACGGCATGCTGCTGAACGAAGCCGAGATCGACAAGGAACGCGGCATCATTCTGAGCGAGAAGCTCAGCCGGGACTCCATCGAGTACCGCACGATGATGGCGGGCTACAAGTTTGCCATGCCGGAGTCCATTCTGCCCGATCGCATGCCCATCGGTACGGAAGAGATGATCAAGACGATGAAGCGCCCGCGCTTCGCAGACTTCTACGAAAAGTATTACACGCCCAAGCGTGCCGTCATTGTGGCCGTGGGGGATTTCAAAGACACTGACGCCGTCAAAGCGGAGATCGTGAAGCAGTTTGCCGATGCCAAACCCAAGCACGGCGAAGCTGAAGAACCCAATCTTGGCAAGGTGACTTCCGGTTATGGCATCATCGCCAAGCTGCACACAGAGATGCAGGCCGAGGCGCTCACCCTTTCCGTCGAAATTCCCCGCCCTGCCAAAAACAAGCCGGACAATGCGGACACACGCCGGGAAAAAACGATCCGTGATCTCGCTGACATGATGATCAATCAGCGCCTGTCCAAGCTCTCGAAGGCTGAAGGCGCGCCGTTCATGGGTGCTGAAAGCTACAGCTATGAGTACCTCGAATTCGTCAGTGTGAACGGCATTCAGGCCCAGTGTGATCCCAAGAACTGGAAGGCCACGCTCACGCTGCTGGAAACGGAACTGCGCCGCGCCATCGAGCACGGATTCACGGAAGCCGAATTTGAAGAAGCGAAGGCCACCATTCTCAAGGGTGCCAAGCTGCGCGCCGATCAGGCCGACAGCCGCAAATCACGCGATCTCGCCAGCGGTCTGGTGAGCATTCTTGCCAGCAAGAAGGTCTTCACCCATCCGGCGGATGACCTTGCCCGCATTTCCACGGTGCTGGCCGGCTTGAAGGAAGAGGACAGCCACGCGGCGCTCGTGGCTGACTGGAAGGGTGACGATGTGCAGATCTTCCTCGGCGGCAATTTGAAGCTCGAAGGTGATGCCTCGAAGCAGATCATCGAAACCTTCAAGGCCAGCCGTGCCAAGCCGGTTGCTGCACCGGTGAAGGAAGAGACCGCCGCCTTTGCCTACACTGAGTTTGGCCCTGCGGGCAAGGTCGCCAGCCGCTCCGAAGCGAAGGATCTCGAAATCAGCCAGGCGGTGTTTGAAAACAACGTGCGCTTCAACTTCAAGCACACCGAGTTTGAAAAAGGCACCATCCGCGTGCTGATCAATTTTGGCGGTGGCAAGCTCAGCACCCCTGCTGACAAGCCAGGCATCATCCCCTTTGCCCAGAGCACCTTCCAGCTGGGTGGTCTGGAAAAACATGGCGTGGATGACATCCGCCGCATCTTCGCCAGCCGCACCGTGGGCAGTGATTTCGCCATTGGCGATGAGGCTTTCCTGCTCAGCGGCCGCACCACGCCGGCGGATCTTGAGGCCCAGCTGCAATTGCTAACCGCCTATCTCGTGGCACCGGGGTATCGCGAAGAAGCGGCACGCCAGTTTGAGAAGAACCTCGACCCGCTCTACACCCAGCTGCAGCACACTGCGGAGGGTGTGATGAACAATGACGTCGTCTCCTTCATGCACTCAGGTGACGCACGCTGGGGTTTCCCAAAAATTGAAGAACTGCGCAAGCGCACGCTGGCTGAACTGAAAGCCTGGCTCACTCCGGCACTCACGCAGGATTATCTGGAAGTCACCGTGCTGGGAGACGTCGATGTTGAAACGGCACTCAATGCCGTGGCCAAGACACTCGGTGCACTGCCGAAGCGCGCGGAGAAGAAGCCTGCGTATGAAAAGGAACGCGCAGTGGCCTTCCCCTCCCCCTCCGCCAGCAAGAGCTTCCCCTTTGACACCGAGATCCCGAAGGCCATCGCCACGGTTTACTGGCCCACGACGGACATGCTCCAGATCAAGCGCACCCGCCGCCTGACGGTGCTCGGCTCCATTCTGGACGACCGCCTGCGCATCAAGGTGCGTGAAGAGCTGGGAGACACCTACAGCCCCGCCTGCTACCACGTGGCCAACGACACCTTCACAGGTTACGGCTACATGACGACGATGATCGAGTGCAAGCCGGAGCTGGCAGTCTCTCTCACCAAGCTGGTGACGGAAATCGCCGACAAGCTCTCAGGCGGTCCGATCACCGATGATGAATTTGACCGCGCCATCAAACCGATGCTGGCCCAGCTGGAGCAGATGCGCCGCGACAACCGCTACTGGTCCATGAACGTGCTGCGCTGTGCGCAGGAACATCCAGAGCGCCTCGACTGGGCACGCAGCTTCGTCAGTGATTTTGCCGGCATCACGAAGGAGGAGCTCGAAGCCCTCGCGAAGGAATATCTCGGAGCCAAGCGTGCGGTGTCTGCTGACATTATTCCGCTGGAGAAGAAGAAGTAACCCAGGGCCCCAAGGCGACGGGGTCTCCCGACCCCGTCTCCGGTCGAGCAATGCAGTACCTAGTTCGCTTCGCGGCTTCGCAGCAGCCGGTCTGGTAGCGCTATCCAGAACCGGCTGAAGCCGGGACAACAATACTCAGAGATCAGACCAATCTGTTCTTCAGCGCACTCACTTCCGCGTTCACGTCTCCAGCCAGCAGAAA
The DNA here is from genome assembly GCF_044373815.1 of Prosthecobacter sp. GTDB lineage: Bacteria > Verrucomicrobiota > Verrucomicrobiia > Verrucomicrobiales > Verrucomicrobiaceae > Prosthecobacter. The sequence continues at coordinate 579 of NZ_JBIPNG010000324.1, read as the reverse complement.
CGCGGAAACAACCACCACGCGCCGCGCGCCGGCGGCGATGATTTCATCCAGCCTCCCGGCATTCACGCCGCCGATGCAGAAGATCGGCAGTGTGACGCGGCGATGGACTTCGGTGATGTCATTTAAACCGATGGGCACGTAGTCCGGCTTGGTGCCCGTGGCATAGAGCGGACCAAAGCCAATGTAGTCCGCGCCTTCCGCCTGAGCGGCGACGGCTTGGGCTAGGCTGTGGGTCGATTTGCCGACAAAGCATGCCGGGCCGACAATGGCGCGCGCCTTCGCCACGGCATCGTCATCCTGCCCTACGTGCACGCCTTCACTGCCGATGGCAGCGGCGATTTCGAGATGGTCATTGATCACAAGCGGCACGCCATGGGAGCGGGTGATCGGCAGCATGAGCCGGGCGAGGCGTTCGATTTCCTGCGGTGCCAGTTTCTTGGCGCGCAGCTGCAGCACATCCACGCCGCCGAGGCAGAGCTGATCAGTCATGTGTTCGACGTTTTCCGCCGTGACATAACCGAGGTCAACGATGCCGTAGAGCCGTGCGTCTTGAATGCGTTTCATGAGTGCGCTTTGCAT
>NZ_JBIPNG010000323.1:0-7659 GCF_044373815.1 Prosthecobacter sp. | reverse complement strand
GCTGGCCAGTTGATAAGTCTGCGAGCGCATGATGAGTCGATGCAGCGCCTTCACCGACCCGCCAGAAGCAATGAACTCCGACGTGAGCCAGTCGAGCAATTCGGGATGACTTGGCGGGTCGCCACGCAAGCCGAAGTCACTCGGTGTTGTCACGAGTCCTTGGCCGAAGTGCCACTGCCAGACGCGGTTCACGAACACACGCGCCGTCAGCGGATTCGAGGAACGCGTGAGCCAGTTGGCCAGCTCCAGCCGACCGCTGCCGAGTTCATCCGCAGGGAGTTTGTCACCGCCGAGGATGTCGATGAAACGACGCGGCACTTCATCGCCGAGCTTGTCGGGCTCACCGCGCAGTTGGATGCGGACATTGACCGGCTTGTCCTCACTCACGCCATAGGCCACGGGATAGAGTTCCTTCGCAGCCTCGGCATCGCGGAGCTTTGTTGTGGCGGCAAGGTCGTCGTTGAGAATCTTGAGTCGGGCCGCCAAGTCCGCTGGTTCTGCGGGACCGATGACAGGGCCGCTGCCGGGCTCGCCAAAGGCTGTCTCTTGCAAGCCGAGATTGTCGAGATCGTGCTCCGGCACTGGCCCGCTGACATGGCCGATAGCATCGCAAATGAAGGTGTCAGCAACGCCATCCCAAGTCGTGCCAAGCACCTTGTCCTTGAACTCCGTCAAGTCACCGACGGTGCCGACAACGCCCGAGTAAGTCTTCTTCGCGGCATCGAGCGTGAGCCGCAGCGTCTGCCAGGTGCCGGGCATGAGCTTGCGAATCACCTCCCACTTCGTGCCATCGCGAATGGCGATCTCAGATGCCGTCACGCTGACTTCCACCGCCACCGACTGCACTACGCCCCGACCAAGATAGAAGCGATAGGCACCCGTCTTGTCGGTCGGTGCCACAGTGCGGAAGTCGATGGTGAAATGCATCTGCTTGCCAGGCGTGGCGCGCAGCCCGTTGGCGAAGACATAACGCAAGCCATCGTTCGCCTTGCCAGTGCCGATCCGCACGCCGCGCGTGCCAGCCGTATGCACATGAGCGAAGGGACTCTGCGCCTCGGCCATGAGCAAGTTCGGACCCGCCGAGAACCAAGGCGCGGCGGGCGGCTTGCCGATGGTTTGGGCTTCGAGACCGAGGTCCAACCCTTTGCCATCCAGCGCGGCGCGTTGCTGTTTCAATCGAGCCAGCGCCGCATCGAGCCGCGCAAGTTCAGCGTCCCTGACCTTGTCGAGCCGAGCCGCTTCGTCCGGCGCAATCAGAGGCACAAACTGCGAAGGACGCTTCTGTTCCTCACCGCCGGGGAACGTCCACTTCGTGCTCTGAAAAATGCCGTAGAGCGCATAGTAGTCGGCAGCGCTTACGGGATCGAACTTGTGATCATGGCAGCGCGCACAGCCAAGCGACAGGCCGAGCAATGAGCGCCCCACTGAGTCAATCGCATCAGCGAAATCCAGGTGCTGGTAATCGGGCGATGGCTTGTAGCCGTAGCGCTTGCCAATCGCCAGGAAGCCAGTGGCCGTGACTCGGTTGGCATATTGTTCCGGCGGTCCTTTGGTCGCAAGAATGTCGCCCGCGATCTGCTCGCGGATGAAGTCGTTGAACGGCTGGTCGGCATTGAAGGCATTGATGACCCAGTCGCGATACTTGATCGCCTCGCGCACCGGGTAGTCCGCGCCATCGCCTGCCGTGTCGGCATAGCGCGCGACATCAAGCCAATGCCGTCCCCAGCGTTCGCCATAGGCCGAACTGGCGAGCAGACGATCCACCAAATGGCCAAAGGCATTCGGCGAGGTGTCATGCAGAAACGCGTCAATCTCCGTCGGCGTGGGCGGCAGGCCGGTGAGGTCGAATGTCGCACGGCGGATCAAGGTCCGCCGGTCGGCTGGCCCATTGGGTTGCAGCCCCTGTTGCTGAAGCTTGGCCAGCACAAACTGGTCGAGTGGCTGCTGGGCATTGCCAGCCAGCGTCGGCGGCTGCGGATGGGCAACCGGCTGAAAGGCCCAGTGCTTTCGTGCTGCCACCACATCCACCACGTTCGAGACCGCATTGCCTTCACGCGGATCAGGCGCGCCCATCCTCACCCACTGCTCCAGTGCCGCGATCTCCTCAGTCTCGAGCACGTGCTTCGGAGGCATTTGTAGCTCCTTGTCCGTGCGCCGCACTGCCTTGATGAGCAGGCTGTTCTCCACATCACCCGGCTTGATGACCGCGCCATGATCGCCGCCCTTCTGCCAGCCTGCCTTGGAATCCAAGCGCAGGCCGTTCTCCTGTTTCTTCTCGCCGTGGCACTTCTGGCATTGCTGAATGAAGAGCGGTCGAATCTTTGCCTCAAACAACGTCACTTCACCCACCGCTGATGCAGCATGAGCCATCGCGCTCCAGCAGAGCACAAGGCCAGCGGCTTTCCGATATGGGAAGGTGGATGGCATAGTCGAGTCGGTTTCAAATGCAGGCAGGTTGAAACATACGACGAGAAGCTGGCCGTTCTTCTGCTGGGAAATTGCTTTTGAGGGGTTCGCGTCGAGTTGATCCTGGACGTGGAGCGGGGACGGGGTGCGACTGTGAGTGAAGCCTCCATGCGTCGGGAGCTGTTCGCCCTCCATCTCCCCAACCCAGATCGGGTGACGGCTGATTACGCAGTTCTTGCGGAGCTATCACGCGGACTCAGCGGTGGGGACATCTTGAACATCTGCGTGAACGCGATTCATGCAGGGAGTGTGGATGCTGATTCGGCGAAGTGGTTGGTGACGCAGGAGCTTCTGGAGCGGGAGATTGCGAAGGTGAGAAAGGCCAAGGCGGAGCACTCGGGGGAGAAGGGGAGGCGCCGGAGGAGGATTGGGTTTTGTGAAAGGTGATGTGAGTTCGTTTGCAGTCTCTTTCATCACGACGATTCGCGGATGCGCTCGGCGTAGTCGTGGGCGTCGTGGTTGTCCGGCGCGGTGGGCATGGAGGTTCATCCTGGAAACTGCAATTATTTCCCGAGTTCGGAGAGGTAGCGGATCAAGTCGGCGACTTGCTGCGGGCTCAGCGTGGCAGTCAGTCCATCGGGCATGACGGTGCCGCCGGTTTTGATGCTTTGGGTTTCGTTGCGCGGGATGGATTTCACCGTGCCGGTGGTCATGTCGCGGATGGCGATGGCTTCTGCGGTTTCGGTTTGCTTGAAGCCAGTGATGACTGTGCCGTCTTTCATCGTGATGGTGGAGGCTTCGTAGCCTTCCTTTACGTTGAGCGCGGGCCAGATGACTTCGGTGACGATCATGTCCAGGGGCAGGCCACGTGAGATGCTGCTGAGATCGGGGCCAATCTTGCTCTGCGGTGCGCCGGGAATGTGGCAGGCGATGCAGCCTGATTGTTCATAGACTTTCTTGCCTTCGGCTGCGTTGCCGATGCTCGCGGCGCTGGTGACGATCTTCGCGATGGTGTCCTTAGTGTAAGCAGGCAGCGCGGCATTGATACCGGCGAGCTTCATGAGAAGCGGTGAGATTTTACCATCGCTCAGGCCGATGACGTTCAGGGCCTGCAACGTTAGCTTCGCGGCGTCGGGCGGCAGGACGTTCGGCTTCTTCAAGGCGTACTCCAGCGCGGTGCGGCCCTCTTTTTGTGAAAAGAGCGCGGTGAGGAGCGGTTTGGCGTCTTGCGGGGTTTTCAGTTCCCGCAGCCGGGCGAGGACGTGTTGCGCCACTTCATCGGGACTCACGCCGAGCAGCGCGGTGAGCGCGTGCGGCAGGTTTTGCTCGAAGGCGAGATTGCGGAGCTGTGGCACGTAGGCCGCGACTTTCCACAGCCCGGCTAGGCGCACGCCTTGGGCGCGGAGTTCGGGGTGGGTGGAGTCAAAGAGCGGTGTGAGGAGTTTATCCGCGTCTGCGGGACGCTCGGAGCGCAGCGCACCGAGCACGCGGGCGTCGCTGCTCGCTCGCTCGAAGATGAACGGCACATCACCCGCGCTGGCGATGCCTGCGAAGGCGATGAGCCAGCGTTGCAGCCGTGTGGGATCACCTGCGGACTTGGCGATCTGGGTGCGCATGATTTCGGCGGCTTTGGCGCTGGTGCTCGGGCGCTTCTCATCATCGAACTCGCGGGCGAGCAGGTCGCCGACGTTGTTTTCCACCCAGCCGTTTTGCAGGGCAAAGATGAGGTGCTCGTCCTGGTCGAAGCTGAGCTTGCCCGAGGCGATTGGCCCGGACCAGAGTGGGTTCGTGGCGTGCAGGGTTTTGGTGAGCGCGTGGCGGTGGTAGGCGTTGAAATCCTTGTCCAGCGCGCGGGCAGCGACGACGGCGGCGCGCGGATCGTTCACGTAGCTGCCGGCGACGATGGCTTCGAGGCGGACGAGCGCGTCCTCGTCGGTGATTTGCACTTCTAGAAGCTTCAGCGCGTCCGGCAGATGGCCGTCGCGCGCCCAGGTGCCGATGACCCGCGTAGCATAGGCGCGAATGCGGGTGTCGGCGGAGCGCAGCAACTCGGCGAGCAAGGCAGGGCGCGTCGTCTCGTGGGCCTCGTAAAGCGAGAGCGCGAGCAAGCGGCGGTAGTCGTTGCCTTGTTGTTTCGGCAGCCATGCATTGAGCGCGGCGATGACTTCCTTGGTGTCGCGTTCGATGAGGAGGCGCTTCGATTGATACCAGGCCCAGCGTTCCTTGGAGTCGAGTTGTTCGAGCAACTCGGGCACGCTCGCACCTGCGAGCTTGGCAGGCGAGACTTTCTTCCCGCCTTTCCATGTCACGCGCCAGATGCGGCCGTGTTCCTTGTCACGGTCAGGATGCCGATAGCTGGCCTGATAGTGGCCGATGATGGGGTTATACCAATCGGTGACATACATCGCGCCGTCCGGTCCCATGCGCACCTCGATGGGGCGAAAGACGGTGCTGCGTGACTTGATGATGCTCGGCAGTTGCATGGATTTGAACATGCCGTTCTCCAGCTTCAGCTCATGCTGCTCCAGCACGTTGGCGTAGTAGCCGCCGATGATCATGCGGCCCTGCATTTCCGCTGGGAAATGACTGCTGTGCAGGAACTCCTGGCCCACCTGCTTGATCGGTGCCTGGAAGAGATTCATCGCGCCCGCATTCACCGCGAGCACCGAGCGCACGAGGCCCGGGGTCGAAAACCAACTGCCGACATTCGCACCGCTCTTGTGAAACGGCTGACCGAACTCGCTCGTCACCACGCCCCAGCAGTTCGCACCGGCGGAGGAGAACTGGAAGAACGGATCGAGATGCCCGGTTCGCGGACGCCAGCGCCACACGCCGGAACGGTTCAGCGTCTCCACGCCTTCAGGTGTCTCGACGCGTGAGTAGATGTGGTGCCCCTGCGTGAACCACAGCTCGCCGCCGAAGCCCCAGTTCAGCCCGTTGAGATTTTGATGCGAGTCGCCGGTGCCGAAGCCACCGAGCACGATGCACCGAGTGTCGGCTTTGCCATCGCCATCGGTGTCCTTGAGGTGGAGTAACTCCGTGCCCTGAGCGACGTAGAGGCCGCCATCACCCAGCTCGATGCCGGTGGGCATGAATAGGCCCTCGGTGAATTTTGTGAACTTGTCGGCCTTGCCATCGCCGTCGGTGTCTTCGCACACGAGCACATAGTCGTTCGCCTTCTCGCCCGGCTTGATCTGCGGATAGCTCGCCGCACAAGCGACCCAAAGCCGCCCGCGCTCATCCCAGCGCATTTGGACTGGCTTCACGATGCCGTCCGACTCCGAGGCGAAGAGATTCACTTCATAGCCGTCGAGGATTTGAAACTGCGCCTTCTCTTCATCAGGCGAAAGTGGCCTGGCGCTCGGTGCTTCGACTGGAATGGAGGAACGGACGCCGATGGGCGTTGTCGGTTTACCCGCGAGTGCGGCCCAGATGTTTTCGTCGGCCTGCTTCAGCAGCGGCAGGAAGTCGTCGATTTCCTGCGGAAAGATGCGCTTGTCGCGGTTGCGCCAGTCCTTCGAGTAAGGCACGCCGCTGCGGTCACCGGCGAGGAAGGCCCAGTTCATCGGCCGCCAGTAGTCGAACCACAGCCGTTCCATCTCCAGCACCTCGCGGCGCATGGCTTCGTTTTCCACCGACGCAACGCCGAGCTCTTCCGCGACGCGACATGCAACGAAGCGATGGCCCGTGTCATTGAGTTGATAACCGTTGTCGGTGAGCGCGCCGCGATTCTCGTCGGCCTTGTCGATCTCGATGAAGTGGAGCTTAAGCTTCGCCGCGAGATCGCGAATGGCCTTCGTGTAAGCCGCGAGGCTTTCGTTCCGCGCCGCAAGCTTGCCCTCGAATGCCACCGGTGCGACCAGAGCCACGCGCCGTCCTTCCTCGGCAAGTTCCGCGATCAGCTTTTCATACGCCGTGATGAACTGCGGCAGCTTCGCCACGCCCGCGAGCGATTCCATTTGCCCAAACTGCGCGAGCACCACCGTCGCACCCGCATCTCGGAGCTGCTGCCGCCACTCGCGCTGCTGCCGCCAACTGCTCGTGGAACTCGCCGCGCCTGCATCGCGCCATTGCTCAAAGACCGTGTCGCCCTCCCAGCCAAAGTTGCGCACCTTGATCTGTCCTGCTGGTTTCGCCGCGATGAGGTGCGTCTGGAGATAGCCATTGAAGCGCGTGCGCTCCATGTTCGAGCCGCCCGTCAGCGCGATGACATCGTGATCCTGCAAGTTGTTCGCGCTCTTCAATTCCGTCGCGGGCAGCTCATTGATCGTGATGTCCTTGTAGCCCACCACCGAAGTCGCGTTGCCGTGGATCTGCACCGCGATGATACCGGTCGCATCAATGCCGGGATCGGTCTCGGTGAAGTCCACCGTCTGCACGCCATTGAGCCAGATTTGAATGCGCGGCCCTTCGGCGCGAATGCGGTAGTCGTTCCACTTACCGAGCGGCTTCCGCGCCTTATCCAGCACCTCCTTCGATGGACGCGCGAGTACCTTCCGACGACGGCTCTCATCGTAGAGCGCCCCGTCGTAACCCGCGCCGAGGTCCGCTTGATAGCCTGACACCTCGTGCGAGCCCGGAATGCGCTTCGTGCGGAACTGCACGCCGCCATTCACGAAGCCCTTCGTGCCATCCAGCTTCCATTTCAGCGTCAGCTCGAAATTCGCGAACTGCTTTGTCGTCGCGAGAAAATCATTCTCCGCCTGCGGCTTCTCCAGCGTGCCCGCGACGAGCGCGCCGTCCTCGATGCGCCAGGTATTCTTCGTATCGCCCTCCCATCCGGTGAAGGTCTTCCCATCGAAGAGCGGTGTGTCCGCAGCGTGAGCGAATGCTGCGAAAGCGAGCGTGGTGAGGAAGGGGAGTGTGCGTTTCATGATGATGTTCTTACTTCGTGAGGAACAGATCGCTCTGCACGATGGCGTCGATGAGGAAGCGAAGGCCGTAGTTGCTTGGTTTGGTTTGCGCGAGGATGCGGGTGATTTCGCGGCGATCAGAGTAGTGGGGCTCGGAGCCGGTGGCATACATGAGGAGTTGGCGGACCATGTTTGCGGCGAGGGCGTCGGGGTTGCGCAGGACGAGAGCCTGGAAGTCGGCGAGACTCTGGAAGGGCTCGCCAGTGGGAAGCTGGCCGGAGGCATCGACGGGCTGATTGAGGCGGACGCGTGGGTTCCAGCCGGAGGCAAAATTGAATGAGACCTGCATGTTGCCCGCACTCAACGAGCGGTAGCGTTCGCGGAAGCCGCCGATGACATC
>NZ_JBIPNG010000322.1:0-7660 GCF_044373815.1 Prosthecobacter sp. | reverse complement strand
TCTATTGAGAGACCGTGGTCGTCTTAGCGATGGGAGAACGGCATGTTCGCCTTGATTGCTTTGACATCCACTTCCGCCACGAGGGCGACTTTACCGAGGTTACGTTTACGCTTGCGGCTCTTATTCTGCAGAATATGGCGCTTGCCTTGTTTACGGCGCAGCACCTTACCCGTGGCAGTTATTTTGAACCGCTTGGCGTAAGCTTTCCTCGTCTTGGCGATACCGGCATTTTTGGACATAGGGGCGGCGATGGTAAAGGAGAAGCCCGGTTCGGCAAGGTGTTTTTCACCTTCTCATGCACTCTCCTCGAATTTCCTGCATACGTTTGCTCTCAAATATGGGAGTCAGAAATATCTAGAATATCAAAAATTAAAGTTGTCTTAATTATCTAAGATTGCTAAATGAGTCGGAATCACGCGGATAATTCATGACTTCCTCCCTCTCCACTTCCTCCGCAACTCCAGCAGCAATCGCTGAATTGGAGCAGGGGCTGGAGCACCTCAAGGTCGCCAATTATTACCTTCGCGTCGCACTCGATCAGGTCGCCGATGGCGTGGTGATCGTGGAAAGCGAAGCCAGTGATGCCAAAAGCGGCCAAAAGGTCCTTTTCAGCAATGCCGCCGCCGCCATGCTGGCAGGCGCCGATCCTGAAGCAGGACTGCGCGGCCTGGGCCTCAATGATCTCGTCGCTAACGTTAAAGACGCTGCCACGCTCCAGCAAAGCCTCCGCCTCGCCGTGGATCAAGGTGGCTGCCACGAGTGTGAATGCCAGCTGCAAAGCCTGCGCACCCAAACCCCGGTGCCCAGCAAGTGGCGCGTGCGCGCCGTCTTCAACAGCATGCGCAAGCTGCTGAACTTCACCATTCTCATCAGCCCTGCTCAGGCCGCTGCCTCCGCAGCCAGCACCAAGCCTGAGCCAAAACCCGCCGCCGACGATCTGGACGCACAGTCTGCACAGATGCGTAAAGATAACCTCGCAGCACTCGCCCAGGGCATCGCCCATGACGTGAACAATCTGCTCGGCCCCGTCACGGTGCGTCTCTCCGCGCTGATTCAGCAGGTGCAGGAGCATCCGGCTCTGGCGCAGGAGCTGCAGCTCGTGTTCGCCGGATTGAAGCGCGCCAAGCAGTTCACCTCCCAGGTCGTCACCGCCTCCAAGTCCTCCCCCCGCAAGCTGGAACCCACCGACATCGTCTCTCTGATGCGCGACACCGTGGAATTCGCCGGTGCGGGCTCCAACGTGCATGTCTGCGTGCGCAACGATGAGAACCTGCGCCAGGCCATTGCCGATCCCGTCAAGCTCAGCCAAGTGCTGCAAAATCTCGTCATGAACGGCATCCAGGCCATGCCTCGCGGCGGCTACATGGATGTGCAGGCGGCAAACCATCTGGTGGGTCCGGCTGGAGACGGCAAACTCAAGCCCGGCAAGCACGTGCACATCATCGTGCGCGATCGCGGCTGCGGCATCGCCAAGGAAAATCTCGACCGCCTCTTCCGCGAGTCCTTCACCACCAAGCCGGACGGCAACGGCATCGGCCTCACCACCTGCAAACGTTTCGTGGATGAAATGGGCGGAGACATTCGAGTGACCTCCACCCCGAACATCGGCACCGAGTTCAGCGTCTTTCTGCCTGCTGCCGCAGGTTCCGGTGGCACGCGGCCTCTCACGCCTGCGGACTCGGCCCCCGTTCCGCTGAAGCATGGCAAAGGCAAGGTGCTCATCGTCGATGACGAGGACGACCTACGCAAAGTCGCCCACATGATCCTCACCCGCTGCGGCTACGAAGTCGTGCAGTGTGACAACGGCCAGGACGCCGTGCGCATTTACTCCAGCCTCTTCCGCACCGGCACCCCGCCCGATGTGGTGCTCATGGATCTCACCCTGCGCGGCGGCATGAACGGCACCGAAACCGCCGCAGAGATCCTGCATCTCGATCCTGAAGCACGCATCGTCTGCACCAGCGGCAGCGTCACCGAAGAAGTACAGATGATCTTCCTCGAACGCGGCTTTGTCGGCGTCCTGCCCAAGCCCTACGAAGCCGGCGAGCTCACGCAGGTCGTGCATCGTGTGGCCACCATGATGAAACGTCATTGAGCCGGGGCCCATGCGTGCTTGAGTGAACTTTTCCGCTCCGCATGAAAACACGCCGCCACTTCCTCTCCGGTCTTGCCACCGCCGCCGCCGCCAGTTTCACTGAAACCCTGCGCGCCGCCCCCGATCCCAAGAAGGACGTCGTCATCGGTCACGGCGCTCATCGCTACAAGGTGAACAAGGAATGGGTGCCCGCAGGTCAGGGCCGCCATCACCCCATCCTCAACTGCCACGAGATGGTTCAGGTCAAAGACGGCCGCCTTTTCATGATTGGCGACCACTGGGACAATCAGATGCTCGTCTTCAAACCCGACGGCACCATCCTCGACTCCTGGGGCAGCGTCTGGCCCGGCGGTCATGGCCTGACCCTCTCCAATGAGAATGGCGAAGAGTTCCTCTTCGTCACCGACAGCGGCCTCTGGAAATCTGGCAGCGGCGGATATCGTCAAACCGGTCGCATCACCAAGACCGATCTCGGCGGCAAAGAAATCTTCTCCATCAGCCATCCCATGAGCGTCGGCGCGTATGAGCCCGACATGGTCTTCAATCCCACCGAAACCGCCATCGCCCCCAATGGCGACATCTACGTCGTGGACGGCTACGGCTCGCAGTTTGTGCTGCGTTACGATGCACGCGGCAAGTTCATTCAGCGCTTCGGCGGCAAGGACGGCGTCCCCGCCGAAGAACGCCTCAACAACGCCCACGGCATCGCCATCGACACCCGTCAGGGCGCTGACAAAGCCACCGTCATCGTCACCTCACGCGTGGACAATTGCTTCCGCCGTTTCACCCTCGATGGCAAATACCTCGAAACCCTCGCCGTCCCCGGAGCCATGGTCTGCCGCCCCGTGATTGCCGGACAGGAGCTCTACGCCGGCGTCTGCTGGTCCAAGACCCCCGAGATCAACAAGCTCCCGCAAAACCCCAGCGGCTTCACCGTCATCCTTGATGCCGCAGGCAAAGTCGTCAGCGCTCCCGGCGGCACCGAACCTGTGTACGAGGAAGGCAAACTCAAGCCCCTCATGCAGGCCGAACGGATTTTCGATCATGGGCACGATGTCTGCGTTCTCGACAACGGTGATCTCATCGTCTGCCAGTGGAATGCCTTCCAAACCTACCCGATTAAAATCGAAAAAGTGGCCGCGTAATCAGGTCTGGCCAACTTCTGTGTTTGCGCTGCGGCAAATGACGAATGAGTAAGTGCGAATGACAAAAAAACCGGACCTCATCGGCCCGGGGCCTTCATCTGCCTCGCCCCTCGCCCTTAATTCATGAAATACATCACCATCGTGCGTCATGCCAAATCCAGCTGGGGACAGCCTGGACTCGCAGATCATGATCGCCCGCTCAATGAGCGTGGGCAGCGGGCCGCTCCGGCAGTCGCCACATTTTTACACCGCACCTACTTCGGAGGAGCCGATTCCCCTCCCCTGCTGCCGCTGCCAGATCGGCTCGTCACCAGCACCGCCCTGCGCGCCCTGAGCACCGCGCAGATCATGCGAGAGACCTTTGCCATGCCCGTGGAAAGCCTGCTGCTGGAATCCCGCCTCTACCTCGCCGATGCCGACCGCATCCTCGACGTCATGCGCGGCTTTGAAGAAAGCTGGAATCACACCATGATCTTCGGCCACAACCCCGGCCTCCACGACTTCGCCGATCACATCCTCGCCCGCGCCAACATCCCCAAGGTCCCCACCTGCACCGCCATCATCATGGCCTTCCCCCACGAGTTCTGGGGCCTCGCCGACTGGAACGAAGCCCAGCTCATCGGCTACATCACCCCCAAGTCCCTTGAACGCCGCTTCCCGGAACTCTACGCCGGCATCTCGCGTGAGGATGGGGATGATTGAACAAAAAAAGCGAAGCCGAAATATTGCCTCTCATGACTAGGCCGCATGGCTGGCCTCAGTCACCCCGGGCTTGCCAACGCGACGGATGGTCACCTTGTCGATGCGCAGACGATCGGTGTCGGTGATCTCGATCTGATGCTCACCGGATACGAAGCTCTCTCCTTCTGCCGGCACATGGCCGAGGTGATGAAGAATGAAGCCGGAAAGAGTGCGGTAAACGCCTTCATCCACTTCATCCGTGGGAACAGCGAGGCCGGTGAGGGTAGCCACCTCCTCAATACTCATCTGGGCATCGGCGATCCAAACCCCTTCCGCTTCCTGACGTGCCTGCGGGCGCTCGCGCTGGTCTTGGTCGGGCATGGAGCCTAGAATGGCCTCCAGCATGTCATTGAGCGTCACCAAACCAGCCACGCCGCCAAACTCATCCACCACCAGGGCCTGATGGCGGCGCTGCTTGCGGAACTCCTCGATCACCCTCCGGCAAGACATCATCTCCGGCACGAACAACGGCACCTTCAGCAGCGGTTCCATCTGAATTGACCCGCCACCCTGCTGCTGCTCCGACCACAATGACTTGAGCGCGATGATGCCGAGCACGTTGTCACGAGTGCCACGGTGCGCTGGGAAATAGGTGTGGCCGCTTGCTGTGATCTTTCGACGGTTCTCCTCGTCACTTTCATCGAGATTGATCCACACGATGCTGTTCTTCGGCGTCATCACGTCACTGACTAGAAGATCGTCGAGCTCAAGCACACCCTCTACCATGCGTTGTTCCCCCGGCTTGAAGACACCGGACAGCGTCCCCTGATGAATCATGGCACGCACCTCCTCCTCAGACACACCAGGCTCGGTGCCAGGAACCGCCCCTAACAAGCGCGCGATAAGGCCGCTTGTGGCATCCAGCAGATTCACCACCGGGGAGGTCAGGCGGGACAACACCGCCATTGGCGGACTGAGGCGCATGGCGGTGCTTTCCGGCGACTGGATGGCAAGGCGTTTGGGCACCAGCTCCCCAATGACAACTGTCAAAAAGGTGATGGTGCTCACCACGATGATCGTCGCGATGGTCTCCGCCCAGGTGTTCAGATACGGCACTTGGGCCAGCACCGGGGTCAGGTCATCGATCAAATTGCCGCCACTGGAAGCACCGGCCAGAGTGCCCACCAAGGTGATGCCCACCTGCACGGTGGAAAGAAAAACACCGGGATTTTCCACCAGTGCCAAGGCAGTACGTGCCCCCCTCACATCTTTGTCAACGAGGGGCTGCAGCCGCGCCCGGCGGGAGGAAACAACCGACATCTCCGCCATGGCAAAGATCCCGTTGGCGATCAGTAACGCAAACAAAAGCCCCAGCTCAAAAAGTATTCCAGTCATCGTCGGCAACCAACCGCCGAATCACTCTCTCCGCAATGACAACGCAGCATTGTGTTGCTGGCCGCCGCATCCCATCACCCATCCATCCGGCTCCGGTGCTCGCTCGGCCGCCACCCGATCCACTTCTTAAACGTGTTGCTAAAGACAAACGGGTTCTGATACCCCACCTCGTGCGAGATCGTCTCGATCTTCAAATTCGTCGTCGAAAGCAGCTCAGCCGCCTTGCGCATCCTCAGCCACGTCACGTGGTGCATCGGCGTACGCCCCAGCGCCTTCCGGCAGAGTCGTCGCAGGTGCTCGGCGCTCACATGCGCTTGATGGGCCAGTTCATCCAGCGTCCAGTCATAGCCCACATTGGCGGAAACCTTTTCCCAAATCCGGTGCAGCCGGTCATCCACCTGCCAGGGCTGCGCAAACCGCTCAATGTAATGCTGCACCAGTTCCACCCAGTGAAACATGGCGGCGGGCTGGGCTGCGTTTCCAGCCTCCTCAATGAGTCCCTCAATGGCATTCCACAACGCCGCACCGGCAAAGGGAGCCATCAGCGGCGAGCTGCTGCTCAGGATCGGCGTCTGCTCCGGCTGCTGCTCATAGCGCACCCAGCAGCAGCGCCAGATCTTGCCCGGCACCGCATGAAAGGCGTTCACCATGAAAGGCGGCAGCGCCACGGCCATGCCTGCCGTACATTTCTTCCACACACCATCCACCAGCACACGCCCCTCTCCTTCCAGGCAGGCCAGGAAATAAAGGCCGCCCTGGTGCATCCGCACGATCCGGTAGGGCGCACGCGCCGTCATCACCCCCGCATGCGCGATCCGATGCGTCGCCAGCGTGGTGCACAGCGGCGCACTGCGCAGCCACGCACGCGTATCCCGCTCCGATCCTCTCACCATGCGGTACACCGTGTCAGGCCCGTGGGTGTGCGTTTCGGATAGCTCTTGGATGGCGGCGCGGGCGTGCATAGGGCGGAGTTTACGGTTGTTTACAATCGTTGACCGTAGTTGACGATGGTTGCAAACCACTGTCATCCACCGTCAACTATCGTAAACCACCGTCAACCACATCAAGTCATGCCCAATCCCTGGACCGGAATCGGAAACCCCTACACGAAGCAAGAAGTCGTGGACCGCCTCAAAGCCACCCGCGCCAAGGGTGAGCCGATCATCGCCGCGGGTGCAGGCACGGGCATCAGCGCCAAGTTCATCGAAAAAGGCGGTGCCGATTTGATCATCATCTACAACAGCGGCCGCTTCCGCATGATGGGCCACGGCAGCACCTGCGGCCTCATGGCCTATGGAGATGCCAATGCCATCGCCATGGAGATCGGCGAGTACGAAGTCCTGCCCGTCGTCAAAGAGATCCCTGTCGTCTGCGGCGTCCACGCCACCGATCCCCGCCGCCGCATGTGGCACTGGCTGGGCCGCGTCAAGGAAATGGGCTTCTCTGGCGTGAACAACTTCCCCACCCACACCATCGTGGACGGTCATTTCCGTGGCGTCCTCGAAGAAACAGGTATGAGCGTGGAGAAAGAATTCGAAATGGTCGGACTCGCCACTCGAATGGACATGTTCAGCATCGTCTACGTGGCGACCCCTGAGGAAGCCATCAAAATGGCCAAGAACGGCGCAGACGCCATCATCGCGCACGTCGGCACCACCGTCGGCGGCAGCATCGGCGTCACCAATGCCGTGGTCAGCTGGGATCACACCGTCAAAGTCACTCAGGACATCATTGATGCCGCCAAAAGCGTGAACCCAAACGTGTTCACCCTCACCCACGGCGGCCCGATCAACACGCCTAAGGATGTGGAATTCATCCTCAGCAAGACCTCGGCAGACGGTTTCGTAGGTGCCAGCAGCCTGGAGCGCATGGGCGTCGAGGATTCGCTGACCAGCCTCACACGCGAGTTCAAACGCATCCCTATTGGGCGTTAGACCGGTTCTCAGAAAGATTGTCATTTTGATCCGGCGAGCGAAGCGGCCCCAGTGGCAAGGAGAGTGCGCCGCCTGCTATTTGGGAATAACAGGCAAGCGCACGACGCAGCCAATGGGGCCGCTCCGCCGTCCGGGCAATGTGGCAAGATTTTTGAGAGTCGGTCTAGCCCCCGGCTTTACCCCCTCAAAAGGGTGGCCTTATCCCCGGCGAATCGCATTTTGCAAAAAAATTACCGGCGTGTATGGTCGGGCTCGCGTTACTTAGCTGTAACAACCCCCGCATATGTCCGACGACCCCTTCAACAATCGCCCCGACGGCCCCAACCGTCGCAACCAAGATCCGCAGTTCAACTGGCGTGGTTTCATGCTCTTCGCACTCGCGATCACACTGCTGATCTCGGGCTTCATGA
>NZ_JBIPNG010000321.1:0-7682 GCF_044373815.1 Prosthecobacter sp. | reverse complement strand
ACTGCGAGAGCACAGCCGAAGAGCAAGCCATCCAGACGTGTGTCCGTGGCATGGCAGGTGCGTGGATGGTGAGCTGAGCCGGAGTGCAGATCAATGGCGGAGAATTGATGCACCAGCAGCATGCGCCACGCGAGTACGGCGGCGCAGAGAGTCAGCAGCAGGGCGAACTGATGCCGGCGGTCCGGCATGACGCGACGCATGGCGAGGTAGAGGAAAGGAAAAAGCAGGTAGAAATGCTCCTCCACGGCGAGCGACCAGAGAATTTCCGTGCCGGGTGGCTGCACCCCACCGGTGATCTCCCAATAATTCGCGGCGAAGAGGGACTGCGCCAGCAATGCCTGGCCATGAAAGCCTCCGGGCAAAACGCTGAGGGCGGTGAGCAAGGCAATGACGGCCAAGATCAGATAAAACGGCGGGAGGATGCGTAGCGTGCGACGCAGGAAGAACTGGCGGAGATTGGCACCGCCATGCTTTTCGCATTCCATCCGCAGCAGGGTGGTGATGAGGTAGCCGCTGAGAAAGAAGAAGACGGTGACTCCGAACAAGCCGGGAACCACATGGGAGAGACCGGCATGGCTGAGAAAGACGATCAAGATGGCCACAGCGCGCATGCCATCGAGAGAGGCAATGTGAAACGCGCCCTGGCTGGGTGCTTTAGAAACCATGATCGGGAATGAGCTGAGGTTGAGGCATGGGCTGCGTCGAGACTTCAGAGTCGACTGTCTGGCTCGCGAAGCCCATGGGGGTGCCCCAGTCGGGTTTGGCCGCACGATGGCCCAGCACCCAGCGATAAACCTCGTGGATCTGCACGGCCTTGGCCTCCCAGGAGTAATACTTGCGAACGTGCGCCTGAGCGAGCTCGCCTGCAGTGTGCAGTTGTGCGGGATCTTCGCGCAGCTCCGTGAGCAACTGGCGCAGACGGGTGACTATGTCTTCACGCGTGGTCATGGGAAGAACGTAGCCGGTTCCTGGTGGCACAAGCTCGGGCGGGCCGCCGTGATCCAGCACGACGGCGGGGATTCCCAAGGCCATGGCTTCCAAAACGACGCCGCCGCCGAATTCACGAATGCTGGGGAATACGAACAGATTGCTCTCACGAAGGCGGGCACCGAGATGGGCATGTGGTATCCAGCCGTCCATGCAAACGCCAGCGGTGATGTTCTCGCTTTGCGCCATGGCTTGCAGACGCTCGCGTTCCGGGCCGTCGCCGATGATGTCGAGATGCAGTGCTCCACTGCGAATCAAGGGGGCGGCAGCGGCAATGAGCATGTCCACGCCCTTCAGTGCTACGAGACGTCCGACAAAGGAAATGCGGAGCGGCTTGGACGGATCAGTGACGGCTGGTGCTTTGGGCGTGAGCGGAAATCTTTCCAAGTCGACTGCGTTCTCGGGCATGAAGACGCAGCGGCTGCGAAGATGCGCGGGCATTTCATGGAGGGTCGTGCGTGAAGCGGCGAGAATGGCGTGCGCGGATTCACGAGTTTGTTTCAAGCCCGGGGAGAAACGATAGAACGCACGCAGGCGTCCTGCGCCGTCGCGTTCCTGCTGACGCAAATCATCAAAGCCCTGAGGCCATGGCACGCCACCATTCAACGGTCCCAGCACGAAGGGAACGCCGATCTTTTTCAGTCGAGGCGCGATCCAGCTTGCCGTGGTGGGGGAGAGGGGAAGGAGACGGTGTACGAGATCGAATTCGCCAGCGCGCAGCCTGGGGCCGAAGGTCTGCCAGAGTTTGCGCTCAAAGAATGGATAAACGAGATTGGAGAGCACAGCGTAGAGGCTCCAGCTGAAGCTCCCTTTGCGGCTGAACTTCGTGGCCAGACTCCATGAGAGGTGCTGCAGACGGCGGTTGTTGATGGCGGTGAAGTCGGTGCCCTCCACCATGCCGGCGCGAATAAAATCATCGCGATTGCGCCACTCGGTGACGATGTGGGCGTCGGTTTGTTCGGCGATGGCCTTCGCGCAGGACCAGCCGACCAGCGCCGCGCTGGTGAGTGTCGGATTGGCTGCCTCGGCAATGATAAGCGGGCGGATGCGACGAGGGGAGGTTGTCATTGTGTGGGGCTGGAGGGTCCAATGTTGAGGTTCAAACCAATGGGGGTGGCATTAGGCGCTCCGGCTGAGTTGCCTTCATTGGCCGCGACCAGTCGCGTGAAGGTGTTGATCGCATCATGCAAAAAGCCGCCTGGGGACATGCTGCCGCTACCGGGCACATAGACGATGTCTCCGGGTTCCAAACGCACATTGGTGGCTTTGCCCTGGATGATGTCTCTGGCATTGACCGTGGCGATCTTGGGCTCCGTCAGCGAGCCGCGCACAATGGTGACGTGGGTGAGGTCTGCTTCAGGCCGGATGCCGAGGCCGCGACCGAGTGCGGTGATCAAATTCATTTCGTTCATGAAACCCACGGGTCTGGGCTCAGTGACGGCACCCAAAACATAGATTTCATTGGTCATGGAGGACGGGAGATAAATGAAGTCATCGGGCTCGATGTAGATGTTTTGAGACATGTCGCCTTCACGGATGAGCTTTTGAAAATCCACCGGCAGCATTTTGCCGCCGCGTATGAGAAAGCTGTGGCTGAGATCGGCGAGTTCTTCGGTGGTGCCGGTGAAGCTTGAGGCGAAGAGACCACCGGCCTGAGTGACGGCATCCAGCACGCGCATGGGGCGGTTCAATGGATAGATGCCAGGAGAATTGACACGACCCAGCACCCACACCCGCTGGCTGCTGACCTCACGCAGAGTCAGTGAAACCTGTGGCTGCTTGTAGTAGCGTGTGAGCATTTTTTCCATTTCCTCACGGAGCTGTGTTGTTGGCTTGCCCTTCACATCAATGCCGGGAAGCAAATCGAAATAGAGCTTGCTGTCAGGCGTGACAAAGGTGTCCGCACGCGTGCCTGTTTCACCGATGATTTCGATCTCGAGTTTGTCTCCAGGTCCCAGTGTGTATGGTTTGGGGGAGGGCTTCAGCCACTCGGGGTGGATGGGTTCCTGGCGCTTGGTCTGTGTGAAGGCGGCGTCCGTGCTGGTGTCCTGTGCACGGGCATCGAATTTTTTCTGCTCCTTCATCAGGGAGCATGCATTGAGCAGCGCAAGGCAGCAGGGGATCAGAGCGGTAAATTTCATGCGCAAACATCCTTGCTGCACAATCCGCCGACAATCCCCGCAGCTGTGGGGTTGCTGAAAAAGCTACTTGGTTTGATCGAGGTATTTGATCACGGCCTCGGTGCGGGAGCGCACGTGAAGCTTGGCATACACCGACTTGAGGTAGTCGCGCACGGTGGCGTAGCTGATGCCCAGTTTGTCAGACACTTCCTTTGGAACCATGCCCTCGGCAAGCATCTCGAGAATCTGGCATTCCCGAGGTGTGAGACCCGGCATGCGTTTGCGCACGGTCTTCGCCGGGTTTTGAAACGACTGGATGAGGAGGAGGGCGATTTCCTGGCTGAGCGGGGCACCGCCAGCGCTGGCTTGAAGGATGCCGGCGATGATCTCGGATGGTTTTGAACTCTTTAACAAATAGCCGCTGGCACCTGCGCGCAGCGCGGCGAACACCCTTTGTGAATCATTGTGAATCGTGAGCACCACAAATGCCGTGGCTGGCATGCGCGGTGAAAGATGACGGATCAGATCCATGCCGCACATGTGTGGAAGCTCCAGATCTACGACCACCACATCGGGTCGCGTTTCGAGCAGAGGTTTCGCGGCGGCTTCCGCGCTTTCCCATGCGCCAGCAAACGCCAACTGGCCTCCAGGCTTGCTGATGAGCTTCTTCAGAAAGAGTCGCAGTGTTGGATCGTCTTCGATGACGGCCACTTGCAGAATGCGATTGGCGGCAGGTGTTGCAGCAGGCTCCAGAGTGGCGATCATGAATCCAATTAACTGAAGGAAATAATGTGCGGCAACTGCGTGAACCTTTATTAGCGCAGCTGTGGCAGGATTGGCTGCTGAATGTAGGGGCCGATGTTGGCGCGGGTCCAGCCTGATACGGCTCCTTGAAGGAATGCATTGATCGCCATGTGGAGCAGTTCCTCGGCACGGGCCCAGGGCTTGTCCGCGACAAACAGGATGTCCTTTGGTTCCAGGCGGAATCCTTTGGCGCGTGCGGTGAGCACGTCCTCCATATCCACCACGAAGCGTTCGGGCTTTTCAAAGGAGCCGCGCACCACAAGCACCCGCCGTGTGTAGGCCTTCGGTGTGAAGCCGCCCGCCTGAGCGATGGCGCTGTGGACGGAAGTGTGGGCCAGCAGACCTTGAGTTCCCTGCATTTTTACATTGCCTAGCACATAGATTTCGTTGGAGTTGGCGGAAGGGAAGTAGAGGTAATCCCCCGGCTCCACATGTGCGTTCTGCTTCATGTCACCGTGCAGAAAGAGCGCTTCCAAATTGACCGGCAAACGAGTCTGCCCGCGCATGACGAAACTGCGGCCCAGGTCTGCGAGCTCCACGGTGTTCTGCTGAAACAAGCCGGTTTCCAAACCGCCGGCTTCAGCTACCACTTCGAGAATGGTTAGGGGGCGGTCCAGATTGATGGCCCCTTTTTTCACCACCTTGCCGAGTACATAGACTTTGCGGCTCTGAAAAGTGGAAGGCGTGACCACCACGCGGGCATTGCGGTAGTAGCGCCGCAGTTCGGTGACCAGCTTTTCGCGCAGTTGATCCAGACTCAGCCCGGACACCTGGATGTCACGTGCCTGCATGTAGGTCAGTTTGCCATCCGGGCCGACCGGCACTTCCTTGCGCTCAAGACCTTCAAATCCGGGCATGTTGATGTTCACCGCATCTCCTGGACCGAGTGGTAGAGCCGTCTGCGCCCAGGCTGAGGAAAAGCTGCTGAGCAAAAGGGCGAGTGCACCAAAACGAGCCAGTGCGGCCGGGCGCAACGTTGGTGCGCGGTCCAGCACGGCGGCGATGAGCCTGCAACCTGCGTCACGATACATGCGCAGAGCATCTTGTACCTTTTGCACCAGGCATGTTCCGCTGGAACCGGCCCAGATGAGATTGGGAAGCTGCTCAGCGATCAGCAGCGCCTCCGGCTGCTCCACGGCTGGGAGTTCGATGAGGATCACCACGCCCGGCAGTGTGCGCCAGTGTGCGAGTGCTGCCTGCCATTGCTGTCTTTGTGAGGGAGTCCACTGCCATTCTTCATCCATGCCGATGCGGTACGGGCGGTTGGTGATTTCGCGGGTGATCTTTCCGGGACGTTCAGGCTGATCCACGGCTGCCGTGAGTGTGAGGGCATCCTCGGTGAGCTCTCGTGTGATCGTGATGCATGCCAGACCACGCCGGATGGCGGCATCAGCCAGCAGTCCGATCAAACGGGAGGCTGCATTGTCCTCAGCCGCATGCAACACACCGCAGATCATGGCGCCGCCATTGGTATGCGTTTGCAGCATGGGCTGCAGCCTTGTCCAGGTGCGGAAGGCCCAGGAGTCTTCATTTTCGGTGGTGGAATCAAGCTTCAATGGCAGTGCTCCCAGAACAGGAAGACCGGTGGCGCGTTTCAAATCACCGCTGCTGCGGATGTAGCCGTCAAGCAGCGTCAGTATGACAACGATGGCGGCCACCAGCAGAGCGCCACCGCCAAATCCACCCGCGCCTGCCATGATGAGTTTTTGTGTTGGCTTTACGGCGCTCACGTCCTGAGCACGTGACATGGAAAACAGCCGGAAGTAGCCTTGAGAATTCTCTTCGTAGAGCGCTGCTTCGCGCTGACGTCCGGCCAGCAGGGCGCGGGAAGTCTCCAGAGTCTGCTTGCGGGATTTGATATGGGCGTATTCCATAGCCTGGCGTGGAAGCAGTGCCAGACGTTCATTGATACCTTCCCGCACAGCGAGGAGCTTCGTCAACTGCTCACCCATCACCTGCTTTTCGGAGCGCAGACGCACGAGGTCGAGGTATAAACTTTCCGCCACATTGCTTTCGCCGGGTTTGGGCGGTGCATCGGTGCGCATGCCGGAAGACTTCATCTGCTGCTCCATGGAATGGAGCTTTTCCATGGATTCGACCACGGCGGGATGTTCGTCGGTGTATCGAACCCGCAGGTCGGCGAGTTCTTTCCTGGCGGTGTCTACTCTTGCTGCATTGGTGTCCACTTTGCCCAGTTCACGTTCAACGCCCAGAATGCGCACGTCGAGGGTGTCGTGGTCGAGCTTCAAGGTCTCATACTTCAGCGTGAAATTGCCCAGTTCAGCCAGCCATGCATCCATCTGCTTGTCTGCATCGAGGAGATGGGACTGGCGGCCATAGGCCAGCAGTTCTTCATTAACCTTGAGCAAATCGACATCGGTGCGCTCGATCTGCTTTTGCAGGAAAGCCTTCATGTTTGAAGCATCGCTGCGCTGAAGTTCGCGTGAGAGCTGCAGCACAGTCTCGGTGTAGGCCTTCAACATCTCGAGCACGGCGTCGGCGCTGACATTCGAGGTCATGCTGATGTTCACAATGTCGGTGTTGCGTTCAGCAGCGACGATCAATCCTGAGCGAAGCGCACTCTCTTCATAGCGATGCTCCAACTGAATGCCGGTGGCAGCGATTGTGGCGCCCGAGTACATGAGAGACATGAGCGTCGGAATCGTGAGATCCGTGGGTTTGAATGATTCTCCTGAATCCGACTGTCTGAAGGCGGAAGCGAGCTGCTGTTTGATGATCTGGGATTTGACGGTGTAAAGAGTTTCAAAGCGCAGCCAGCCCACGGCCAGCAATGCTGCAGAGAAGATCAAACCTGACAGGAGCATGAGCCACCAGCGGCGGATGATAGCATCGATCACACGCAGTGGATCGAATGGGAGTTTGATGGAAGGTGCCGCTGGTTCGGCGGAAGCTGCCGCCGGCATTGCAGAGTTTGAGAGATCCATGGGCTCGATGAGCGCGGTGGCCTCACGTTGCCTGGGCGCTACTGGGCTGCTGATGCCGCGTTTGCGATTGATCGCTGTCAGGCTGAAGGATGTTGGAGGCACTGCGTTCATGAGACACAGGAAAGAGCCGTGGAGATGCCGAGAAGCTGGTCCTGGCGATACAAATCACAGGCCACATCATGTAAGATTTGGGCGGTGACGATGGTGCTGCCAGATGCCCAAGCATGTTCGAGGCAGAGTTTCGCGGTGCGATTGATCTCGCGCGGAATACCGCGGGTCATATGATGCAGCTGGATCAACGCATCTGCTTCGAACACCGAGCCGTCGGCATGGCCGGCTGCTTTCAAACGATGCTCCACATAGTTTGCGGTGTCAGACTCAGCCAGAGGCATGAGATGAAATCTAAGTCCGATGCGCTGCTGAATTGCCTGATTGCTGTTTACCAACCTGCGCAGCGGGGGCTGGCCGATCAGCAGCAGTGTCAGCAGTGGGCGGCCAGCGCCGTTGAAATTGGTCAGCCAGCCGAGCTGTTTGAGCGTTTCCTCCGGCATGTCCTGCGCTTCATCGAGCAGCATGATGACATGCCGGCCGCGCTCAGCCGCATTTTCACAGAGGGCTTTCAAGTGTTCGCAGCGGCCAAACCTGCCTTCGGGCAGGTGATCTGCCTCCGAATCTAGCTGACAGAGCATGGATTGCAGCAGTTCATCAAAGCTGAATCCTGAATTTTCACAGCTCACGACAATAAACGCGCAAGGATCCAGGCTCTGGGCCAAAAAAGCACTGGTGATCGTCTTGCCGCAGCCGATGTCGCCTGTCAGCATGCCCA
>NZ_JBIPNG010000045.1:0-24313 GCF_044373815.1 Prosthecobacter sp. | reverse complement strand
CGCCATTGAGATTGGAGATGAAGAGACGCTGAAGGGCGGAAATATTGCCGTCAATATTCAAGAACCGCACCGTGCCATGCTGGCCGGCCGCCTGCGCGAAGCTGGCAAAGGTGACATCCGACTGGTTCACATTCGAACCAGGTTCCGCGAAATCGATGATGCTGCTGCCATAACCGAGGTTGACTGCCCCAAGTTGTTCCGTGCTGTACAGCGAGGCTCGGGTACGCCATTGGAACATGGCTCCGTTCAGAGTGATCGAAGCCGCGTCATTGATGCGGTCTGTGAGGCTCACCGACTCGACGGTGATATTGCCGGTGGTGACTAGCAAAGTGGCGTTTGAAATTTCAATGGAGGACGTTCCGCTCCACCGTCCGCCATCAATAAGCTGAGTGCGTCCGCCGTTGAGCAGGGTGGCACCGGTGTAGGTATTGTCGCCATAGAGATTCCAATCAACAGAAGAACCAGCAGCACCGGACCGCACCACAGCAATGTTGCTCTGCAGTACATTGCCATTCCCAATGGCGCCACGGAAACTCACATTGGCCGTGGTGAGCGCCAAGGTGGCCTGGGAGGCCGAAGTATTGATGACATAACCGGCTGTATTGGCTGCATATCCGTCATTGACGGCCAAGGATCCAGTCTGGGCCTGGAGATTGTTGATGTTCTGCACCGTGCCATTGAGGTCAAGGTTGCCGCCGAGGAGCTGCATCGTCAGGTTTGAAGTCAGGCTGAAATCAGTGCCGTCGAGCTTGAGCGTGCCCTGATTGACCGTGACCGTACCGGTAAAGGTATTGCCAGCGGCAAGCGTCAGGGTGCCCTCGCCCGATTTGGTGAGGCCCCCGCTGGTTCCGGTGATAGCGACTCCCAAGGTCAGATCTCCAACCGTGTAAACAATCAATTCCCGATTGCTGGTAGCAGTGAGAGTTCCCGTGCCGGAGATTCCACTGTTGCCGGCCTGCACCAGCAGCGCACCGCTTTCCAAGGTCAGAACGGCGCCGCCTGAGAGGGTGATGCCGCCACCGCTGCTCAATTGGAGGGAGTTGATGGAAAGAGATGCCGCCAAATTTGCGGTGCTGATCAGGTTCACATTGGTGCCTGCAGTCGAGAGACTGGAGACCTGTTCGGAACCGCTCAGAAGACGAAGCCGGTTGGTTCCAGCATTGGCACCAGCAGCGGCCGAGTCTGCCGTGACGAATCCGACGCCCGCTCCAGTGATGCTGGTGTCTCCGATGGCCCAGCCCAAGATCGATTTGTTTGTCGTGCCTGTGGCTCCCAGCTGGCCCGTGAAGGTGTAAGTGGCGGTGCTGCCCTGAATGGTGGCCACATTGACACCCGCCGCATTGCCAAAACCATCCGCACGGATGAGCAAGGTGGACCCCCCACCGCGCGTCACCGCCGCCGTGGTGAAGTTCAACTGCTGGCCTGCCCCGGCATCCAGCGTGAAGACCAGCGCGCCAGCATTGATGCTCATGGCGCCCGTGGTTGTTTCCGTCGTGGTGGCTGAGCTGCTGCCGATGATTTTGAAATCTGAACCTTGGAAACTCAGCGCCGCATTGCCCAGGCGGTTGTTGACGGCGGTCCCTGAGTTGTCGAGTGTGAGGGTGGCAAAATCATGCACAAAAACCGTGCGGAGCGAGCCCTGGCCGGAACCCAGAGTACTGAAGGTGCCAGCACCATTCAAGGACAGCGTGCCTTGCTTGACGAAGACATCCCGGCCAGAAAAGGCGTTTGCCACCTGGATGTTCAGCGTGCCTGTACCGAATTTGTTAAGCTGGTAGATGCCCAGCGTTCCCGTGTTGGTGAAGCCTGTGGTGGTGATGTTGGTGGTGCCTTCACCGCCGATCCCTATCCAGGCATGTCGGTTGGAGCCAGCCGTTCCCACTTGGCCCAGCACACCGCCAGTGATGTTCAACGTGGCACCCGCATCCGCCCCCAGGGTCACGGCACGCATATTATTGTCAACCGTTGACATCGCGATGGTGATGAGACCAGACACGGTGTTGGTCCCTGCCGTGCTGCGGATGGCTCCGCCACCATTGATGCCGTTGTTGGTCGCATTGTTGGAGGCATTGATGAAAATGCCATCTGCAACCGTCACTCCGCCGGTCAGTTCGAGGGCAGCACCGACGTTTGACATCAAGATTCCACCTGCGGAGGTGGTGATGGTAGGATTCGCCCCAGTCGTATTGGCGCTGAGAGTGATCGTCGTGCCAGTGATAGCGGTGATGAATGTGTCGGCGGCAATTCCCGTTCCGAACACCAGCTGGCCCACCCCATAATTGGCTGTGCCACCGGTCGGCGTGAGGACGCTCTGACCAGAGGCTCCAGTGGTCGCCGTCGAAGCGGTGGTGGACGATGCATTGCCCAGCTGGTTTCCATTGGAAATTTTCAGCACGCCCTGCTGAACAAACATGACCCCGTTCCAGCCGGTCTCAGGGGATGTCAGCACAAGAGTACCGAGATCATACTTCCTTAGAGCATTGTTGGCAGATGCAAAAGTGAAAGCGTTGTTCAGCGTCAGAGTGTTGCCCTGCGTCACTTCAATTTCACCTGCGGCGGAATTGAGGTTGAAAGTGCGGGAGGTGGCAAAGGTGCCGGTGGCACGGAAACCAAAGCCAAGATTGTTGCCGCTGAGGCGGATGATGTTGCCTGAATTGCCCAATACGGCGTCGGAGGATGCGGCAATCAACCCTGCTGTGATGTCGATGATGGACCCGCCACCGCCAAATGTGTTGCCCGTATTGGTCAACGACAGCACACCGCCACCTGATTTGGTGAGAACGACTGCCGACGCACCGGTTGGGCCGCCCGAAAGCACGCCACTGAGCGTCAATCCATCAAGCTGCAGTGAAGTGCTGCCATTCACCACATTGAAAGTGGGGCCCTGATTGGCGGACACCGTATTGAAAACGATATTGTCCGCCAGAAGCAGGCCGTAGTTGTTGTTGTTGGTCACGGTCAGTCCGTTGGCCAGCAAGGATGAGGAAAAGCTGCTCGGAGCGACCACCTTGTTGACAGCCAGCGGGTAATAATCGCTGGTGCCCGCGCGTCCGATGGTAAGAGACAAGGCCGTGCCTGTTACTGTGGACTCCCAGTTGATAGCACCGAGATTGATCGTCTCGAATGAGCCGGTGCGATCACCATCAACCAAGAGCGAGAATGAGGTGCTGGTGTTCAATGCACCGATGTCGATCGTAGCGGCGGTGTTGTAGCCGTTAAGATTAATCCCCGTGATGTTGCCCAGGCCGGTCTTGCTGATGGTGTTGGCACCCGTTCCTCCAAAGGAAGTGATTGAGCCGATGTTGGCAATGGGGCCGCCGAGCACCACATTGAGAAACGGCGTGGGAGTATTGATCACAACGCCGGTGGTGGCCAGGGTGTCAAATGTCAGAGCGCCGTTCAAGGTGAGCGTGGGCAAATTGGTGCCGGTGTTGTTGAAGATCGGATTCCCTGCGAAGGTCATGGCATTGGCCACGGTGCGGCTGTTGTTGTCCACCAGAAGGGTGGTGCCGTCTGCAAACGCCACGGTGCCGACACCCAGCGGTCCGGAGAGAAGTGAATTTGGAACGGTGGATGTACTGCTGGCTGAAAGAATGATCCCGCCTTGCTGCACTTCCATGCCGCCGTCAAAGGTGCTCTGTCCACTGAGCTGAAGCAGACCGTTGTCGGTTTTAATGATTTTGGACCCTGTGCCAGTGATCGCCGAGGAGATGCTAAGCGAAGCAGCAAGCTGGGTGTAAACCTGACCATTCAATGTCGGTGCCTGGATGCTGAAGGTGTTGTTTCCGCTGCTGAGAGCCAGGAAGCCGCCGTTGATCGAAGCAACCGTGGAGGCATTGCTGCTGGTGACAGTGATCGGCGCGGAGGAAGTGAGCGTCAGGATGCTGTTGGCCTGATTCGTGATGGTGGGGGTGCCGGAACCGCCGTTGTTGTCGAACGTGATGCTCTTGAGGGTGTTGTTCAGCCCCAGCGCGCCGGCAAGTGTCAGGGTGGAACTGCCCACCAAGATGACATCGTTGGAGGCGTCGATCTGCCCAACGTTGGTGAGCATGGTGACCGCCGCGTTGTTGATGGTCAGACCGCCCGCAGGTAGGACCACCCCGGTGCCGATCAAATTCAGCGTGCCCTGATCCACGACGGTACCGCCCGTGTAGGTGTTGTTGGCAGACAGGTTGACGATGCCAGTGCCGGACTTCACGAATGAGACTTTGTTGCCAAAGCTATTGTCAGCGATGACCGAATTGATGATCATGTTGCTCATGCCGACGGCGAAAGTCAGCGCACTGCCGGCGGCAGTAGCCACCTGGCTGAGTGTGACCTGAGTGGGACTGTCCACCGACACGACATAAGTCCCCGCAGGGATGCCGGTGCCGGTCAGTGTCATGCCCCGAGCGATGCCTGTGGTGGAGTTCATCGTGATCTGGGCCGACCCCAATGCGGTGGTGCCACTGACAAATGAACCAGCGGTGAAGGTTTGGTTTTGCGCACTCGCCGTGGCATTGTTGCTCAGGGTGATCTGCGTCAGGCTGTCCACGGAAACGACGGTGGTGCCGGCGGGGAAACTGGCATTGGCGAGGGTCATGCCTGGCTGGATGCCCACCGTTGAATTCATGATGACCACCGGAGAACCGGCAACAATGCCACCGGCAGTATTGGGATTGGTAAACGATGGATTGGAGGTGTTGGTATTATAAACAATGAGCTCCCGAGTCCCGCTCGTTTCCGTGCCACCGGCGGTGATCACACCCCGGATGGCCGTGGTGCCAAAGCTGGTGTCAAAGGAGTTGTTGGTGCGCAAGATGCCACCGAGTTCGAGATTCAGCACATCGCTGCCGTTCGTAAAAGCCACGTTGTTGGTGAAATTGCCGCTCAACCGAAGCATGCTGGCGGTGGTGGTGGCGCCAGAGAGGGTGGTGGTCAGAGGCGTTACGGAATAAGTTCCAAGGTCCGTGATGTTGCCGCTGCCAAACACTGCCGAATAACCGGCAAAGCCACCGTTCCCCACCATGCCCACACCGTTGGTGGTGTTGTAGGCGGCATAGTCGTTGGAGTTTGAAATGGCCCAGGCTCCCAGAACGCCATCACCATAAGTGGTGGGCGCAGACGTGAACACGATGCGGGGGAAATTGCCGACGCTGCCAAGCGCGGTAGATCCGAGGAAATTCACGGTCGATCCAGCCGAACGCGTCAGGCTGGCAATGGTCAGATCCATGGCCGTGAAGGCCCCGGCAGTGCCAGTGCCGCCGGTCGCAGCCTGAATGCTGTTCGCGCCCTGCGCTGAAAAGATGTCGCCCAATTTTTCAGTGGCCATCGTGTTGACCCGGCCGTTGATCTGAATGTTGCCCGCACGCAATGTGATGGCGATGGCATCGCCGATGCGGTCATTGTTCTGCGTCTGCAGGCTGCTGTTGCTGGTGGCGATCAAGGTGGCTCCATTGATCTCGATGGCCGAGGTGGTGAGGAGTGAGCCATCATTTTCGAGCGTGGTGGTGCCGCCCAAAAGCGAGGTGGTGCCGGTATAGGTCTGCGCCGTCTCCAGCGTGAGGGTGCCACCGCCGACACGGCCAAGATTGATGGCTCCGGAAATGATCCCTCCAAAGGTGCCACCGCCGTTGGTCACAAAGGTGCTGGTGCTCAAAGAGGTGTTGGTCAGAGCACCCGCAGAGTTTGGCATGTTCCCGCCACCTGTCAGATTGCCGAGATATTGAGAACTGCCGTTGAGATCCACGGTGGCACCGATGCCGATGTTAAGACTGTTGGCTGCCGGGAAAATGGCATTGAGCCCGGCGTTGAGCTGCAGCGTGCCGCCCATGACGTTGGTGGTGCTGTTGTAGTAGCTGGCACTTTCAAGACTCAAAGTACCACCACCCACCTTGCTGAGCTGGCCGTTGATCAAAGTGGAGGTCACATGCAGGATGGTGCCGGCCTGCACTTGGAAATAGCCTGCGCCGCCACCCAGGTTCACCTGTGAGACTGCCAGCGTATTGTCACCGCCGGTGCTGATCAGAGAACCTGTGGAGAGGGTCAGCACACGATTACCCGTGCTGGTGATGGAGACTCCGCTGCCGTTGATTTTCAGGGCGTTCAACGTACGCGACAACGACACATTGGCTGTTGTGGTCACGTTCATCGTGTCACCGTTGGCCGCAGCATCCAGATTGTTGCTGTTGTTGTAGGAGCTTGGCGCCAACGCCACGACACCGTTTGTGTTGTCGTAGGCGGCAAAGTCGTTCAGGATGAAAATGCGCGACAGGATGGTGTTGGTGGTGGTGGTGCCTCCAATTTGATAGGTGGTGATCTTCACCTTGTTCGTGGTTCCCAATCCGCTGATTCCAGACAAGTCCCATGACGAGCCGGAGTTGGCGAAATTGGCGGTGGCAAAGGTCAGCGTGTTGCTGCCCGTGCCGGACATGCTGATGGTTCCCATGATGTTGTTCACGGTGGCAACACCCATCGATTCAGAGGTGTTGTTACCGATCAGGCTCAAAGCGCCGCCATTGAAGGTAAATGCGCGCCCATTCACACGGCCGCTGGCGTTGTTTCCGCCGCTGTTATCCAGCGCCAGTGTAGCGCTCGCATTGAGCGTGATGCCGGAGGTGGCGTTGACACTCCCGCCGGTGCCGCTGATGGTGACGGTGCCGCGATTGATTGTCAGGGCTCCACCAAAGGTGTTGGTGCCGGAGAGATTCAAAGCGTTGCCCTGAAACAAAACCGCCGAGGCGGTGGACGTGCTGCCGTTGACAATGGCGCTTGTGATGTTGGTCGTCCCTGAGCCGGCAATGACCATGGTACGGTTGGTGGCTGATTCCGAAAGATTGACACCTCCCGAAAGGGTGAGCACAGCCCCAGACCCGACATCGAGATCATTCTGCAAAACCCGGGTGGAGCCATTGTTGGTCACCGATGCGCCAAACTCGATGCTTTGCGTGCCATTGATAACAGCCGGGTCACCGGCAATGGTCACGGCGTTTACCAGCTTGTTGACTCCGGTTAGATCAAACGCTGATGTCAAAACACCGCCATCAAGAATCAGGGCATTGGCGGCAGTTCCGAGCGCTTTGACATTGCCGATAAAAAGCGTTCCCTGGCCAAGCAGAATGCCGCCAGTCAGTGTGGTGGCGCTGCCAATGGTGAAGGAGGCATCGTTGGCAATGCGAATGTCAAGACGTGTGAGAGAGGTCGAAAGCAGGGTGTTGTCCTTGATATCCCCGTTCCACACCGTCGAACCATAGCCGCGGATGTTAAACTGCCGCGTGCCAGCCGCGTTCTGGAAATTGAGGAAATTGCCGTTGATGGTAAGAAGCGCGCCGCCCTCGAGATTGTTGCTCAGGGTATGGTCGTTGCCGCCGGAATTTTTGATCATGTCGCCATTGATGGTGATGGTGTTTGCACCGGCGAAAATGGCTGTCGTATTGTTGTTAAAGATCACCGGCTGTGAGATCGTCAAGCCTGCCGGATCGGTGGCAAAGATCCCGGCGTTCGACATCAAAAGCCCGCCAAAGACCAACTGGGCATTCACGGGGATGGTGCGAGCAGCGGAAATCGTGAACGTCGTGGCATTGGTGATGCTGGCAATGACGTCACCATAGGCGATGCCAGTCCCGTTGATGTTCATGCCCACGACCAAACCGGCCGTGGTTCCAGTCGCCAGTGTGATCGTGGCGGAATTGTTCACCGCAGCGGAAGTCAAACCCGTGGGGCCGGCTGCACCGAGAGACTGCGTGGAGGCGATGCCGAGAAGGCCGCCGTCAACCCTTGTTCCGCCCGTGTAGGTATTGGCGGCGTTCAAGATCCAGACACCGCCATCGGCCTTGAGCACGCGCAAGGCACCCACACCCCCAAAGGCAGGCGTGCCCAGCCCTTGCGCATTGTCAGCAAGCACGGAGGTGATCATGTTGGCGTCCGTGTTGGTGCCGCGGATTTCCAATGTCTTGTCACCACTGATGGTGTTCACCGATGTCGCAGTGGTGTTTTTCAAGTTGGTGAGGATCAGCGCCCCGCTGCCACTGGAGTCGATACGCCGGGTTCCCGTGGTGCCAGTGAGGTTGATCTCGCGCGTGGCGGTTTCTCCCGCACCGACATACATCAGGCTGACTGTGGTGGAGGTGCTGGGATTGCCCAGCTCCAAAATGCCCCCGCCGACGTTCGTGCCGAAACTGGAAGAAGTCGCCAAATCCGCGCCAATGGACGTCACATAAACTGCATCCTGACGGATGACTGTCCTGCCGCTGTAGGTGTTGTCATTCCCGAGAATAAGACCGGCGCTACCGATCTTGCCAAGGCCGCCCGTCCCGCCGATCACGCCCGAGACAGTGGCAAAATCAAGATTGGTGCTGCCATTGTCATCCACCTGAATCTGACGCCAGCCTTCTCCCGTCACTGTTGTTGCAGCACCGGCGGCGGCGATGACCCCCGTTCCCGAACTCAGGGTGAACTGAGTCGAACTGTTGATGGCTGTGATATAAAGCCCGGCGGGAATGTTGGAGTTGCCAGTAAATACCTGGCCAATGGTCAGTCCGTCCGTGGTCCCGCTGGTCAGATTGACGGTGGCATTTCCAGCAGTCGTGGTCACATTGATGGACTTGCTGATGCCTGCTGCGAGATCGAAGTTGCCTGTAACTTCGACGTCCGCAAGGGAGGTGGCGTTGTTGAGAATCAACGCACCCGCGCCGATGAAATTGGCGGTCGATCCCCACACCGGTGTGCCCAAGGAGCCAAAATCCACCGTCAGCTTGGATGTGCCAGAGGAGAAACCTCCATTGCCATAGGCGGCGAACCGAAACTCCCCGGCGCCCGTGCCCATGGCCCGGTTGAATGTGCCGGAAGTCTGATACACACCGCCATTGAGCAGAAGATTGCTGCCGGCTGAAAGGCCTGCACCGTCAACCGCCTGGAGAGCCCCGCCAGTGATGGTGGTCGTACCCGTGTAAATGTTCGGGGTTGATGGGTTGAGAATCCACAGACCTGCGCCGTTTTTGGTCAGGGAAAGCGCGCCGCCATTGGGATTGTCGATCAGATGGATGTCGATTTCGTTATCTCCCTGCGAATCGCCGTCAAGCGTGAGCGTGCGCGCACCGGTCCCGCTGAAAGCCAGATCTGCCGTGTTGTTGAAAATGAGCGCCGCATTGTTATTGATACGCGAAGCAGACAAGTTCCCGTAGCTACCAAAGGAGGCGATGGTGCCGTTGCCGGCCAGAGTGAACAAGCGATTGATGCTGACGGAAGGCGTCTGGGTTGCTGTGACCGCACCGCCGGAGTTGGTCCCTACATAACGCAGGGCGCCTCCATTGAGAATGAGGCTGGCTGCGTTGGTCGCGTCGCTAGTGGCATCCCCCTTGCCGATGCCACTTGCCACGCCGATGTCTGCGATGTTCGGAAGATCCAGATTTCCGCCAAGGATGGTCACCGGCCCTGTAAAGGTGTTGGCACCGGTAAGTGCAACTGTGCTTGATGATCCAGCCTTCACCAGTGCAACTGCCGCTGTGGCTCCATCCTGAATCAGGCCCGTGAAGACACCTCCTGTGTTGTTATTGCTGACCCGGAGAGTGGCCGTCCCACTCACAGCACTGTTGGTGATGACGCCCGCGCCATTGAACGCATTGACTGAATTCGTTCCAGAGGCGGCTGTGCCGACGTTCACTCCATTGAGATCAAAAGTGGCTCCTTGGCGAATCGTCAGGTTGATGTTGGTTGCACCGAGCAAACCAGTGCCTGAGAGCTGCAAAGTTCCCTCATTGACTGTGACCGTCCCCGTCTCGGCATTCGCTCCGCTGAGAATCAGAGTGCCTGCTCCGTTCTTTGTGAGGCCACCGGTGGTCGTGGCTGTGATCGGTGCTGACATCAGAAGGGAGTCTGTGAGGCCATCAACGCGAACGACGAGGTCCTGATTGCCACCCGCAGTCACGCCAGTGCCGCTGATCGTGCCCGAGCCACCCGTCTGCAAAATACCGCCTGAAGTGTTGGCACCCAGGTTGATCGTCAGCAGCCCCGTCTGGTCCACGGTCTGGTTGCCGAGTATTTTCAACGAACTGATGGTGAGCGCCCCCGAACTCGTGTTTCCAGTCACCAAATTGTGACTGGCAGCTGTGAGTGCAGCCCCTGCCGTCACGAAGCCTGCATCCGTGTCATAAACGGGTGCCACCAACACCCCGCCATTGGAACGGGCGAAGTCAGCGCCGTTAAAATAAATACGACCGTTCCCGGTCAGCGTCGTGGCGGTGCTCGTTGCAACGCCTGTGAGAGTCACAGTGCCGTTGCCGATGATGTTGAGCCCTGTTCCAATGGCAGGGGTGGCCAGCGAGGAGAAGATCAAGCCCGTGGCACCGCCACCTGCGGTGATTTTGATGGTGCCCGCACCCGCAGTCATGGTCAAAGCGCCGAGTGATTCCGTCAGCGCACCGCCGCTGAAGCCCAGATACTCAAAGGTACCGCCTGCGACTTGATTGGTGTTCAAGGGATCGGCGTTGAAAATAAGCGCCGAACCATTGTCAATGACATTGGACCCATTGCCGCTGCCAGCAGTCGCCTTGATTTGAAGAGTTCCACCCGCGACCGTCACGGAGCCCGTGAAATTGTTCACCGTGCCAAAGGTCAGCGCCGTGGCATTGGCGACAGCGGTGCCAATGGTGGTGTTGATCGTGATGGTGTTGCCATTGATCGCGGTGATGATCGAGCTTCCTGGGATGTTGGTTCCCGTGACCGTTTGTCCCACAACGAGGCCAGCGGCGTTGGAAACGGTGAAGCTGTTGGTTTGCACCGCACCACCGCCGGTGGTGGTGACACCCGCCGCACCCGCAGTCACATAGTTGGAGGCCGATGGATCATAGAGCCATGTGCCGGAGCCGATCTTCACCAGCGATGTTTTGTTGGTGGTGGTGTTGTCCTGAATCACACCTTGAATCTCATTTTGCAGCGCACTTTCGCCGCCCAGATAGAGATTTTTGATTCCCGCGCCGGTGGCTGCAATGTTGTTCGCAATGATCAAAGCCGAGGGGCTGCTGCCCGTCTGATTGGCCAGGATGATTCCCGATCCCGTCGTGCTGGTCAGGTTGATGGCCTTGGTGACGGTTTCACCTGCACCCGTGCCTGCAGCACCCAGGTAGTTCAAAGCACCGCTGCTGAGCTGAAGAGCCCCGCTTGTGCCGCTGTTGATCGCACCAAAGGAATTGATCGCCACGGTGCCGGAATTGACGTTGAAGCTGCCCAGGAAATTGCTGGAAGTGCCCCGGATGGTGAGCGTGCCAGTTCCTGACTTGGTGACCACATGCGCAGCGCCGGTGGCGGTAAGGTTGCCGGTCAGCAAGGTGTCGGCATTGCCCTGAATGGTCAGGGTGCGCGCCGTTGTATCCGTCTGATTCCAAAGGCTGGAAGTCGCGAGGGTGAGGAGGCCGTTCGAGTTGTTTTCAATGAGCGTGTTGTTTGTGCCGCCCTGCCCCAAGGCACCCGTCGCGGAATTGTTCAAACCCAGCAGGGTGACATTGAATCCGTCCCGGCCCGTGATGCGGAAATTGACATTCGTCCCCGTGGCCCGCGTTTCCCCAAACGTCACGGTCTGGTTGATGGCGCTGCCATTGACATCGCGGCTCACGAAGATGCCCGTGTTGGTATTGTCACGGTTGAATATTTTTCTTTTCGAGAAATCAGCATTGCCCACTCCGGGTGTGTCGGTGCGGACTTCCAGAATGCCGTTGTTAAGATCGACCGACTGGGTGCTGGGGTTGGTCCCCAGGGCGCCGTTCGTGGAGACACGCACGGTACCGGAATCAATGCGGAGAGATTGTGCATAATTGTTGTTCGCATTTTGCAGCCAAAGCGTGGTTGCATAAGAATTGCCTGTTTTGGAAAACCGGTCATTGGCGACTTCAAAACTGGTCACCTGACCGGAGATGATGAAGTTGCCGTTGCCAAAGAAGGTCTGCGTGCTGCCGTTGCCAAGCTGGACGTCCCCTGAAATCGTGGTGTTGCCGTAGGCCGAAATCACGTTCCCCTGGGAAGCCGTGCCGCCAATGACCAAATTTCCGGCGATCGTGTTGTTGCCCACGCTGATGAGAGCACCGCCGTTGTTGATGGCCCCAGGGCCACGGCCTGACAAACTGATGTCACGATTGATCGTCATTCCCGCAACCCCACCCTGCAACACAAGACTGCCGCCGCTGTACCCCGGATTGCCCGTGTTCGCCAGGCCGTTGACGGAAATGATTGTGGTGCCCGCTCCAAGCTGAGCCTCCTTTGTGATGACGACAGCACCGCCATTGATGACCACATCCCCGGTGAAGGTGTTGGCATTGCTGCCGAGCCGGAGCGTGCCGTTGCCCGTCTTCGTCAGTCCATTAGATCCTGCGATGACGGAATCAATTTGGGCCCCCTTGAAGGAGGCCACATTGATGACGGAAGAGCTCACTCCAGCGACGGTGCTCAGTGTCAGCGTGCCACCGGTGATGACATTGCCATCGCTGCCAAAGATCAGACCGCCCGCAGTGATCGGCCCGCCCACGGTGATGGTTCCAGGGACACCCCCAAAGATAGCCACCTCACCATTGAGCCAGTTTGCGGTGTCTGAGAGACTGCTGTCATAGGACCAATTGGCAGTCGCGGCATCCCACTGTCCATTAGAGCCGTTGTAATACAAAGTGGCCCCTTGAACCTGAAGGGCCCAGAAAGGAAAAAACACCGCAAGAGCGGTGGCGATTGGTCGCGTAAAATGACGACGCAAGGTGTCCAAGAGAACGCTGGATTTCTTCATCTGGTGGTTGGATAGACTGAGGGCTGCGGGAGAAAAGGGACTTGGCTTGACGGGCGGAAGGGAATCCGCCGTCATTATCTGAACTTAATGCTTACTTTGAGCTAACCCCCTCATTCAGAGCCATTGGGGAATGGCTTGTTCGTTAGTAAATTTCCGAGGACTTTTTGATTCTGTTTTTCTTTACCTTGGGTAAAGACGCCCCGTTTTGTTGCCATGCCGCCTGGGGCTGCCACCGGCTCCCTGCCCTCTATTATTTGGCACCTGCAGTCGCTCACCAGTTGCGGCCTCGCCCCCGCTCAACACCTTCCCTGATCTGAAATGTCGCGCATCCCTGAAGAAACCATCCAGCAAGTGATTGCCGCCACGGACATCGTGGCGCTGGTGGGGCGTTCCGTGAAACTGCGCAAGGCGGGCACGAACTTCCTCGGCCTGTGCCCGTTTCACAATGAGCGCACGCCTTCCTTCAATGTCAGCCCCTCGCGCAACACCTACCACTGCTTCGGCTGCGGTGCCGGCGGCACCTCGATCCGCTTTGTCATGGAGCACGACGGTTTGTCGTTCGTCGAAGCGGTCAAACGCCTGGCGGATGCAGCGGGTATCCGTATCGAGGAAGAGGTGTGGGATGCCAATGCGGAGGCGGAGGCCAAGCACCGCAGCCTGCTCCTGCGCGCGCACCGCGAGATTTCCGAATGGTTCCACCAGCTGCTGATGAAGCACAAAATCGCCGCACCAGCGCGCGACTACCTCAAATCACGCGGCATCACCGCTGAGGTGGCGAAGAACTGGCAGATGGGCTACGCCCCGCCCAACGGCGCTTTTTTCCGCGAATGGGCCGCCCAGGCCAAGATCCCCGAAAGTGTGCTCGTGGAGGCCGGTCTCTTTGTACAAAGTGATGAGGACTCGGGCCGCCGTGGCACCTACCCGCGTTTCCGCGACCGGCTCATGTTTCCCATCCGCAACGATCATGGAGATGTGATCGCTTTCAGCGGGCGCGTTCTCGATCCGGAGGCCAAAACCGCCAAATACCTCAATTCCCCCGAAACCTCTCTCTTCAGCAAGAGCAAGGTGCTGTTCGGCTTTGACCGCTCCAAGCGTGCCATCTCCAAAGCAGGCGAAGCCATCGTGTGTGAAGGCCAGATCGACATGATCATGGTCTATGAGGCCGGTTTTCAAAATGTGGTGGCAGGGCAAGGCACCGCCTTCACAGAACTCCACGCCAAATTGCTTAAACGCGTCTGCAATGAAGTCGTGCTCTGCTATGACTCCGACAATGCAGGCTACAAGGCAGCTGAGCGCGCCTTCCAAATCCTCTCGCCCATCGGACTGACGGTGAAGGTGGCCTCCCTGCCCCAGGGAGAAGACCCGGACTCCCTGCTGCGCAAACAGGGCACCGAGGCGCTGCAAGCCGTGCTGGGAAATGCCACGGACTTCCTGGAGTACCAGATCCGCCGGCTCCGAGCCAGCGCCAAGTCTGACAGCATGGTGGAGCGCGTGCGCATGGCCGAGCAGGTGGCCTCCGCCATCAGCATCTTCACCGGCGTGGCTCAGCGTATCACCGCCGTCAACAAAGTGGCCAAGATGCTCGAAATCTCCGAGGAACAGCTCTCGGCGATGGTCAATCGCGCAGCGAAGGAAGCCAAGGGTGGTCAAAGCACCGACAAAGCCACTGTGAATGTGGTGGATGAGGCGAAGAAACTGCTCGCCTCCCAGCACCGGACCTCCTTGTCAGTCTGCCAGTTGGCGCTGGCCGATGCCGAGATCATGTACTGGCTGCGGGAGGCCGACTGCGAAGACCTGCTGCGCGAGGTGCCCGGCAC
Source organism: Prosthecobacter sp. (assembly GCF_044373815.1). Taxonomy (GTDB): domain Bacteria; phylum Verrucomicrobiota; class Verrucomicrobiia; order Verrucomicrobiales; family Verrucomicrobiaceae; genus Prosthecobacter. The sequence goes on along the minus strand of NZ_JBIPNG010000045.1, from coordinate 9,754 downwards.
GGAGATGCTGGCCCTGCTGGTGCACAGCCGCCATGATCCGCTGGAGGAATCCTCCCAGCTTGCCTTCATGGCCGGGCTGGAGCGCCAGGAGGAGGCGGCCTTTGCCCAGCTCCAGGCACGCCCGCGCCTGCCCGGTGGTCTCGAAGATGCGAAAAGCGCCCTGTACACCCTGGAACTCGTCCGGATGAAGAACCTCATCCAGAGCATTGAGTCCAAATTACGCCAGCGTGACCTGCCCGAAGAGGAGGTCGAACGCCTGCAACAGCAGCAGATAGAACTCATCGCTAGGCGCAAAGAATGCCTTGACCGTACGAAACCCACCCCGAATAGTTTCTCCCCCTGACTTGACGCAGGTCCCGGACCCCCACCGAGGTAAGTATGGCCGTCTCCAAAAAACCACTTAACGGATCCCATTCTCGCAACGCCGCCGGCAAGGCAGGCGCCCCTGCTGCTGTCGAGGACGAAGCCAGCCCGCAGAAACGTGGCCGTGGCAGACCGCGCATCCATCCGCCCAAAGAGACGCCCGCAGCCCAGGTGGGGCCTGATGGTCAGCTGCTCAAACGCCGCCGGGGACGTCCGCCCAAAGGCGGGCAGATCGGGGGCATCACTCACTTTGCCAACACCACCCACGACGACATCCACTCTCCGGACGTTCAGGCGCGGCTGCGCGATCTGATTCGCACGGCACGTGAGCATGATCATCTGACCTGGGACGACATCAATGAGGCCCTGCCCTCGGGATTCGTCACCCCGGACCTGATGGATGCCCTCATCACGCGCCTGCGTGCGATGGAAATCAAGATCAGTGACGACGTCGATGGCGTGGCGGCCCGTCATACCGCAGCACGTGAGCGCATCACGGCGGAACGTGACGCGGCCTCGGCCAAGCTGGATGTGTTTGACGATCCGGTGCGGATGTACCTGCGCCAGATGGGCCAGGTGCCACTGCTCACCCGTGAGCAGGAGATCAACATTTCCAAGCGCATCGAAAAGGCCGACCTGAGCATGCGCCAGTGCCTGCACACCATCGGTTTCATCGGCCAGGCCTACCTGCAGTTTGCTGAAGCGCTGTGCAATGGTGTGGAACGTTTTGACCGCCTCGTCAGCGACCGCAAGGCGGATGAACGCGATGCTTACTTTAAGAAGCTGAAGCCGCTGCTCGACCAGGCGCGTGAGACGCATGAGAAGACCAGCAAGGCTTTCGCCGCCTTCATCAGTTCCGGTCCGCGCAAACGTGTCGCCTCCCAGGAGGAGTTTGAAACCCTGCGCGCCGCGTTTTTCCGTATCTGTGAGAAGTTTTACTTCAAATCCAAGATCACCGAGGACTTCGTGACCCTGCTGCAGCAACGGCTGACCGATCTCGGCAGTCTGGAACGCAGCCTGAAGGAGCAGCCCGGCAACGAAGCCACACAGCAGGCCCTGAGCGCTTTTGAGCAGGAGTCCTGGATGACGGCGGCGGACTACCGCACGCTCATCACCGACACGCTCAAACACGTGTCAGGCTCCACGCGGGCGAAGACCGAGATGATCGAGGCGAACCTGCGGCTGGTCATCTCCATCGCCAAAAAATACACCAATCGTGGCCTGTCCTTCCTCGATCTTATTCAAGAAGGCAACATGGGCCTCATGCGTGCGGTGGAAAAGTTTGAGTACCAGCGCGGCTACAAATTCAGTACTTACGCCACCTGGTGGATCCGTCAGGCCATCACCCGCAGCATCGCCGATCAGGCCCGCACCATCCGCATTCCGGTGCACATGATCGAGACGATCAACAAGCTCATGCGCGTGCACAAGCAGCTGCTGCAGGAGCTTGGGCGCGATCCTACCCCGGAAGAAATCGCCGAGGAAATCCATCTGCCCGTCGATCGCGTGAACGCCGTGCTGCGCCTTTCCCAGCAGCCCGTTTCCATGCAGGCCAAGGTGGGCGAAAGCGAAGGCGACACCGAATTCGGCGACTTTATCGAAGACAAGGAGGCGAGCAATCCGATGGAACTCACCGCCATGCACCTCCTGCGCGACAAGCTGCGCGACGTGCTCGACACCCTCAATCCGCGTGAGCGCGAAGTGCTGGAGCAACGCTTTGGCCTCGGCGACGGTGCTGGCCGCACCCTCGAAGAAGTCGGCAAGCAGTTCCAAGTCACCCGCGAGCGCATCCGCCAGATCGAAGCCAAAGCCCTGCGCAAGCTGCGCCACCCCACGCGCATCCGGAAGCTGGGTGGTTTCTTTGGTGCGGGTTGATTCTGCCAGTGGAGTGCTGCGCGGCTCGTAGGATGGGTGTGGCGACAGCCCGCCCGTCCATCAGCGTACGGCAAACACACAGGCCTGCGAACGCCTCCAGAGTCGGGCGGTTTGGCGAAGAGCGCGGTGAAGCATTGGAAAGCATCGCTCGCCAAATACACCCAACCTACTTCTCACCAGCACGCGCCCACTTCGCGCCGGCCTTCGATGCTGCGGAGGTAGATGTAACCCTCCACCGGCTGCGTGGAAAACTCCCCTTCGAGCTGCACCCTCACGCGCCCATATTCGCCGCCATCAGTGTCCTCCAGCACATCCAGCCGTGCGAGTCCGGCCTCGTCCACGCTCCAGATTTCGCCTTGGATGGAGAGACCCTCAGAGGAACGCACCATGCCAGGGTAGCCACCCAAGTCATACATGCGATAAAGCGGTGCCGTGATCGCCTCCGCCACAAACTGCTGCTGCGCGATCCAGCCATGATTTTCGCCACCGCGCTTCAGCGTTCCGTAAACAAACACCAGGGTCATGGCAGCGCATCCTCCCGTTCGTTGAGCCAGGAATCCAGGCTGTACCTCTTCTGCGTCAGTTCATTCGCACGTTCGATCATCGCATCGGTCATCTCTTCCTTCACCAGCACGTTTTTGGCCAGTTGCGCCGCCCAGCGTGGCCAGAAGTCCTCGGTGAGCAGCACCTGCTGCACGCTGCCCTGATGCAGCAGCCCCAGCTTGCCGCGCCGCTGCCCTGCCCCGGCGACTTTCACCTTGTCGCGCACCACGTCGTGCATGGCGGGCGCCACAAAGCAGAACGGGTTCTCGATCAAATCTTCCGGCCCGGCGAGGCGGCTGCCATCGTCCAGCGCCTTGGCCAGCGACTCATGGATCAGGCGGTAGCTGTCCAGCGGATTGGTCTGGGACCAGGGATGCACCGCCGGCACGATGAAGGAATACGTGAAATCATTCTCATGCAGCACCACACCGCCTCCCGTCCAGCGCCGCACCACGGGCCACGGCGGCAGGGTGCCCGCCAGCTTGGCCAAATTCTGCGCATAGCCGATGGTCACCGTCGGCTGATCCCAGCGGTACACGCGCAGCACCGGCACCTCGCTCTGCTCCAGCCAGGCCTGGTCTGCAGCCATGTTCCACGGGCCGTCATGCGGCGGCGCGTCGAGGTGGAGGATGAGGTCGTTGAAGAGAGGTTTTGCGGGTTCCACGCGACCATCATGACTCATTTTTCCACACTTGCAGCCCGGATGTTACTTTGGCATCCGCCGCTGCGTTTAAAGCACTCTCATCATGCCTCCCTCCCGCCTGCTCCTGCTCTCCTTTTCTCTGCTTTTCACCGTCCTGTCCCCTGCGGCAGACGACTATCAGCCCGGCCCGGACTCCAAACCGCAGGAAGGCGTGCCCAAGGGCGATGTGCTGAAGTTCGAATTCAAGAGCAGCAAGATCTTCCCCGGCACGGTGCGCGACTACTGGTTGTACGTCCCAAAGCAATACACGCCCGACACTCCCGCCTGCGTGCACGTGAACCAGGACGGCATTCAAAATCTCGCGCCCGTCGTCTTCGACAATCTCATCGCCAAAAAGGAAATCCCGGTGCTCATCGGTGTGTTCGTCATGCATGGCCGCGTGCCTGCGAGCGATCCCGCCACCCAGCTCGACCGCTTCAACCGCAGCGTGGAATATGACGGCCTCGGCGAGAACTACGCGCGCTTCATTCTCGAAGAACTGCTGCCCGCAGTGGAAAAGATCGTGCTGCCGGATGGCCGCCCGATCCGCCTCTCGCACAATGGCAATGACCGCAGCATCGGTGGCAGCAGCAGCGGCGCCATCGCCGCCTTCACCGCCGCGTGGGAGCGCCCCGAGGCCTTCAGCCGTGTGTTCAGCAGCATCGGCACCTACGTGGACCAGCGCGGTGGCAACGACTACCCGGTGATGATTCGCAAGGCCGAGCCGAAGGCGCTGCGTGTCTTCCTGCAAGACGGCAGCAATGATGCCAACGGCACCGGCGGAAACTGGTTCCTCGCCAACAATGAGATGCTCTCCGCGCTGGAGTTTGCGGGTTATGAATCCAACCACGTGTGGGGAGACGGCGGCCACAATGGCAAGCACGCCACGGCCATTTTCCCCGATGCCATGCGCTGGCTGTGGAAGGACTGGCCCAAGGCCGTGACGAAAGGGGTGGGCTCGAAAGCTCCGGTGATGGAAGTGCTGGGAGCTGGTAGCGAATGGCAGCTTGTGGGAGAAGGCTACGGCTTCACCGAGGGCCCGGCGGTGAATGCGAAGGGCGAGGTCTTCTTCACCGACATCCCGAACAGCCGCATCCACAAGGTGGGGCTGGATGGCAAGGTCTCCGTCTTTGCCGAGAACACCGGCAAGGCCAACGGCCTCATGTTCGGTCCCGACGGCCGCCTGTTCGCCTGCGCCAGCGGCAACAAACAGATCGTCGCCTACGATGAAGCAGCCAAGATGACCGTAATCGCCGAGGGCATCGACTCCAACGACCTCTGCATCGGCTTGAACGGCAATCTCTACGTCACCGATCCGCCGCACAAGCAGGTGTGGCTCATCAAGCCGAACGGCGAGAAGAGCGTCGTGGACACGAATGACAAGAGCGGAATCGCCTTCCCCAATGGCCTGCGTTTGACGCCGGACCAGAGCCTGCTGCTCGTGGCCGACATGCGCGGCCAGTTCATCTGGAGCTACCACATCGAGGCCGATGGCACCCTCTCCGCCAAGCAGCCCTACCACCACCTGCGCATCCCTGACGGCCTGATGGAAAGCGGCGCCGACGGCATGACGCTGGATACGAAGGGCCGCCTCTACGTCGCCACGCACGCAGGCATTCAGTTCTGCGATCAGGCCGGGCGCGTGAACGGCATCATCGCCAAGCCGCAGCGCAAATGGCTGGCGAACGTCGTCTTCGGCGGTGCCAACTTCGACGAACTCTACGCCTGCAACGGCGACAAGGTCTTCAAACGCAAAACGCAGGTGAAGGGCGTGCGCTCTGCCGATGCCACGATCAAGCCGGAGAAGCCCAGGCTGTAAGAGAGCGCGAAAGCGTCCGCGATTGGTCGGTGTGCTCGCGGGCTCTGGAGCTTGCGAGTGCGCGTCAGCGTCCCATTTGGAACCGAAGCGCAGCGGAGGTAGACAGCCGCAGGCTGCCCGAAGGGTGAGCGTAGCGAAACAATGCGGTCGCGCAGATGCACGGCGCAAGCCTGCATCGGAGCCACCGCTTTCGCGGGGTGAAGAATATTCTCCGTCCTCAGCACGCCGTCCGGCCCGCGAAAGCGCTCGCAGTCGGGCGGTTTGGCCAAGTGTGCGGTGGAGCATGGATGGCCTTGGACGCCAAACACACCCAACCTACGACCGGAGCGACCGCCCCCAGTAAACCACATCATACCACACTCTATCCCATGCTAGCCCATAATTTGACTTCCTGTCACTTTTTACGTTGACTTCTGAAATCCGGACCCAATCTAAATCATCGGCATGAATCATTCATCACCGATACAACTCACCGCTTCCAGCCTTCCGGCCAGGAAGATCACCCGCAAACAACTGGCCGCCCACTGCGGCCTCTGCGTCAGCCGAATCGATCAGCTCACCCGCGCCGGCGTTCTGGGGCATTACCGGATCGGCAAGTCCGTCCGCTATGACCTGGCGGAGGTGGAGGCCACGCTGCGGCAGCTCTTTCATGTGCAGCCCACGACGCAGGCGCGTGCCCATGCGGACGCGGGTTTCAGCGAAGGATGCGTGGAGACACTCGACGGCGGCTTGAGGACAAGCCGCCCTACCTCGCGTAACGCATGCGCCCGCCCAGCGCGAGGTAGGGCGGGCTGTCCTCAGCCCGCCGCGCCGGAGCCCATGACTCACGCGGGAGAAGCCAGCCTTCTTGAGACCCCGCAGGCAGCGGCTTCCTCTGCTGCTGCTTCTCACAACCCTCAACCCCAAGCCTGAACCACCATGCATGCACCTTCTGAACTGACGGGAGCCATGGCGGCGGCACTGGACTCCGAAGAGCAGATCCTGGCCGTGCTGCTGGAGGGCAATGACGAGTGGCTGCCTGCGCTGCGGCGCATCCTGCCGCATGCGGACGCGTTTGTGGACCCGGAGCGGCGCTGCCTGTGGGACACCCTGCTGGAAATGTACGACCGTGGGGAAACCATCAGCGCGGACAGCGTGGCGGTGCGCCTGCGCCGCCTCGGTGGCCCCATGATGGAGGGCGTGCGCTCCGCCATGGTGCTGCTGCTTGGCAGGCACTCCATCTTCAGACTGGAAATGGCGGAGTGGCATGCGCGGCAGATCGCCTACGCCTATGAGCGCCGTCTCATCGCCAGCGTGGGAGAGATGGCCGGGCAGGCGGACATCAGCCCGCAGGAGATGACGGCGGCGCTGCGCGAGAAATTGAAGAAGATGGAGCGCATCGCTTACTCCACGGGAGAGGATGCCCCGCGTCCGCTGCCCCTGGGCGCGGCGCTGCTGCCGGTGCTGCCCTTTGACACCGCATGGCTGCCCGAACCCTTCCGCGCGTGGATCAGCGATATCGCGGAGCGCATGCAGTGCCCGCCGGAATTCCCCGCCGTGGCCGCCATGGCCGCGCTCTCCAGCGTGGCGGGCCGGCGCTTCTGCATCCAGCCCAAGACGCAGGACGAAGGCTACACGGAGTTCCCCCACTTGTGGGGCATGCTCATCGGCAGCCCCTCCCTGATGAAAAGCCCCGCCATGCAGGCCGCCATGCGCCCGCTGAAGGAGTTGCAAAACGTGGCCGCCAAGGAGTACGACTCCCGGGAGCTGGAGCGCCAGACGGCGGAGATCGCCGCGAAGATCAAACGTGGCGCGCTGGAGGCCGAGGCACGCAAGGCCGCGAAGAACGGCGACCCCTTTGACTACGCACAGCTCATCGGCCCGGCGGAGGGGGAGACCACCCCGCTGCGCCGCTTCATCGTCAATGACGCCAGCATCGAGGCCCTGGGCGAAGTGCTGCGGGACAATCCCACCGGCACCCTGCTGTACAATGATGAACTCGCGGGCCTGCTCGCCCTTTTGGAAAAGGATGGCAACCAGTCCCTGCGCGCCTTTTTGCTGCAGGCCTGGAGCGGCAAGGAAGGCTTCACCTTTGACCGCATCGGCCGTGGGCGGCGGCACGTGGAATACTGCGCCTTGAGCCTGCTGGGCAGCATCCAGCCCGGCGTCATCGCCACGCACGTGCGTGCCGCCAATGGCCACACCGCAGGTGCCGATGGCTTCCTGCAGCGCTTCTCGCTCATGGTCTGGCCGGACGTGAGCAAGCACTGGGAAGACATCGACCGCCCGCTGGATGGCGAAGCCGAGTGGGAGGCCACGGATGTGTTTCACGCCTTTGAAAACATCACCGCGCAGCTCGCGCAAAAGGGCCTCAAAACTGGCCGCGATGGCATCCCCACCTACCGCTTTGCGCCCGAAGCGCAGGAGCTCTTCGGCCACTGGCGGCACGACCTGGAGCACCGCCTGCGCAGCGGCACGCTCGCACCCGCCATGGAGGCGCACCTCGGCAAGTATCGCAAGCTCGTGCCCGCGCTCGCCCTGCTCATCCACGCGGCGGAGATCCCCGGCGGAGACGTCAGCCTCTCCGCCCTGCAGCGCGCCCTCTCCTGGGCCCGCTACCTGGAATCCCACGCCGCCCGCGTCTTCGCCTCCGGCGCCGTCGCCGAAAGCACCGCCGTGCACACCCTGCTCAAGAAATTGTGCGATGGGACTGCGGGGCTGCCGAGTGAGTTTAAGGCGCGGGAAGTACGTCTCAAAGGATGGAGCGGTCTCACACGCCCAGACGAAGTGGAATCCGCCTGCGAAATCCTGGCTGAGCACCGCTGGCTTATTGCCACCCAGAAGCTCGCCTCCGTCCATGGCGGTCGAAATACCACAACCTACCACCTCAATCCGCAGGCAAAGGGAACAGCGCATCCGGGTTGTCCATAACCCACCGAAACTATCCAAGCCAAGTATTGGAGGTTTCGGAGGTTTTGGAGGCCCTTTTTAAAAGAGGGAGATTTCCCGAGAGGGCTGGACAACCACAAAGAGGGAAAAGACTTTCACCGTGCTTTTGGACTGCCAGCAGTAAAGGCAGGCAAGAACATGCAAATGCATGCCAAAGAGGTATGCAGTGGCTCTTCACCTGACTTTGCCTGCGTGTCTTGGCTTACTCCTTGATGGGGTGCCAGGAGTCAGCAGGCACGGTGTAGTGATACTGCAGCAGCCGTTCAAAGGCCGCCTTCCTGTCTTCATCGGTAAAGATGTCCCACCACTCCGGGCGAAGAATCAAAGCCTCGACGGTCAAATCAAGATGATTGCGTTGATGCAGCGCTGTATAGCCGTCAGAAGGTCTTCGCGCATGCACAAGCGTTATAGCAGTCTCATATCCCCCTTGATTGTTGACCATGTCGAAGAAAATATTAGCACGGTAGTTCGCCTCCTTCAGGGCTCGTCGATAAATGTCGAGCATCGCTCCGGTAAACTGCGTCAGTCGATCAGTGGGGGCACTCATTGAGGGAAGGTAAGTTGAATTCGTTCTCTGCAGGTTCTGGTGGACTCCATTTGTTTTGGCTCACTCCGGCACTGCCATGCACAAAACCATGGGGTGCTGGCTTGGCACAAGTAAAACATCTGCCCCTTTCAAAATGAGCCTCCAAAACCTCCGAAACCTCCATTACCCAGTTTCGGACAGCCCCTTAAGCTTCTGGAACTCCCACACATCCACCTTCTCCAGACTCGACATTCGGCCTAAGCCATTCACCTTCCGCCATGCCGATCGCAGAAATGACACTCGAAGCCCAGAAAGCCTAGAGCCTGTTATTAACTTTTGCCGAATAGAGAAGAGAGCATGAGGGTTGCGAAGGCCAGCCAGTGCATGCCGGTCAAAGTCGAAGCCAGACGCTCGTAGTCCTTTGAGAGGCGCTTGAAGCGCGCCGCCCAGCCAAAACTGCGTTCCACTACCCAGCGTTTTGGCAGCAGAACAAAGCCCTTCTTGGCTTCCGAGAGTTTGACCACTTCCAGACGTATCCCATGTGCCTGCGCCTGCCGTGCAGGTTCTTCGCCCGTGTAACCTTGGTCCACATAGGCCAGCTGCACATTTTCTCCTGTGGCCTGCTGGATGTGCTCTGCAAGCTCGCCGACCTGCGCGCGCTCCTGCTCGTTGACAGCCGTCACTTTCACCGCCAGCAGATGCCCCAGGGTATCCACCGCGATGTGCACCTTGCTGCCTTTGCGGCGCTTGTAACCATCATAGCCTGCCCGGCCTCCGCTCTCGGGCGAGGACTGCAGGGTGCGTCCGTCCATGATGGCCGCTGTGGGCTGGGCCTTGCGGCCCTTGGCCAGGCGTGAGAGTTCACGCAGATCATGGGCCATGGCTTCGAATCAGCATGCCTTCATCCAACGCTGCGCTTGCTGGTAAACGTTCTGCCAGGGCGGCAGGTCATGGGGCATCATGCGCCACTGGCAGCCACAACGCACGATGTAACGCAGCGCGTTGAAAAGCTCGCGCA
>NZ_JBIPNG010000320.1:0-7707 GCF_044373815.1 Prosthecobacter sp. | reverse complement strand
GACGCCGACGATCCTGCCCGCGACTTTGAGCGGGAAACAGGCGGAGGAGCGGTAGCCGCGCTTCAGCGCCTCCTCGCGCCACGGTGCCAGCAGCGGGTCCTGCTCCATGTCGTGGCAGGTCACGTGCTCTGCGGAGATGAAGCACCGCCCCGAGGGGCCGTTGCTCCGCGCCTTGTCGCTCAGGTCGATGTTCAGCAGTTCCAGATACCCCTCCACCACGCCCGCAGAGGCCACCGGCTGCAGCTTGTTCGCGGCGGCTTCGTACAGTCCGACCCACGCCATGCGGAAGCCGCCCTTCTCCACGGCGATCTGGCAGGCCTTCGTCAGCATCGCCTGCGGCTCTTTCTCATGCACGATGGTCTGGTTGATGGCGCTGAGCACCGCGTAGATGCGGTTGAGCTGACGGATGCGCAGCTCTGCCTGCTTTTGCTCCGTGATGTCCTGGTTGGTTCCCAAGATTTTGCCCGTCCGGCCTCCCGCGTCCATGATGATCTGGGAGCGCACCAGCATCACGCGTTCCGTGCCATCTCTGCGGGTGATGCGGTGCTCAAACTGCCTGGCGAAATTTGGATCGTCCGCCGCGATCCCGAGCGCCACTTCATGGGCCACGATCCCGGCATCCTCCGGATGGACAAACCGCCGGATGTATTCCTCCGGAGACATGGAGAGCCCCCCTTCCTGCTCCGAGGTGGTGCCGAGCAGTTGGAAAATGTGCTCGTCGGCAGTGACGATGTTTTTCACCACGTCAAACTCCCAGTGCGCGAGCTTCGCGATGTCCATCGCCAGCAGGAGCTGGGACTGCTTTTCCCGCAGCGCTTCGTCCGCCTGCTTCTGCGCGGTGATGTCGAGTTCGATGCCGTCCCACACCACATGCCCATTGGCCGCGTGGCGCGGCGCGGAGGTGAACAGGCTCCAGCGGATGGCCCCGGAGGGCAGTTGCATGCGCACTTCGGCCATGAAAGGCTTCATGCCGGCCAGCGCCTCGGCCTCACGTGCAGCCACCAGGGGCCGGTCCTCTGCCACCACCTGCCCGTAGAGAACATTCGCATCCAGCAAGACCTCCTCGGCGGTGACTTCATGCAGTCTCCCCACGCCGGCGCTGACGTACGTGAAGCGCCGGTCCGTCCCATCTGCTCCCATGTCGAGCTGGTACATCATGCCGCTGGGCAGGTTGTCTCCGAGGATGCGGATGCGCTCTTCACTGTCCCGCAGGGCTGCGCCCGCCTTCTTTTGCGCGGTGATGTCACGCGCGATCTTGGAGGCGCCGATCACTTTTCCACCGCCGTCCTTGAGCGGGGAGATGGTGGCAGAAATGAAAATCCTTCGCCCGTCTTTGCAAACGCGCACCGTCTCGAAATGCTGCACCGTCTCGCCGCGCGCAATCCTGGCCAGAATTTCCGGCTCCTCGTCCCGGCGCTCCGGCGGGAGCAAGATCAGCAACGGCTGGCCGATGGCCTCCGCCGCCGTGTAACCAAAGATTTTTTCCGCGCCGCCATTCCAGCTGGTGATGACGCCCTCCATCGACTTGCCGATGATCGCATCTTCGGAGGATTCCACGATGGCTGCCAGCTGCGCCTGCTTGCGCTGCAACTCTTTGCGCTCGGTGATGTCCACCACCGATGAAATGACACAATTGCGTCCGCCCAGCTCGATGGGGTCGGCATTGACGCTGACCTCCCTGCGGCTGCCGTCCCGCGTGATCGCATTGATCTCCATGTCACGCAGGGAGCCGCCGGTTGAAAGAGGCCGAAACCTCCGGCTGCGCTCCTCCGAGCTCCCCCAGATGCCCAGTTCCAAGGAGGTATGCCCGACCACTTCCTCGGGAGAAAAGCCGATGAGCCGGCAGTAGCTGTCGTTGACTTCAATGAAACGCCCCGTCTCGATTTCAGTGATGGCGATGCCACTGGGGGTGGATTTGAATGCCTTGGAGAATTTTTCTTCATTTTCCTCCAGCTCCGCCAGCTCCCGACGGCGGCTGGTCAGATTGAAGACCAGCACCACCGCGCAGGCAAGGGCCAGCACCATCACCACCGCCACCGCTCTATACAGGTGGCTGACGCTGCGGTGGATCGCCCCCGAAAGGCTGATGCTGTTACCGTGATTGTATTTGAGCAGTTCCTCGGCGGATTGGAGCACCGGAAAATAGGCCGGAGCCAGTTCATGCTCGAGGAAGACGGAGGCACCTTCACGATCCCCGGCCAGAATGAGAGCCTCAAAAGCGATGCGCTTGGTGTTAAAAGTCGCGTATCCCTTTTTCACCCGCTCCAGCAGCGACCGGTCCTGCTGTGGATTCTTCCGGATGCTGTCTTCGTAATTTTTGAGCGCTGCGGCAAAGGCCACGTCGGCCTCATGGACGGCTTTCAGGCTCGCATCCCGGAACTCGGTTGTCTTGGCCGAAGCCGCAGCCAGCACCAGGGTGAGGCTGCGGGACATGGCCATCCGCATGTAGTGGGCGTTGATGGTGCCGGGCACCGCATCCTGCGTAATCAAGTCACTGTCAGTCTCCACTTTCCGCCCGCTGGAGTAAGCCACCGCCGCCAAAGCTATTAACAGCATCAAAATCGCGATGCTCGCCAGCCGTATCCGGAAAGAGGTGTTGCGCTTATGGTTCATCACAGGCTCCGCATTCCGACAGTTTTTTGAGAAGTGGTCACTTGATCATCGTCGTCCACAACAACGGGTCTGCCATACGAGCCAAACCTTTGGAAATCAGGCGCATTTAATTCGCCTGATCAAATAAATGCGAGCTTACATTTTTTTAGAGCAAAAAAGATCATAGAAAGCCTTTTACCACCGGTCCAGGCCTCCGGTGGCATCTGTTACTTTTTGCAAAATTTTGCCCCCATCGGGGCCTATGCCCCTACACCGCCAGCGTCTTGTAAAGCGCCAGGGTTTTCCGTGCGATGCTCTTCCAGCTGAAATGGTCTTCGGCGCGCTGACGACCGGCCTGGGCCATGCGATTGCGCAGGGTGGGGTCTGCCATGAGCTTGTTGATGCCGGCGGCGAGGTCGCGGGCGAATTTCTCGGGGTGCATGGCTTCGAAGGGGCTTTCGGTCTGCTGCTCCAAGGGGACGAGGATGCCGGTCTCGCCATCGACGACGACTTCCTTGATGCCGCCGACGGCGCTGGCGACGACGGCGGTCTCGCAGGCCATGGCTTCGAGATTGATGATGCCGAAGGGCTCATAGATGGACGGGCAGCAGAAGACATCGGCATGGGAGTACATGACGATCTTTTCCTGCAAGGGCAGCATGGATTGCACCCAGACAACACCGGGGCGCACTTTGCTGGCCTCGGCGACCGCAGCTTCCATCTCCTCTTTGATTTCGATGGTGTCAGGAGCGCCGGCGCAAAGGACGACCTGGAAACCGGGATCGAGGTGCTGGATGGCGCGGACGAGATGGACGATGCCCTTCTGCCGGGCGATGCGGCCAACGAAGAGTACGTAGGGTTTGTCGGGATCCACGCCGTGCTTGCGCAGCACATCAGGAGCTTCGGTGCGGCGGTATTCCGCGAGGTCGATGCCGTTGTAGATGACGTGGACCTTGTGGGGATCGACGTCAAAGTGCTTGAGGATGTCGGCCTTGGTGCCCTCGGAGACGGCGATGATGGCGTCCGCCATTTTCAGGGCGGTGCTTTCGAGCCAGACGGTGAAGTCGTAGCCGTGACCAAGCTGCTCGCGCTTCCAGGGGCGCAGAGGCTCCAGCGAATGGACGGTGAGGACCATGGGGACGCCGTAGTTGAGCTTGGCGAGGATGCCGCCGAAGTGGGCATACCAGGTGTGGAGATGGACGAGGCTGGCATCAATGCCATGGGTGTTGAAGTCGAGGCAGCGCTGCAGGGCACCGAAGACGGATTTCAGGTTGAGCGGGCTGTCCCAGCCGGTGGTATCGAGGCCGAAGCCCTGGACATTCAGATTGCCCTCATCGCTGGCCTGATCGCCAAAGCAGCGAACGTCGATCTCCATGAGCTTGGCGAGCTCCCGGGTGAGGTATTCAACGTGGACGCCGGCGCCGCCGTAGATGTGAGGGGGAAATTCGTTGGTGAGGAAGAGTGCTTTCATGGGTGAGGATGGGATGGCGCCGGGTAGCTGGCGAGTGGTGGAAAAGGCGTTCTCAGGGTCATTTCCCCTGCGATTTGAACCACTCCTCGATGGCCGGGATGTCGAAGAGGCGGAAGCGTTTTTTGACGCGCTGCTCCAGAGCGAGCTGCGCGTGCTTGGCCACATCAAGGGAGGGGTCTTCCTTGATGGACTTGATGAGCTGGGCGTTGGTTTCGGGCAGCGGACTGCCGAGAAGGAGGAAGCAGACACGCACGCGCACCTCCCATGAGAGCTTGGAGTCAGCCAGGAGCTTGAGCAGGGCGGCGGGGGGGACATCAGCCTCATCGCGAATGCTGCTGTCCTTGAAGAGTTCGGCCACGGGGAGACGGTAGCCAGGGTCTTCGCGCTGCAGGAGCTGGATGGCCCGGATGGCACGCAGATACTCAGCCTGCGCGGCGTCATGCAGATGGGGGAGCTGCGGATCCCGCATGTAGTCGACGAGAACCTCAACAGGGCGGCGCATGCCCGTGGCGATGGCTTCGTCAGCGTATTGCGTGAGGCGGTTGCGCTCCTTGAGCAGAATGAACTCCTCCTGGGTGGGTGTGACCTGGGGTTTCATGTCGGCCATGCGCGGGGTGCCGGGCTGATGGGTCACGGGGGCCTCAGGAGCAGGGGCGAGTTCCGGAATTTTGAGCGTGGCGGAGATGCTTTCGAGGGACTCCCGGGTCTTCTGCTGCATGAGCAGCTGCTCGCGGCGCATGACGTCCACCTGTTTCTCAAGTGCAGCGATGTGTTCGGCGGACTTGGCGAGTTCTTCCCTGAGCTTGGTGTCCGAAGGAGCAGGCGCAGGAGTGGACACCGAAGTAGGTGCCGAAACCGGAGCCGGGGCGGCAGCAGCGGAAAGCCGGGGTTCGATCTTCTCGAGGTAGAACCACCTGCCTAAAAACAGGAGCAGCAGGCCGATGATGAGCGAGGTGCTGAGTGAGATGACCAGATGGCGGTAGGCCAGGTGGGAAGAAACGACATTCGGCGCATTTCCCTCCTTGGGAAGGCCGGAAGGGGATTTGTCCTGAGCTGCAGCGTCTGCCGTTGCCGGGCTGCAGCGGGCAAAGAGCAAAGCGGCCTCTGCTTCCGTGTCGTCGGTGTCAGGGGATGAGGTGGGGGGAAGCGGATCGGACATGTAGAGTGATGCGTCAGGGACGTTACGCGATGAAGGTTGCCAGAATCAACAAACAAGGCCAGCCTTTGTCAGTCAATCCATGTCATGGTAACAGATTCCACCCGGACGCCCAGTGTGTCCACCTTCACTCCTTCGACCACTCCCCTCTTTGAGCAGCCGGAAACGCTGCGGCGGGCGGTGCTGTGGGGGCTGCCAGCGGTGCTGGTGCTGCTGTTTTTAGTCTGGCCGTATCAGCAGTGGGACTATGACAGTCGTGAGAGCATCCTGCTCGGCTGGGGCCGCTGGGTGAGCAAGCGTGCGGACTGGCAGTTCTGCCTGCTGGTGCCGCTGCTGGTGGGCTGGCTGGTGTGGCTGAGGCGTGAGGAGCTGGGCCGTCTGCCCTTGAAGGGCACCTGGCTGGGCCTGCTGTCCCTCGGCTTGGGGCTGTTCTTTTACTGGATCGGCTACAAGGCCAATACAGGCTACCCGGGCTTTCTGGCCGTGCAGTTTGTGGTTTCAGGCTTCATTCTGCTGGTGGCGGGGACGGCATGGATGCGCACGCTTTCCTTTGCGTGGCTGTTTATGCTTTTCACCTGGCCCATGCAGCCGCTGGAGGATTCCCTGGCCTCTCCGCTGCGCCCGCGGACGGCGGCGATGGCTGCTGCGGTACTGAATGCGGTCAATGTGCCGGCTATCAATGAGGGCTCGGCGCTGCAGTCCGCTCCGGATGCTGAAAGCGGAAAGCAGATCGGGGATGTCTTCAGCCTGGATGTGGATGCGAAGTGCAGCGGGATCAATTCGCTCTTTGCGCTGATGATGATCTCGGCGCTGCTGGGCTACCTGGCGCTGAGGCGGCCGCGCTCCCGCTTTGTTTTATTTGCCTGCGCAGTGCCGCTGGCGGTGGCGGGCAATGTGGTGCGGCTGCTGCTGCTGGTGGCAGGGACGAAGCAGTTTGGCGCTGATTTTGCCGTGGGCAGGCACATGGGGGACCATCAGGAAATGTCGCCCTACCACACGTTTGCGGGCTTTGCGGTTTTTGGCATCGCGCTGGCGGGGATGTTTGCGCTGTGCTGGCTGCTGGAAGGACGTGAGATGAAGGCCAATTTCAAGCGTCATGGCAAACCGCTGGCTGCGGGTGAGGTCTGCGCGATTCCACAGCCGCGCCGCATGCTGGCTCAGTTTCTGGCGGCCATCGGGCTGCCGCTGCTGGTGCTGGGGATCTGCGCGTGCACGGACATCAGCTTTCATGTGGCGGCGCCGGGGGTAAATCTCAGGCCGGATGACTCACGACTGCCCTACCTGCCGCTGTCTCTGGGCGACTATCAGGGACGTGAGTTTGACATGACGGCCGATGAGAAAAATCTGCTGGATGAAGGTGTGCGGCTGGCGCGCAATGTGTATGCGTCCGCCACAGGCAGGCAGATCATGGCCACGGTGATCCTGAGCGGATTTGAAAAGCGGAGCCTGCACCGCCCGGAGGTTTGCCTGCCGAACCAGGGCTGGACGGTGACTGACCGTACGCAAATCCCGCTGCAAATGAAGGATGGCCGTGAAATCTCCATCATGATGATGCGCATCTTCCGCGATGCGGAGCCCCAGCCGGGGGTGAAGGTCCGCACGCGGGCCATCAATTTCTACTGGTACATCGGTTCAGACGGCACCTCCTGCGCCGACCACTACGAGCACGTCTTCCTCTCGTACTACGATGCGGTGTTCCGCAACATCCAGCACCGCTGGTCGATGGCCTCCATCTATGTGCCGCTGCCGGATCAGCACGTGGGACAGGAGGACCCGATGCAGGAACTCAATGCAAAGGAAGATGCATGCGAGTTTCTGGCGCAGCTGGCCCCCACTTTCATGCTGACGAAAGAAGCGTGGCTCAAGACCACGCATGCGCCTGAGGAAGCACGCTGAACCTTGTTAAAGATTCTCTGACGATCCCCTGCCCTACCGGCTCAAATCTTCCTGGGTCAGTACTTTGAAGCCGGAGGCGGTGAGCACTTCGGCGCCCACTTCAGGGGAGTCGAGGTGGAGCACGAAGACGGGATGCTGGGCAGGACGCACAAACAGGGCGTAGGTGAAGTCGATGTTGATCTCTGCGGAGAGCAGCGCGGAGAGCGCGTGAGGCAGGGAGTGATCCGTCTCACGCAGTTCGACGACCGTGACGGGAAAGACCACATGCGGGATGCCTTTTTCAATGAAGAGCATCTCCGTGGTTTCAGGATCGCTGGGGATGAGGCGCACGAGGGCGAGCTCGGTGGTGTCCTGCAGGGATAGGCCCAGCACCTCAATGCGGTGCTCGGTGAGCAGCTTGACCAAGGACATGAGCGCACCGACGCGATTGTGCAGGAACACGGACAACTGCCGCACGGGGGTGCCTGCCGGAGTGCTGGTTTCGGATTGGGTCTTGGGTTTGGAGGAGATCATGGGTGGCTAGCCTGCTGGGCCGGTGGCGGAGCGGCGCTCGTCGAACAAGGTCACGCGCAGCGGGATGCTGGCCAGGGTT
>NZ_JBIPNG010000647.1:0-3006 GCF_044373815.1 Prosthecobacter sp. | reverse complement strand
GGATGGTGGTGAAGCGCAAGGCCGCCGTGGCCATCGCCCCCATGCTGGAGGACGGCCGCTTCGTCATGGTTCATCAGGAGCGCCTGCCCGTGATGCAGACGATGTGGGAATTCCCCGCCGGTCAGATCGACACCGCCGTGACCCGTGAGTCCATCATCCACACCATTCAGAATGAACTGCGTGAGGAGTGCGGCTGCGCCCTCCATCCAGATCTGGGCACGCTCCAGCCCCTGGGCTGGTATTTTCCTTCGCAAGGTTTTACCGACGAGATCGTTTATCTGTTTACGGCGAAGCCCGTGTGTGTCGTCAGCCGTCCTGAACCGGACGGAAGCGAGCACATCAGCGACGTGCGGTTTGTTAGCGCGGGAGAACTGCGTGGGATGATTGCTGCCAATGTGATCACCAACGCCCTGACGCTGGCTCTCTACGCGCGGATCGCGGCCCAAGGACTGCCGTAGTCCTACGCATCCGCAACTCCCCTCCCCCCTCTCATTCCCATGTGGTCCGGCCTGCTCCAAAAAGTATTCAAAGTTCGCGAAAAAGTCGCCATGAACCTCGGCGGCAAAGGCGATGAGGAAAAACCCTTCCTCGATCACCTCGAAGACCTGCGCAAAATGATCGTGCGCATCGCCATGACGCTGCTGGTTTCCACGCTCGTCACCTTCTGCTTCTACGACAAGCTCTTCGAGATCATCAAGTATCCGCTCTGGGCCACCGGCGTCATCAAGACACCGGAGGAGCTCAAGGCCATGCTGCAAATTCTGACGCCACAGGAAGGCTTCCTCATGGTGATGAATCTGTCCTTGATCGCGGCGGTGATCCTCGCGTTTCCGCTGCTGCTTTTCTTCCTGCTGCAGTTCATCCTGCCCGGCCTCAAGCCCGCGGAAAAGAAGGCCATCTTCCCCGCCATCGGCATTGGCGCGGGTCTGTTCCTGCTCGGTGCCTGCTTCGCCTTCTATGTGGTGCTGCCCAGGGCCCTGGAATTCTTCTATACGTTCAATGAAAGCCTCGGCATGTCCAACGGCTGGAGGCTCGATGGCTACGTGAAGTTTGCCACGCGCTTCATCCTGCTCTTCGGCGTCGCGTTCGAGCTGCCGGTCATTGTCATGGTGATGGTGAAGCTGGACTTCCTGAACTACAAGCTGATGAGCACCACGCGCTCCTATGCGATCATCGCCATCGCGATTTTCGCGGCCATCGTCACCCCCACGCCTGATCCCTTCACCATGCTGGTGCTGGCCGGCCCTCTGTATGTGCTCTATGAGACCTGCATCTGGCTCGCTTACTTCATGGAGAAGAAAGACCGTGCGGCCTACCCTGAGTACTACGCAGACATCGACAAGGATGAGAAGGCGCTGGAGCAGCCAGGCGCAGACGACTGGGACAATGAGAATTACAATCCCTGGTCCTCAGGCGACGACGAAGAAGATGACAAGGACGACTACCAGTCTCCTGCCGCCAAACCGTCCGCTCCGCCACCCGAGGTCGAAAACCCTGATCTGGAAAACCTTGGCGAAGACCAAAGCTCGAAGATGCCTGATGAAGATCCGGCAGACCTTCCGCCCCGGGAAATGACGCTGGAGGAACTCGCCCGCGAGGATGAGAAACGCTCCAGTGAGCCGCCAAAGGATTCATAACACCCGGCGGACTCAGTGAATCAAAATGCGGAGGCACAGGCGAACAGCCTGTGCCTCTTCAGCGTTCAGGGGCACCTTCACAATCGATCACCAGCAGACAAGGAGCATCAGACTGAATGTCGAGCCTTCGCACAAGCAGGCGTGCGAGGTAGGCCTTCCCCCATTCGCTTTCCCGATTCATGTAGCGCCCCAGCGGCGTGTCACGCTCCACACACGCCACGAAATGCGGCGCGCTTCCAGCCGACACCTGCACATCAAAGGTGATGTATCTGGGCCGCAGTTCCGCTGCAATATCCAGACCATGGCTGGGCCGCAGGCCGACATGAAACCACGCAGCCTCCCCCGCCGGCTTTTTCAGGAAATCCGCCAGCGCCGCCGCATGCGTTTCATGCAGCAGCGGCCAGCTCATGCGGCGCTTGCCATCAGCACCCGTCTCCAGACGAATCAGCGCGCCATTGGCACACGCCGAAGTCACCAGCATGAACAGCGGCACCGGCTGCCCCCCCGGCAGCGTTTGCGGCATGCCAGGAATCCGTGAAAGCAGCCTCAGTTCCGTCTTTTTGTCACCCACGGCACCAAACTGCGCTTCGATTTCCGCGCTGTATTTGGCCGCGTCATGAATGCATGCGGCCCGGCGCTCAGCGGTGTCAGCGGCGAAAAATTCCGTGATCAAAGTTTTTGCATCCTCTGTCACGGCCCCCACATCCGGAGCAGGTATCACCGCACGGGCGATCTGCGTTTGGGGCACAACTGGATCACTCTTCACCACTGCCTTGACGGGAGGTGGAGCCAAGTCCGCACTGGGTTTGACCACGGGGGCGTTGACGCTGTCCCACCACAACCAGAGCGCGCCTCCGCACACGACACTAAAGGCCAGCAGGATTAACGCACCGCGCCAGGGTGACCTGCGCAAGTGCGGCGGCGTCTTGAATTCCTCCGAAGGCGGCGGCGCCCCCGTGGGCATCAGCGCCTGTGAATGCTGCAACGTCTGGCGTGCCGTGAAGTTCGCGGGTGCCTGAATCGGTGGCTGTGGCGACCATGCTGCTGGCTGAGAAAGGGCTCGAATTTCCTGCTGCGGCTGCGTGGGCGCCGGCATGCTTGGCAGCGGCTGCTGCTGGGACACCCGCCGCCGCACCTGCGCCACTCTCGCCACCTGGGCCTGCGTACCGAAGTAGCTGCGCAGCGCATTGTGCGCACAATGCGGGCACTGCACCATGCCCTCCATGCTTTGCTGCATGGAGAGAAATGCCTGGCCGCAGGCCGGGCAGATCAAACTGGCTGTGGTGCCGGGATTCATCGTGCGCAAAAAACTTAACGCATGTGCTGCTTCTTGCGCGAGCTGATTCCAGCATTCCGCTTCAAGAGCGGC
>NZ_JBIPNG010000498.1:0-4709 GCF_044373815.1 Prosthecobacter sp. | reverse complement strand
CGCAGACAGCTGCATGCAGTAGATTTTCCCTTCGCATGAGTCGCCCTAACGATGATCTGAAACCCATCCCCCGCCATATCGCCATGATCATGGACGGCAACGGCCGCTGGGCGAAAGAGCGGGGTCTGCCGCGAACCGAGGGACATCGAGCCGGAGCGGAAACCGTTCGCCGTGTCGTGGAGGGCTGCAGCGAGATCGGCGTCGAATTCCTCACTCTCTACGCCTTTTCTTCAGAAAATTGGAAACGCCCCAAACGCGAAGTCGAGGCGCTGATGAAGCTGCTGGAGATCTTTTTGCGCGGTGAACTGCCGCTCATGATGAAGCAAAATGTCCGGCTCCAGTCCATCGGCCGCCTGCATGACCTCCCCCAATCCTGCCAGAACGAGCTCCACCGCTGCATCGAAGCGACCGCCCAAAACACCGGCCTCACGCTGATTCTGGCGCTCAGCTACGGGGGACGTGAAGAGATCATCGACGGCGTGAAAAGCCTGCTGCAGAGCGTGGAAAGCGGCCACCTCGACAAGGCCATGATTGATGTCGAAATGTTCGGCAAGCATCTCTATACCCGCTACTATCCAGATCCTGACCTCCTCATCCGGACTTCGGGCGAAATGCGGCTGTCGAATTTCCTGCTCTGGCAGGTCAGCTACACCGAATTTTACATCACTGAAAAGCTCTGGCCGGACTTCTCCAAAGAAGACCTGAAAACCGCCATCCGTGCTTTTCACCAGCGCCACCGCCGCTTCGGCGGCGTATGACGAATGTTGACCTCTACCCCAATTGCTGCGATAACGCAGTTCCAACCCAAAAATAACGCCCTAATGCCAGACAACCCGGACACCCACCTGATCATCGTGGATCCAGATGCCGACTTCCTCGCATGGGCTGCTGCCCACCTGAAAGCACCGGGCGTTTCCATCAGCACCTTTGAGCGGGGCGAAGACGCCCTGGCCGCTTACGTCAAAAAGCGCGCCGATCTTCTGCTTTGTGAGGTCCGCCTCAATGGCACTACTGGCATCGAACTCCTCAAACGCCTGCGCCAGACCGATCCACAGTCGATGGTCATCCTGTTCAGCGGCACCGCCACCACCAGCCATGTCATCGAGGCCATGCGTCTCGGTGCCTACGATGTGCTGGGCAAGGAACGCCTGCCCTACGAACTGCGCACCGTCGTCGAAAGCGCCCTAACCTCCATCGAGGCACGCAAGGCCACCCGCGCGCAGGCCGCCGAGGTGCCCACCGAATCGATTCAGGAGACCATCATCGGTCGCTCTGCCCCCATGCAGGAGGTGTTCAAGCTCATCGGCCGCGTCTCCCGCTCAGACGCTCCCGTCATGATCACAGGAGAAAGCGGCTGCGGCAAGGAACTCGTCGCAGGTGCCATCCACAAGTTCAGCCCTCGTGCGCAGAAGGAATTTGTCGCCATCAATGTCACAGCCATCCCTGACAACCTGCTCGAAAGCGAAATCTTCGGCCATGAAAAAGGCTCCTTCACCGGTGCGGTGAACCAGCGTGTCGGCCGCTTTGAACAGTGCGACGGCGGCACTCTCTTCCTCGACGAAATCGGCGACATGCCGCTCGCCGTGCAGAGCAAACTGCTGCGCGTGCTCCAGGAAGGCCAGTACTCCCGCGTCGGCAGCAACCAGACGCTCAAGACCGACGTTCGCGTCCTCGCCGCCACCAACAAAAATCTCGAAGACGAAGTCGCCAAGGGCAATTTCCGTGAGGACTTGTTCTACCGCCTCAACGTCGTGCGCATCCACATTCCGCCGCTCCGTGAGCGCCGCGAAGACGTGCGCCTGCTGGCCGAGTTCTTCCTCCACCGCCTCTCGGCACGCCGCCGTGGGCCCCAGATGCGCTTCACCGATGATGCGCTCGACATGCTCGACGCCTACGACTGGCCGGGCAACGTGCGTGAACTGGAAAACACCATTCAGCGCGCCTGCGCCCTCTGCAATTCAGACGTCCTCCTGCCCTCCGACATCCCCCTCGGCAGCAAAGGCGCACGCCACATGGATCCGTCGAGCACCGTCACCCGCATGCGCGATGCCCTGAGCATGCTCGTCAGCGTGGCTGAAAAAAGCCCTGACATTGAGCTCCTTCCCTGGGTGGAGCGTGAGCTCTCCCGCCTCGCTTTCCGTCATTTCAGCGAGGATGCCGACCGCACCGCCAAATTCCTCGGTGTAAACAACACGGTACTCCAAAGCCACCTCAGCGCTCCCGCCGTCAAAAAGGCGGCGATTGACAGCCCGCTCAGCGCCGCCCCTGCAGTGAAAAAGACCAAAAAGGCCAGCTGAGCCTTCACTCGGCTCCAGCCAGTCCCTGTCTTTCCAGTTCACTCGTTAGACGCGTCATCGCCATCACGTTAACCCATTCTCTCTATGCTCAAACAACTCACACTCACCGCCCTTGCGGCGCTCGCATTCACCTCCGTCCAGGCCGCAGATGACGGCTGGATCTCCATGTTCAATGGCAAGGATCTCGCCGGCTGGAAGTCCAACGAAGAAGTCCCCGGCGTCTTCACCGTCGAAAACGGCGAACTCAAGGTCAGCGGCGGCCGCTCCCACCTCTTCTACGTTGGCCCGAACGGTGAAGCCAAGTTCCAGAGCTTCGAGCTGAAGCTCAAGGTCAAGACCACCCCCGGCTCCAACAGCGGTGTGTACTTCCACACCCAGTATCAGGAAAAAGGCTGGCCGGACAAAGGCTTCGAGTGCCAGGTCAACAGCACCCACACTGATCCCAAGAAAACCGGCAGCCTCTACGGCGTCATCAACATCCTTGCCCTCCTCGACGGCCAGAAGGAACCCGAAGGCGGTAAGCACATCAAAGTCCCCCTGGCTCCAAGCACGGACGGCGAATGGTTTGACTACAACATCAAGGTCGAAGGCAAGCACATCACCCTCTCCGTCAACGGCAAGGTCACCGTCGATTTCATCGAGCCCGAAGGCTGGGATCCCGCCAAGGCACTGAAAAACATGCCCGGCCGCAAGCTCAGCGAAGGCACCATCGCCATCCAGGGCCACGACCCCAAGAGCACCACCTACTACAAGGACATCTTCATCAAACCGATTCCTTGATCTGACATCAGACAGCATTTCCATCAAAGCGGGCGTCTCGAACAGACGCCCGCTTTTTTGTACTCGGCATGCCCATCCCAGGTAGGGCGGGTTGTCCTCAACCCGCCGCCGAGCGTCTCCACACTCGCTTTTCAAACATCAGCTCCGCAAAACGCCTAGCCTCCCATATGGACTGCGGTTGCGCAGTGAGGAACGAACGCAGCTACCGCTTTCGACGGACTCGGTGGCACATGCTTGCCAGGAAATGCCCGAATGCGGGAGCCGGTAATCCTTCGCCAGCCGTTCAGCTAACCCACACCACAAGCCACTCGAAAGCCACAGCTTCCCGCAGCCGTACTCGAAAAAACGCTCCGAGGGTCACAATCTAGAATGCCGATCCTTACCAGAAATCAGCTCCGCTTCATGCCCAAGCCCCGCCTCTCCAGCCAACTAGCCCGACGATTCATTTGACGGCGGGCGCAGCGCTGCACACCTAGCAGCATGCTCCTCAACCACGGCATCCATCTCGGCTACTGCACCAACATCCACCGCGGCGAAACGTGGGAGGAAACCTGGAGCGGCCTCAAGAACTACACCCTCCGGGTCAAGGATCGCGTCAGCGGCGGCAGACCCTACGGCATCGGCCTCCGCCTCAGCCAGCAGGCCGCCGTGGAACTCAGCGCCCCAGGGAAAATCGACGAATTCAAAGCATGGCTCGAAGCCAATAACTGCTACGTCTTCACCATCAACGGCTTCCCTTACGGCTCCTTCCACGGCACCCGCGTCAAAGAACAGGTCTTCAAGCCGGACTGGAGCACCACCGAGCGTCTGACCTACACCAACCTCCTCTTCGACATCCTGGCGCAGTTGCTGCCGCCGGGCGTCAGCGGCAGCGTCAGCACCCTGCCCGGCTCCCACAAAACCTTTGGCGTCGGCGCAGACGAGCTGCAGGCCATTTTCACCAACCTGCGCCTGTGCCGCGAGCACATCGAAAAGGTCGCCACCCAAAGCGGGCACGACCTGCATCTCGGCCTGGAACCGGAACCCCTCGGCTTGTTTGAGACCAGCGGGGAGACACTTAAATTTTTCGGCCTCTACCTCGACCGCAACCCGCACGACCGCGACTTCTTCAAATTCGTAGGCCTGAACTACGACACCTGCCACCTCGCCATCGAGTTCGAAGATGCCGAAAAAGCCCTTTCACGCATCACCGGGGCCGGCATTCGGCTCAGCAAGCTCCACTTCAGCTCGGCACTCAAACTGAAACCCACGCCGGAAAATATCGCCCAGCTGCCCACCTTCGACGAGCCGGTGTATTTCCACCAGGTCATCGCCAGCTACGGCAAGGACGAACCGCTGCGCCGTTTCAAGGACCTGCCCGACGCCCTCCAGTTTGCCCAGGCCAATCCCGGCATCCTCGGGGAGGAGTGGCGCGTGCATTTCCACATCCCCATCCATGCCCAGCCCGGTGGCGGCTTTGACAGCACCCGGGATCATTTGATCGGCGCCATGGACTGGCTGGCTAAAAATCCCACCAAATGCCAGCACATCGAGATGGAAACCTACACCTGGGAAGTCCTTCCACTGGAGATGCGCAGCGGAGATGTGGTGGATCAGCTGGTACGGGAATACGATTGGACGCTGGGAGAGATG
>NZ_JBIPNG010000319.1:0-7729 GCF_044373815.1 Prosthecobacter sp. | reverse complement strand
GCGTGTGCTGGGGGAGATCAAAGACGAGCCGTTCTTCCTCGCCGTCGGTTTTTGGAAGCCGCACGCCCCGTTCAACGCCCCCAAAAAATACTGGGACATGTATCAGCGGGACCGGCTGCCAGTGCTCGATCCCGCGCGGCCTGCCGCAGCCCCAGAGGTCGCTTTTCACCAGAGCACGGAGATTCTGGGGCCGGTGAAAGACCAAAAGCAGCCCGCCGCAGAGCAGTCGGCGGAAATGAGGCATGGGTATTTCGCCGCTATCAGCTACATGGACGCCCAGCTGGGGAAGGTGACCGCCGCGCTGGAAAAGCAGGGCCTGTTGGACTCCACTCTCATCGTGTTCTGGGGAGATCACGGCTACCACATCGGTGAACACAGTCTATGGGCCAAGACCTCGAACTTTGAGCTGGATGCACGCGTGCCGCTCATCGTGGTGCCACCGCAGGCAAAGCACTCCGGGGCCAGCACGGATGCGCTGGTGGAAATGGTGGATTTATTTCCCACCATCACCTCCTTGTGCGCTGTCCCAGATGCGCCGGGCCTGGATGGGGTCAGCCTTGTGCCGCTGCTGAACGATCCCAAGGCCAAAATCAAGGACGCCGCCTACACGCAGTTTCCCCGGCCTGCATATCCAGACCGCACCCCGCGTGGCAGGCCGGAGGTGATGGGCGTGAGTGTCCGCACTCCGATGCTGCGCTACACGGAATGGCGGGACTTTGACACGGGCAGCGTGGTGGCGAGCGAGCTGTACGACCACACTCGTGATGAGGCGGAAATGCACAATGTGATCGCCAGCCCGGCTGATCCAGCGGCCTTCGAACATGCGCGGCAGCTTTTGATACGCCAATTTCCGCCGGGAAAGCGATAAAACAGGCAAAAGGACTGTAAAAAAGCGCAACTTAATGGTTGCCAAAGACGCCCAAATTTTGTTAATCATCATTAAGCCACATGAAAAATCGTTTTCTACTCCTTGCCCTCACCGTCTGCGCCCTTTCCAGCATCGCTTATGGTGACATCCAGTCTCCTCCCGGACACCACTTTACGTGGAGCCGGAAACTCAGCCGCGGTATCGGCAATGTTCTGTTTGGCTGGTTCGAATACCCGGCTGTCTGGCGCAAGACCAACGAGTCTGATGGTTCCATCGCCGCCGCTTCCGATTTCTTCGTCGAAGGAACCAAGCGTACCTTGGTGAGAGCTGGCTACGGTCTCTATGAGATTGCCACCTTCCCAATTCCTAGCTGGAAGCGCACCTACCGCCCACCTTATCATCACAAGGAAAACGTGGACACTTGGTGGGGCTACACTGAGTTCGCTCCTGAAGTGGGCTTCCGCTCGGAGATTCCGTATTCCTCCTCCCAGGGCTGGTAACAGCCAATAAGGCAAGTTTCTCAAGGCACAGACTGCAAACAGTCTGTGCCTTTTGCGTTGCAAAGCAGGGTTCCTGCTGGCAAGAAAGAACCGTTTCCTCATGCCTGAAGCTCATAAGATCGACATCCGCCATGTGGCCAAGCTGGCCCGGCTTACGCTCACCGACGAAGAAGCCAAGCGCTACGAATCCCAGCTGAATGGCATTCTAACCTACATCGACACGCTGACGCGTTACGATCTGGACGGAGTGGAGCCGACGGCGCACGCCATGCCCGTCTATGATGTGCTGCGGGCGGATGAACCCCGTCCTGGATTTACCCAGGAGCAGGCGCTTTCCAACGCGCCGAAACGTATCGCCGATCAGATTCAGATCCCCAAGGTGATCGAGTAACCGTCCAACCTCCGCCGCTGCTTCCCGCTCTCTTTTTCCTATGCTCGCCTCCTCCACCATCGCAGCCTTGCGCAAAGGCATCACTGCGGGTGAATTCACGCCACGAGACATCGTTTTGGATGTCGCCAAATCCATCGAAGCAGGCAATGCGGAGATCGGTGCCTATCTATCCTGGGACGTTGAAGCCGCTCTCGCGGAAGCCGACCTCGCCGATATCACGAAGCCGCTGGGTGGCATCCCCATCGCGGTGAAGGATAACATGAATGTGACCGGCCAGCCCTGCACCTGCGGCTCGCGCATCCTGGCGGAAAACTACACGGCCCCCTATGATGCGGGTGCCATCCAGAAACTGCGCGCAGGTGGTGCCATCCCGTTTGGCCGGCTGAACATGGATGAATTTGCCATGGGCTCCAGCACGGAGAACTCCGCCCTCGGCGTCACGCGCAATCCGCGTGATCTTTCCCGCGTCCCCGGCGGCTCCAGCGGCGGCAGTGCGGCAGCGGTGGCGGGGGATCTTGCCATTGCGGCCTTGGGTTCGGACACAGGCGGCTCCATCCGCCAGCCAGCAGCGCTGTGCGGCTGCGTGGGCATCAAGCCCACCTATGGCCGTGTGTCCCGCTATGGACTCGTGGCGTTTGCCTCCTCCCTCGATCAAATCGGCCCGGTCACCAAGACGGTGGAAGACTCCGCGCTTTTGCTGAACCACCTCTGTGGCTACGACGCGCATGACTCGACCTCGCTGAATATCGAAGTTCCTGATTTCACCGCAACCCTTGGCCAGGACATCAAGGGCCTGCGCATCGGCCTGCCCAAAGAGTATTACATCGACGGCATCCATGCCGGGGTGTCAGCCAGCGTGCAGGCGGCGATCCGCCAGCTGGAGTCTCTGGGGGCGATCATTGAAGAAATCAGCCTGCCGCATACGGAACTCGGTGTGGCGACGTACTACGTGCTCGCTCCAGCGGAAGCTTCGGCCAACCTCGCCCGTTTTGACGGCGTGCGTTACGGTCACCGCAGCAGCAGTGCAGGGGATTTGATGGAGCAGTACACCAAGTCCCGCTCGGAAGGCTTTGGCCCCGAGGTGAAGCGGCGCATCCTGCTGGGCACCTACATGCTCAGCTCAGGCTACTATGACGCGTATTACATCCGTGCGCAGAAGGCACGCACGCTGATCCGCAATGACTTTACCGAAGCATTTAAGAAGGTGGATGTGATCCTATCCCCCACCAGCCCCACGCCGGCACACAAGCTGGGTGAACTCAAAGACAACCCGCTGGCGGCCTACCTTGAGGACGTGTTCACCATCCCCGTGAATCTGGCCGGACTGCCCGGAATCAGTCTGCCATGCGGCACTGTGGATGTGGAAGGCAAGGCACTCCCTGTGGGACTGCAGATCGTGGGCAAAGCGCTGGACGAAGCCACCGTGCTGCGTGTGGCGCATGCGTATGAGCAGTCGCGCTGATCAACGTGAATAAAGTGAAGAAAATCTCTCCACAGAGTTTGACAAAAGAACGCACTGGTCTATTCTCGTTGCCCGCTGTTTCAAACACGGCGGAAAGGTAAGTTTCAACGCACCCGTAGCTCAACGGATTAGAGCATCTGACTACGGATCAGAAGGTTTCAGGTTCGAATCCTGACGGGTGCGCCACTCATTATTAATGAGTTATATTGATGCTGTGGTTAACGCGTTTTTCCCTTGTGTGCACTTTGTGTGCACCTATCAGGGGCTGCATGACGGGCTTGACCTCCTCCTATGGTGATTCTGCAATTCTCCTTCTTTTCGAGTTATAAGAACTTGAGAGGTCGGGATTAACCCTAGCCATTTTCATCCACCCACATGCCCCGGCGAACCCATTATTCGCCCTGCATCAACCGGGTCATCGTCTGCGCATTGTATCATGAAGGCCGGCGGCTACGCCGTCCCATGACACGACTGGTCAACGATCTGCTCACCTCATCCCTGCAACACACGCAGGGATGGAGCATCGCTGCCACGCAGATGAGCGTCCCGGCTCAGGGCCGCATTGAGGAGGCTGGCACCACACGCTAGCCGCACCACGTCGTCACAGCATCCCACTTCATCCACCCGGTTCTCTCGCAAGAGGAACCGGGTGTTTTGTTGTCGGGCCATGTGGCGGCTTTTTCACCCATCCAAGCACACCCACCCCACATCAGGAGACACACCACCATGGCCATCAAACTCAGCGCCAACTATAGCAAAAAACTCGGCCTGCCCCAGTACAGCAGCCACAGCTTCAGCGCCTCCGTTGAAGTCGAACTCAGTGACATCACCCAGGTCGAAGCCGAAGTGCAGAAGCTTTACCAGCTGCTACAGCACTCCGTCGATCAGGAAATCCAGCACCCCGGTTACGTCCCGACGGCCAATACCAACGGCAACGGGCAGGCAGCGCCACAGACCAATGGGCGCACCTACCCGGTTAACGGCAACAATCGTTCAGCTCCACCTCCCGTCACGGACCGCTGGAACTGCACCGATGGTCAGCGCGGGTTCATCCTGCGTATCGTTAACGAAAACGCCAGCATCACAAAACAGGTGGCAGAGGATCTGTCCCAGCAGCTCTTCGGCATCGGCGTCAAGCAGCTCAACAAGATGCAGGCATCTCAGTTGATTGAGGACTTGCTCGTCAAGGTCGGCAAACCCGCCACCCGCCAGACCCGCTGGCAGCCACCCCCCACCCAAGCCCAGGCCGCATGAACACCGTCGCTGAAACTCCCCCACCCCAGGAGCGCAGCGAACAGGACCTCATCCGCGCATTGCAGGACACCGTGTCAGCTTCACGGCTGTCGCTGTTCCTGCAATGCCGGCTGAAGTTCTACTTCCGCTACGTGCTCAAACTGCAGAAGCCCAAAACGGCCTCACTCCATCTTGGCAGCGCGGTGCATGCCGTCCTGAAGGCATGGAACAAGGCCCGCTGGCTGCAACAGCCGCTCTCGCTCAAGGAGGTTCACGAGACCTACCTGCAAGCCTGGGCGGACACCACTGAAGGTTCCGTCAACTGGGAGCCCGGTGAAGAAGACGACGATAAGACCACCGGCTGGCGGCTGTGCGACACCAACATCCGGCAGAGCGCCTCCATGGCGCTCACCAAGCCAGATGCCGTGGAGGTGTCCATTGAGGCTGATCTTGCCCGTCATGGTCTGCCCCGCCTGATCGGCATCCTCGATCTGGTCCAGCAAGGCAGCATCATCGACTACAAGACCAGCGCCTCGACACCCAACCCCAGCACGGTCGGTCATCTCCACGAGATCCAGACCAGCAGTTACGCCATCCTGTACCGCTACAACACGGACCAGCAGGAAACCGGCATCCAGCTGCATCACCTGGTCAAACTCAAGAACCCCAAGGTCTGCATCACTGACCTGCCGCCCATGAGCCAGTCGCAGCAGACACGGCTGTTCCGGCAAATGGAGGCCTACCTCGAAGGCTTGCAGCGCCCTGACTTCATCCCTTCGCCTGGGATGCACTGCTCAAGCTGCGAGTTCATTCACGAATGCCGCCTATGGCATTAACCCCGATGCAGGCCGGTGCTCCACCTGAGCACCGGCCTGCTCATCACCCCATCCAACTTATGAAACATTTCATCCTCATTGCCTCTCTGCTGTTCGCGGCTCTACCGCTGAATGCAGGCTGGTTCTCCAAAGATCCACCACCCCCACCGCCGGACCTCGGTCCGGAATACCGCTCGAAGATTTCCAAACTCGAAGAGCAAATGTCGGAACAGCACGTCATCGCCGACCGCTGGAAGATTGCCACCGGCAGTCTCGCGTGCGGCGCCCTGCTGTTGTTTGTCATCGGAACCGCCCTCGGGGCCAAAACACGCCAACATTATGATGGAACAACCCGAATGGGACGAACAGTCCCCACCACCACCCCGCCAGCTCCCAACGGTGCCCGCCACCACATGGGCGAAGCAGGTCCACCAGATCGTCATCCGACGATGGCAGCCTGAACCGCTGAGCGAACCCGTCGTTGATCACGACCTGCCAAACCTGAGCGCCATTGAGCGTTCGGCGGAGGTCGTCAGCTTCACCTGCCGACGGTTTGAATACTGGATCTCACCGCAGGGCATCCTGCGGGAGTGGTTCAAGTTCAACCTGCGTCTTGCTCTCGGACTTGCAGTGCCCGCCTTACTGGTGGCACCGCTGGTCACGCTGGCCTTGAAGCAATTCAACGAGTGGATCGATCTCATCACGAGAACTACTTCCAACATGGTGCTCGTTCCGCTCTCGGCCATGCTGGTCATCGGCCTCATCTGCGGGCTGATTTCCATCGGAAAATCGATCCTCACGATGCGCATGCGCCAGCAACAACGTCGCGATCCGTACAACTACTGACACGGCAGACACCAACCACCCATACAAACCCAGAGCCGGATGATCGCAGGATCGTCCGGCTCTTTTCATTTCAAGAAAGGACACTCACCCCATGGAAAGCATCACCCTGTACTTTCGCTCCGGTCCCTCTGACAAAGTGTACCAGGCTAGCATCCGTCCCAAGGATGCCGGGTATCTCGTACACTTCGCCTATGGCCGGCGCGGCTCCACGCTCAGCACCGGCAGCAAAACAACAACGCCGGTCGAATACCCCATCGCCAAAGACATCTACGACAAGCTCGTCCGCGAAAAGATGGCCAAGGGCTACATGCCCGGAACCGACGCAGACACCACCACGCCACCGGACTCTCCCAACAAACACACAGGCATTCAGTGCCAGCTCCTCACCCCCATCAACGAACAGCAACTCAACCAGTTCTTGTTCAATCCCGACTACTGGATGCAGGAGAAGTTCGATGGCCGCCGTCTGATCCTCCGAAAGGACGGCGACGAAATCACCGGCATCAACCGCCTGGGATTCCCCACCGCGGTTCCTGACGGGATCGCATGCAACGCAGCAAAATACCCGCGAAACTTCGTTCTCGATGGTGAAGCGGTGGGAGACACCTTCCATGCCTTCGACCTGCTCACCATCGTCCCGGAGGACATGCGTCATCTGGCGTTCTCGGTGCGATATCTGAGGATGCGGGACATGCTCAACTCCTTTGATCATCCCCATATCCGGGAGGTGCGGGTGTTCTTCCCACCTCAAACCGCTGGCTGGTTCCAGCATTTCAAGAACGAAGGAAAGGAAGGCGTGGTGTTCAAACACAAGAACGCGCCGTACACGCCCGGTCGTCCCAACAGCGGTGGCAGTCAGCTCAAGCACAAGTTCCATGAAACCGCATCGTTCATCGTCACCAAGGTGAACGATAAGCGGAGTGTTTCATTGATCCTGTTCGAGGGCGACAAAGTACGCCCTGCCGGCAACGTCACCATCTCGCCCAATCACGATGTTCCTATACCGGGAACCGTGGTCGAGTGCCGCTATCTGTACGCATTCAAGGAATCCGGCAGCATTTACCAGCCGGTTTACCTGGGTGCTCGTACCGACATTCGCGCCGCCGAATGCATCACGGCCCAGCTCAAGTACAAAGCTGAAGCTGCGGTCTAGTACAACAACGAAACCCACGCTCAAGCTCATGTGCCTCCACCGGTGCATGGGCTTGTTTGCGTACATCCCCGAAAACTCATTCCTCATGAAGAACATTGTCCATTTCATTAGGATGGCAGCCTCTGCGCTGCTCGTCCTCACAGGCACCGCCTGCCCTCGCTTCTCTTCGCAAGCAGCCATCAAGGAACTGCGGCAGGAATTCATCATCGTCGTTCCGCAAACCCACGTCACGCCGGAGAAACCATTGCATCCCGGCGATCAACCTCAACCGCCACACCCATGAATCCCATCACACTCCCCATCGCGGAATTGAAACCCGCTCTGGCAGGACTTGGCAAAGTGATCAACCCACGAGCCACTCTGCCGGTCCTGCATCACGTCAAAGTCGAACGCACTGCCGACGGTTGGATTGCTCTCACCGGCACCGACCTGGATCGCTTCGTCACCATGCGTCTCGAACA